>NZ_CP040786.1:2751846-3103693 GCF_021922925.1 Clavibacter phaseoli
ACTCGTGGTCCAGCGCCAGCGGCTTCTCGCTCCACACGTGCTTGCCGGCCGCGACGATCCGGCGGCCGACCTCCGCGTGCGTGGCGGGCAGCGTGAGGTTCACGACGATCTCGATCTCGTCCATGGCGAGGAGCTCGTCGACGGTGCCGTGGTTCGGCACGCCGTGCTCCTCGGCGCGCGAGCGGGCGCGATCGAGGTCGATGTCGGCGACGAACAGGACCTCGAGGTCGGGGAACGCCGTCATGTTCTCCAGGTAGGTGCCCGAGATGACGCCCGCGCCGATGACGCCGACGCCGACGCGGCCGGTGCCGCCGGTCACTTGTCGTTCTCCTGCAGCCAGGCGAAGGACGCCGCGATGCCGTCGAAGACGTCGCCGGCGTAGTCGTCGAACTCGACGACGCGCAGCGCGTGCGGTGCGGCGGCCAGCACGGCGGCGACGTCGACGTCGCCCTGCCCGGCGGGCTCCTGCATCTTGAAGGCCTGCGCGAGCTCCGGGGGCACGACGAGCGCGGACTCGGCGCTCGGCAGCACGTTCGCGATGGCGTCGGAGATCTTGCCGTCCTTCACGTGCAGGAACTGCACGCGGTCGCCGAGCTGGCGGAGGAGGGCGGGCGTGTCCATGCCGCCGACGGTCGACCAGAAGGTGTCGAGCTCGAGCACGACGTCGGCGTCGAGGCGCTCGACGAAGAGCTCGTAGACGGGGCGCCCGTCGACCTTGTTCGCGAACTCCCACTGGTGGTTGTGGTACCCGAAGGCGAGCCCGCGCGCGGCGGCCTGCACCTGCAGCTCGTTGACGCGGTCGGCGATGCGGTGCGCGTCGTCGGCGGTCTGCCAGCGCTCCGAGGGGATGAACGGGTCGATGACCGTCTGGATCCCGAGCTTCGCGGCGGCGTCGAAGGTGCGGGAGGCCTGGTCGTCGTCACCGTCGATGACGGGCGCGTGGCCGGAGGGCGCGGTGACGCCGGACGCCGCGAACGCGGTGGCGAACTCGTCGGCGCGCTCGACGAACGCGTACGGCTCGACCTGCGTGTAGCCGATCTCGGCGACGCGGGCGACGGCGCCCTGCAGGTCCGCGGAGACAGCGTCGCGGACCGTGTAGAGCTGGACGGAGGGGGCGGTCATGGTCGCTCCTTTCAGGAGGGTGACTGGTGGCCCGACGGCCACCGCACGCTCCCGCCGTCGCGTCTGGACGGCTGAGCCACGATGCCCGCAGGGTTCGACCGGCGCGAGAGGCGCCGTGCCACCAAACCTACCGTCGGTCGGGGTCCGGATCCCAGGGGCGCGGGCGACGGATCCGCGACCGGGCGATCAGGTCTGCGCGGCGATGAGGAGCGAGGCCGCCCGCCTGGCCTGCGCGGCGGGCGCGCTCGAGCCGCTGATGGCCGCCGTGGTCTGGGCGCCCTCCGCGAGGATCGCGAGCTGCGCCGCGAGGTCCGGGGTGCCGCCGGCGTCCGCGACCAGCTCGGCCACGTACTCCTGGAACGACGCCTTGTGAGCGCGGGCGGCGTCCGCGACCCGCGGCGACACGGCCCCGAGCTCGCCGAACGCGTTGATGAAGCCGCAGCCGCGGAAGCTGTCGGTGTCGAACCACTCGGAGAGGTAGTCGTACAGCGCGAGCAGGCGCTCGACCGGACCGGACGCCGCGGCGACCTGGGCCTCGACCCCCGTAGTCCACATCGCGTGCCGGTGCTCGAGCACCGCCAGCACGATGGCCTCCTTCGAGGGGAACAGGGCGTAGAGCCGCTTGAGCGAGACGCCGGAGGTCGCACGGAGGTCGTCCATCCCCACGGCCTGGATGCCCCGGGAGTAGTAGAGGCCGTCCGCCGTCCCGATGATGAGGTCCCGCGTCGCGTCGGCGTCCATGGACCCATCCTAATTGACAGAGAACGATCGTTCCCATAGCGTGGCCACCACGGGAGAACGCACGTTCTCCCTCATCGCGACCAGGAGGATCCATGTCATTCGTCACCGTCGGCACCGAGAACGCCACCGACATCGAGCTGTACGTCGAGGACCACGGCCAGGGGCAGCCGGTCGTGCTGATCCACGGCTACCCGCTCGACGGATCCTCGTGGGAGAAGCAGACCGCCGCGCTCCTCGACGCCGGGTACCGCGTCGTGACCTACGACCGCCGCGGCTTCGGGCGCTCCTCGAAGCCCACCGTCGGCCACGACTACGACACGTACGCGGCGGACCTGAAGGCCGTGCTCGAGGCCCTGGACCTCCACGACGTCGTGCTCGCCGGCTTCTCGATGGGCACGGGCGAGGTCGGCCGCTACCTCGGCACCTACGGCTCCGACCGCATCGCCAAGGCCGTCTTCCTCGGATCGCTCGAGCCGTTCCTGCTGCAGGACGACGACAACCCGGCCGGCGTGCCCCAGTCGGTGTTCGACGGCCTCCGCGAGTCCGTCGTCGCCGACCGCTACGCGTTCTTCACGAGCTTCTTCGACGGCTTCTTCAACACCGACGAGAACCTCGGCACGCGCCTCAGCCCCGAGGCCCTCGAGGCGAACAAGGCGCTCGCCTACGCGGCGTCGCCGTACGCGTCCGTCTGGGCCCAGCCCACCTGGCTCACCGACTTCCGGGCCGACGTGGCGCGGATCGACGTCCCGTCGCTCATCGTGCACGGCACGGCGGACAACATCCTCCCCATCGACTCCACGGGCCGCGAGTTCCACAAGGCGCTGCCCGCCGCCGAGTACGTCGAGATCGAGGGCGCGCCCCACGGCATGCTCTGGACCCACGCCGACGAGGTCAACGACGCGATCCTCGGCTTCCTCCGCCGCTGATCCCCGGGCGGCCCGACCCGCGTCGGGCCGCCCTCCCCTTCCGCACCGCCCGCCCGCACCACCCGCACCGGAGAGAACCGCCATGACCACCGCACGCACCGCCGGCTCCTACGTGAGCTCCCCCACCGCCCGCCGCGCGCCCGGCACCTACACCGGCACTGAGCCCGGGATGCCGCTCCCCGGCTCCTACGCCGGCCGGGCCCCCGCCGCCGCAGGCACGTACACCGCGAGCGCGCTCGCGCCCCTGCGCGCGCACCGCGCCCTCCGCGCCGGCCGCCGGGCGACGCTCCGAAGCGCCGTCGGCGGACGCCCCGCGACGTCCCCCGTCCGCCTCCCCGTGGCAGGCTGACAGCACCGCTCGACGACGAGAGAAGGAGCTGTCCATGAGGATCCGCCGCACCATCACCGTGTTCGACGCACCGGACCTCGCCGCGGAGAGCGCCTTCTGGGCCGGCCTCCTCGGCGGAGAGGTCGACGCGGAGGACGACTGGCACAGCGTCCGCGTGGACGGCGAGTGGCGCCTCGGGTTCCAGCTCGCGCCCGACTTCGTGCCGCCGGTGTGGCCGGGCGAGGGCCCGCGCCAGCAGATGCAGCTGCATCTCGACCTCTACGTCGACGACCTCGACGAGGGCCGCGAGCGCGTGCTCGCCCTCGGCGGCCGCCTGATCCAGCCCGCGGCGGACCCGACGGCGCCCGACCGCTTCGACGTGTACGCGGATCCGGCGGGCCACCCGTTCTGCCTGTGCATCTCGAGCGAGGACGCGCGGGCCTGACCGCGCGCCGGGTCGGCCGGCGCGCAGGCGCCGTGCCCTAGCGTGGACGCCTCGCGGATCGCGCCCGACGACCCGCCCGCCGCAGGAGGCACCGCATGACCGAGCACGGCCGCCCCGCGACGACGGTCCGCGTCACGCGCCTCGTGCACCGCGGCCTCACCGTGCGGATCAGCACCCTCGGCACCCCCGGCGACCGCGCGTTCGTGCTCGTGCCCGGCATCGGCGTCTCCTCCGACTACTTCGAGCGCCTCGCGCCGCGCCTCGACGCGCACGGCACCGTGCACGCGCTCGACCTCCCGGGGTTCGCGGGCGTGCGGCACCCCGGACGGGCGCTCGAGATCCGCGAGTACGCCGACCTCGTGGGCGCCGCGATCGACGAGCTCGGCCTCGACGACCCGGTGCTCGTCGGCCACTCCATGGGCACGCAGGTCGTGGCGGACCTCGCGGCGAGGCGGCCGGGGATCAGCGCGCTCGTGCTCATCGGGCCCGTCGTCGACCCGTCGGCTCGATCCGTGCCGGTGGCGGCCCTGCGGTTCCTGCGGTCGTCGTGGCACGAGCCCCGGCGGATCCAGGTGCTCGCCGTCCGCGCGTACCTCGTGTGCGGCGTGCGCTGGTTCCTCCGCGTGCTGCCGCGCATGATGCGGTACCCGATCGAGGCCCGGCTGCCGGCGATCCGCGCGAGCGCCCTCGTGATCCGCGGCGAGCACGACGCCGTCGCCCCGCGCGCGTGGGTCGAGGAGATGGGCCGGCTGCTGCCGCGGGCGCGGCTGTGGGAGATCCCCGGCGCCGCGCACTCGGTGATGCACGACCACGCCGACGAGGTCGCCCGCCTCTGCCTCGCGCACCTCGAGCACCCGCCGGGCGAGGACTCGTCGACCGAGGACGCGTCCGCCGAGCTGCGCCGCTTCCCGGAGGGCGAGGAGCACCCCGACGAGGAGCACGCCGACTTCGCGCCCACGGTCGGCGACTCGATCCGGGCGCTCCGGGCGCAGGTCGCCGAGGGCGTCGCGATCCTCAGCGGCGACGACGCCGCGATCGGCCGCGCCAAGACCGCCCACGCGGAGGCGATGGCGGACGCGGCGGAGCGGGCCCGGCGGCGCCGCACCCGTGGCCGCGCCGTACGCTCCCGCGGCTAGCGCGGGGTCGCGTCCGGGCGCGCGCCCGTCTCCTCGCGGCCGGCCGTCGACGCGTCGCGCGACGCATGCTCCAGCGCCTCCAGCCGCCTCTCGATGCGCTGCGTCGCCCGCCGCGTCCGCACGACGGACACCGCGATCACGACGCCGAGCACGACGTAGACGAGCGGCATCAGCCTCGACAGCAGCGCCGCGAGGAGGAGCGGCCATCCCGCCCCGGGCAGGGTCGGGGCCACGAAGGCCGGGACGGCGATGAGGTCGAGTGCGGTGATGGGGTCCTCCGGCGGTCGTCGTGCGCGTCCGGGCGACGCTACCCGCGCACCGGCGCAGCCGGAAGGGGCCGGCGGGAGCGCGCGGTCCGTGCGACGGGACCGGCGACGGATCCGTCAGCCGCGCCCGTCCGCGCCGCCGAACGCGTGCAGCCCGAGCTCGTCCGCGAGCTCCTGCGCGAGCCTCGCGCCGCGCACGCTCGTGCCCTGGTCGTCGAGCGGCGGGCTGAAGACGGCGGCGCCCAGGCGGCCGGGCGCGGAGAGCACGATGGCGCCGGAGACGCTCGACTTCGCGGGCACGCCGACCCGCCGCATCCACCGGCCGGATCCGTCGTAGACGCCGCACGTGGCCATCACGGAGACGACGTCGCGCGCCACCTCGCGGGAGACCACGCGTAACCCCGTCAGAGGGTTACGTCCCCCGGCGGCGAGCGTCGCACCCATCGCCGCGAGGACCTCGGGCGTCACGAGCACCGCGCACGCCCGCGCGTAGGCGGCCACCGCGTCGTCGGCCGAGACATGCAGCGTGCCCTCGGAACGCATGAGGTGGGCGAGCGCGTGGTTGCGGTCGCCGAGGAGCTGCTCGCACTCGGCGACGTCCTCGTCGACCTCGAGGTCGCGCCCGGCGAACGCGCCGAGCCCCGCGAGGATCCGGTCGGTGCGCTCCTCGAGGGAGGATCCGCGCACCAGGCTCGCCGTGAGGATCGCCCCCGCGTTCACCATCGGGTTCGGCGGCCGGCCCGTGCCGCTCTCGAGCTTGATGGCGTCGAAGGCCTCGCCCGTCGGCTCGATGCCGACCGCGTCGAGCGCGGCGCCGTCGGTGTCGGCGAGCGCCAGCGCGAAGAGGAACGGCTTCACCGCCGACTGGATGGAGAAGGGGTGCGTGCTGTCCCCCGCCGCGTGCGTGCGGCCGTCGGGCGTGACGAGCGCGATGCCGGCGAGCGACGGATCCGTCTCCGCGAGCTGCGGGATGCTGTCGTCGACCTGCCCGCCGCCATCTTCGGCCACGGACGCGAGCAGCCGGTCGAGGTCGAGCGCGTGGGCGGCGTCGTGCGCCGTGTCGTGCGGGGTGGATCCGGGAGCGGTCATCCCCCGAGCCTGCCAGCGCGGGCGGCGGGCGACCCGAGCGGGCCGTGGACGGTCATCTTGCTGTGCCCGCGACGCCGCGGAAGGGGGTGTGGCCCGGCCTCCGTGCACGGAGGACCGGGCGGTCGGGACGTCTCCCCCGAGACGCCGACCCGACGCGAGGACTGCCCACCCGAAGGGCTCATCCCGCTGGTTGACACGTAGGCCCCGCCCCCGGTCCATGCATGTGCATCGACGTTCCGCGGCTAGTCCACCCGGTCAGCCGACGGTGTCGCGCGGATCCGTGCCCTCGCCGTCCGGTAGCGCCCCGCGCCGTACGCGCCCGCCCGCCTCGCGCGCCGCCGCGACCGCAGCCGCGACGACCTCCCCGTCGGCCACGTCGTGCGCCGCCTCGCCGCCACCCGGACCCACGCGCGTCGCGACCACGCGCCGCCGCGCCGATAGGTGGATCGCGTCGACGCCCGCGCGCACGAGCCCCGGGATCGCCTCGACCGTCACTCCCCCGCCGGCCTGGATCTCGAGCCGCCCGTCCGCGCTCGCCACCAGCTCCGCGAGCGCCGCCACCCCGTCGCCCGCGCGCGCGGCGCCGCCGGACGTGAGCACGCGCCCGACCCCGGCGGCGAGCAGCGCGTCGAGCGCGGCGAGCCGGTCGTCGACGGCGTCGATCGCCCGGTGGAAGGTGAAGACGGCGTCGCCGGTCGCGTCGACGAGCCGGGCGAGGAGGTCCTGATCCACCCGCCCGTCCTCCGTGAGGCCGCCGGAGACGACGCCCGCGGCTCCCGCGGCGAGCGCCGCCCGCACGTCGCGGAGCATGACCGCGCGCTCGTCGGCGTCGTGCACGAACCCGCCCGGACGCGGCCGGATCAGCACGTGCACGGGTAGCCCCACGGCGACCACGGCCTCCACGAGCCCGACGCTCGGGGTCACCCCGCCCGTCGCGGCGAGCGCGGAGCACAGCTCGACGCGGTCGGCGCCGGAGGCCCGGGCGGTGCGCGCGGAGGCCGCGTCCTGCACGGCGATCTCCACGGCCACGCGTCGATCGGGGGACGGTTCGGCGGGGCGCGTCATGGCCCCATGGAAGCACCCCCACCCGGATCCGCCCGCGCCGCAGATGAAGAACATGTTTATGCAGGCGCGATTTAACACGCCGCGTGCCTGCGCGGGCCCCGGCGCTCGGAGCATGGGTGCCAGCCGCCACCCGCACCGCGAGACCAGGAGACACCGTCATGGCCGACATCACCCGCCGCACCGCCATCGGGCTGGGAGGGGCCTTCGGCCTCACCGCGCTCCTCGCCGCCTGCGCCTCCGGATCCAGCGGCGGCGGCGGCCCCGCCACCGCCGACCTCCGCGTCTGGATGATGACCGACTCGGTCTCGCAGGAGGCGCGCGACTGGCTGAAGAAGACGTTCGAGGAGCAGCACCCCGGATCCACCCTCACGATCGAGCTGCAGGTGTGGGACGGCATCGTCTCCAAGCTGCAGACCTCGCTCGCGAGCGCCGACTCCACCCCCGACATCATCGAGCTCGGCAACACGCAGGCCCCCACGTTCTGCGCGGTCGGGGCGCTCACCAGCCTCGAGGACATGAAGGAGGAGCTCGGCGGATCCAGCCTCACGCAGTCGCTCGTGGAGCTCGGCTCGCACGACGGCCAGATGTACGCCGCCCCGTTCTACGCGGGCAGCCGCCTCTTCTTCTACCGCAAGGACATGTTCCAGGAGGCGGGCGTCGAGATCCCGACGAGCGTCGACGAGCTCACCGCCGCCGCCGCGAAGCTGCAGGCCGCGCACGCCGGCGACCCCTCGTTCTCGGGCCTCTACCTCCCCGGCATCTCGTGGCAGTCGGCGCTCGCGTGGCAGTTCACCGAGGGCGGCCTCCTCGCCGAGCAGGACGGCGACACCTGGAAGGGCACGCTCTCCAGCCCCGAGAGCCAGAAGGCGTTCCAGGCGCTGCAGGAGATCTGGACGACCGGATCCACCGCGGGCGGCGTCACCGACAGCGAGGTCGCCGAGAAGCCGTGGGTGCCGTTCAACGCGGGCGAGACCGCGATGTTCTTCGGCTTCAACTGGCACCTGGCCAACATCGACCAGGCGCTCGTCGACGCCGGCAACGTCGGCTACTTCGGCTTCCCGGCCGCCGCGGGCGGCGACGCCGGCCACCCGTTCGCCGGCGGGTCCAACGTCGCCATCTCGGGCCGCTCGAAGAACCAGGACCTCGCCAAGGAGGCCATGAAGCTGATCTTCTCGCAGCCCTTCCAGGAGTACTTCGCCACGGTGGGCGGCTGGGTCCCCGGCAACCTCGACTACGCCGCCGCGCTCGGCAGCGACGAGCTCGCGACCCTCACCACGGAGGCCGTGCGCAACTCGGTCGGCACCCCGGCGGCGCAGAACTGGGCGCTCGTGGAGGGCGCGCGCGTGATCGACGACTTCTACGTCGCGATCGCGGCCGGCGGCGACCCCGTCGCGCTGGCGTCCGCCGCCGACGCCAAGCTCACGAGCCTGCTCGGCCCGTCGTGATCCGCCGATGAGCGCCGTCCTCAGCACGTCCACCTCGACGCCGTCGCCCGCGCCGGCGCTCGAGGCGCCGCGGAGCCCGAGGGCCGAGCGCCGCCTCGCGCTGGTGCTGGTCCTGCCGGCCGTCGCGATCGTCGCGGTCGGCCTCGGCTACCCGCTGGCGCGGCAGGTGATCATGTCGTTCCAGCGCTTCGGCCTCGCCCAGCAGTTCGGGCAGGCGCCGGAGCTCGTGTGGTTCGACAACTACGCGCAGGTGCTCGGCGACCCGGCCTTCTGGGCGTCGCTCGGCCGGTCGGTGGGCTTCTGCCTGGCGTGCGCGGCGGCGACCGTGGTGGTCGGCACGGCGGGCGCGATGCTCCTGACGCAGGTGCGCCGGTCCATCGCGGTGGCCGTGCAGATCGTGATGCTCGTGGCGTGGGCGATGCCCGTGCTCAGCTCGCTGCAGGTGTTCCAGCTGCTGTTCGACCCGCGCAGCGGCGTGGTCGGCTGGACCCTCGGCCAGCTCGGCGCCGAGGGGATGGTCGGCTACAACTGGCTGTCGGATCCGCTCACGTTCTTCGCGGTGGCCGGCCTCCTCATCACGTGGATGAGCGTGCCGCTCGTGGTCTTCATGGTCTACGCGTCGGTGACGCAGCTCGACGAGTCGATGATGGAGGCGGCCCAGCTCGACGGCGCCGACGCCCGGCAGCGCTTCGTGCACATCGTGGCGCCGTCGGTCGCCCCGGTGCTCCTGCTCGTGAGCCTGCTGCAGGTGATCTGGGACCTGCGGGTCTTCACGCAGATCCACATCCTGCAGCAGAGCAGCGGCATCACCGACCAGACCAACGTGCTCGGCACGTTCGTCTACCAGATCGGGCTCTCCGGCGGGAACTACGGCGTCGCCTCGGCGGCCGCCATGGTGATGCTCGCGGTCAGCCTGGTGCTCACCTGGCGCTACATCCGGGCGCTCCTGACCGAGGGGGACGGCCGATGACCGCGACCATCGCACGCTCCGCGACGACGCCCGCGTCCGGCTCCGCCCCGGCCCCCGGTTCGCCCGCCACGGCGCCGGGCGACGCGCGCCCCGCCGCCCGCGCGCCCCGCGCCCGCCGCCGCCGCTCGCCCGGGCGCATCGCGCTCGACCTGGTGGCGATCGCGTTCGGCCTCGTCTGGCTCTTCCCCGTCTACTGGATGGTGGACGCCGCGTTCCTCACCTCCGACCAGCTGTCGTCGCGCACGCCCACGTGGTTCCCCGTCGGCGGCACCGTCGAGCACTTCGCGCGCGTCCTAGGCGACGCCGGGTTCTGGTCGGCGCTGCGCATGAGCACGCTCATCGCGCTCGTCGTGGTGGCCGGGTCGCTCGCGTTCGGCGTCGTCGCCGCCTTCGCGCTCAGCCGGTTCCGGTTCCGAGGGCGCACGTCGATGATCGTGGCCGTGCTCGTGATCCAGATGATCCCGGCCGAGGCCCTCTTCATCTCGCAGTACCGCATGCTCGACGGCTGGGGCCTGCTCAACTCCGTGCTCGGTCTGAGCGTGCTGTACCTGGCCGCCAACGTGCCGTTCACGATCTGGGTGCTCAAGGGCTTCGTCGACGGGATCCCCGTGGAGCTCGAGGAGGCCGCCATGCTCGACGGCTGCAGCCGCGTCGGCGCGTTCCGCCGGGTGACCCTGCCGCTGCTCGGATCCGGCCTCGTCGCGTCCAGCATCTTCAGCTTCCTGGCCGCCTGGAACGAGTACACGCTCGCGCTCGTGACCCTCTCCGCCGACGGCAGCAGCACGCTCCCGCTCTGGCTGCAGGGGTTCCGCGGCCAGATGCAGGAGACCGACTGGGGCGGCATCATGGCAGGATCGACGCTCATGGCGCTCCCCGTGGTGATCCTCTTCCTCATCGTGCAGAAGCGCATGGCGACGGGCCTCACCGCGGGCGCGGTCAAGTGACGGACCTCCCGCGGCTCGAGCTGCGGGTCCCGCGGCCGGTCATCGCGTTCGACATCGGCGGCACGGACGTCAAGATCGCCGTCGTGGACGCGCGCGGCGAGGTCGTCGAGGCCCGCTCGATGCCGACGCCCACCCACGACGCCGTCGCCTTGGTCGCCGCGCTCGCCTCCGCCGTCGCGGACGCCGCGCGCGACCACCCGCACGCCGCGCCCGAGGCCGTCGGCGTGCACGTGGCCGGCGTCGTCGACGACGACCGCGGCGTGGTCGTGCTGGCCGAGCACGTGGGCCTCCGCGACGTGCCCATGCGCGACCTGCTGGCCGAGGCCACCGGGCTGCCCGTCGCGTTCGGCAACGACGCGCGCGGCGCCGGGGTCGCCGAGTTCGAGATGGGCGCCGCCCGCGGCGCCCGCGACGCGGTCGTGGTCACCATCGGCACGGGCATCGGCGCGGCCGTCTTCGTGGACGGCCGCCTCTACACCGCGGGCGGGCGCGGCGCCGAGCTCGGGCACCTTCGCACGACGCCCGTGGGATCCGATGCCGGCGTCCGCTGCGCGTGCGGCGGATCCGGCTGCCTCGAGACCGTCGCGTCGGCCCAGGGTGTGGCCGACGCCTACGCCCGGGCGACCGGGAGCCCGAGCGCCGAGGGCGGATCCGCGCGCGTGTTCCGGGCCGCGGCCGCCGGGGATCCGGTCGCGCAGCGGGTCGTCGACGCGTGCATCGACGCGCTGGCGCTCGCCTTCGCGCAGCTGACGGCGATCCTCTCCCCCGAGGTCGTGGTGGTCGCCGGCGGGCTGTCCCGCGCGGGCGAGCAGCTCCTCGGGCCGCTGCGCGAGCGCCTCGACTCCCTCCTCACCTTCCAGCGCCGTCCGCTCGTGGTGGCGGCGCGCTTCGGCGGGCAGGCCGGGGTGATCGCGTCGGCGCTCATCGCCGGGCGCCTGCCGGAGGCGGACCGGCCCGCCGCCGTCGATCCCGCGCGGTCCACCGCCGGGGCCGTGGGCGCGTGACCGTCCTCCCGCCGGCGGGTCCGCCCGGCCCGCCCGCGGCGCGCCCGCCCGAGCGCCTGCTCGGCGGGGGCCGCCTGCCCCCGCCGACCCCGCGGATCCGCCGCCAGGTCCCCGACAGCGAGATCGCCGGCGAGACCGCGTCGGCGCTGCTGTACATGATCGCCACGGGCTCGGCCACGAACCGCGCCGACCTCGCCCGCACGCTCGGCCTGCCGCCGTCGACCATCACGGGCAAGATCACGCAGCTGCTGCACGCCGGCCTCGTCGAGGAGCGCGGGTCCGGCGACCCGACGGGCGGCCGCCGCCCGCGCGTGCTGCACCTCCGCGACGACGCGGGCGTGATGCTCGCGGCCGACCTCGGGCGCAGCCACGCCCGGCTCGCGCTCCTCAGCATGTCCGGCACCATCGTCGACGCGCGCACCATCCCCATCGACATCGGCGCTGGGCCGCTCGGCGTGCTCGCGCTGGTCGCCACGGCGCTGCGGACGCTCGTCGCGGAGTCCGGGGATCCCGTCGTCCGCGGCGTGGGCATGTGCCTGCCCGGCCCGGTCGACACCGCGCGCGGCATGGTCGAGTCGCCCGCGTCGATGCCCGGCTGGCACCGCTTCGACGTCGTCGGCTGGCTCGCGGACGAGTTCGACGCCGTCGCCGTGGTCGACAACGACGCCAACATGATGGGCCTCGGCGAGCACGCCACGCTCGACCGCCGGGCGGCCGGATCACGCGTGCGGGTCGGCAGCATGCTCTTCCTCAAGGCGGGCGCGTCCGTCGGCTGCGGCATCGTCATCAACGGGCACGTGTACCGCGGCGCCACCGCGCTGGCGGGCGACATCGCGCACGTCCGGGTCGCGGCGGCCGCGGGGATCCCGTGCAACTGCGGCAACAGCGGCTGCCTGGAGACGGTGGTCGGCGCCACCGGCATCGTCGCCGGCCTGCGCGCCGCCGGTGCCCCCGTGCGCGACCTGCCGGACGCCGTGCGGCTCGCCCACGACGGCGACGCGCGCGCCACCACGCAGCTCCGCCAAGCGGGGCGCACGGTCGGCGACACGCTCGCGGCCGTCGTCAACTTCTTCAACCCGGAGGTCGTGGTCATCGGCGGGATGCTCTCGACGGTCGAGCCGTTCGTCGCCGCCATCCGCTCGCAGCTCTACGAGAGCTGCCACCCGCTCGCGACGACGACGCTGCGGATCCAGCAGACCGAGGCGGGCGTCGACGCGGGCGTGCTCGGCATCGGGCAGCTGTGCCTGCGGCGGGCGCTGGCGCGGCTGTACTGAGCGGACGCGCGCGCGCTCCCGGCCGGCGCCGCCCTCAGGACTCGCGCGTCATCATGCGGGCCGACAGGTCGGGCGTCTCCGTCACCTCGTCGAACGGCACCATCGGCCGGATGATCCGGTGGTGCGGCAGCCGCGCGAGGTCCTGGTCGACCCCGCCCGGCGTGAGCGCCATCATCCAGTCCGCCGCCATCGCGTGCAGCTCGGGCTCGAGGTAGCCGATCTTCACCACCACGATGTCGGCGGCCCGCGCGTCGATGCCGTTCCGCTGGAAGTCCCGCTCCAGGTGGTACGGCTTCCGGCGGGCCGTGAGGATCACGCGCAGCCCGCCCACGCGCACGACCGCCTCGACGTCGGCGGCGGGATCCCCGTGCGCGATGTGCTCGACCGTGCCGCGGATCTCCGCCGGCGGCGCGACCGTGTCGTCCACGAGCGCGCCGGCCCGCACGTCGACCTCGCCGCCCACGCCCGCCGCGACGCACGCGGCGACGGCGCCCGGATCCGGGATCGACGCGTACACGGCCTCGACGGCGCCCGACGCGATCTCGGGCCGCGCGAGCAGCGCGCGCAGGGTGCCCGTGGCGTCGCCCGCGCCGCCGGCCGTGGGGTTGTCGCCCGAGTCGCTGAGGAAGAAGGGCCGCGCGTCGCTCGCGACCGCGCGGTCCAGGCACTCGTCGAGCGTGCCCACGGGCGCCACGAACGCGAAGTCGTCGCGCACCCGCCAGAGCTCGGCGGCCAGCTCCTCGGCCGACCCCGCGACCACGGCCGCGTCGTCGCCCGTGACGACGACGGCCGCGTGGTTGCGCGGCTCGTCGGCCCAGGCGTAGCCGATCCAGATCCCGGCGTCGATCACGCCGTCGCGCGCCGTGATCCCCGGGATGCGGCCGTACAGGCCCTTCGCCGGCTCGTCGCGCGTGCTCGTCTTCTCGCCCGGCAGCAGGATCGGCACGGGCACCCACGCGGTCGCCACCGGATCCCGGCGCCGCGGCCCCGTGAGCCGGTCGACGAGATTCTGCACCGCGCGCTCGACGGTCTCGAGCGCGTCCTCGTGCGGGGCGAGGCGGTAGCAGGTGATGAGGTCGACGGACGTCGCGAGCAGCGGCGTGACGTTGCCGTGCAGGTCCATGGTCGCCGAGACGATCGCGTCGGGGCCGACGAGCTCGCGGATGCGGGCGGCGAGCGCGCCCTCGGGGTCGTCCGTGCCGATGACGCTCATGGCGCCGTGCACGTCGTACAGCACGCCGTCGACCGGGCCGCCCTCCGCGAGCGCGCGCTCGAGCGCGCCCAGCATGTCGTCGACGATCGCGCGGTGGTCGTCGGCCGGGACGGGCCCGCCGGGGATCGCGCGGAAGTGCGGCAGCGCGGTCCACTCCGTGCGCTCCCGCAGCGGCGAGCCGGGCGCGAGGAACGGGCGGCCGGCGAGGTAGGCGTCGCCCTCGGTGCGCACGAACTGGTCGACGCGGGTCACGGCGGGCGAGTACACGCTCGCCTCGAGCGACATGCCGAGCGAGACGATCCGGGGGCGGTGCGGCATGGGATCCCTTCCGTCCGGCGCGGGTCGGGTCGGGTCGGCGAGCGCCGCCCTCCTGCCGGGTGCTCCCACCATATGGACGCGCCCGACGCGTCCCGCCGGCGGGCCGTTACGGCTCCGTTAAACCGGTCGCGTCCGAACCGCGGCCCCGGGACGCCGACGCGCGCCGCGCCTAGCGTGGGGTCACGGCCGACCGCGCGGCCGCCGGATCCGGAAAGGCCGCCCATGCGCATCGGCGTCAGCTCCTACACGTTCGCCCCGGCCCTCGAGGCCGGCACCCTGACCGTCCCCGACGTGGTCGACCTCGTGGCCGACTCCGACGCCACCCACCTGGAGATCTCGATCGCCGGCCTCGGCAGCGAGCTCGTCGACGACCCCGACCTGGTCGACGCGATCCGCGCCCGCGCCGACGCGCGCGGCGTCGGGCTCGCCAACTACGCGGTCGGCGCCGACCTCCTCGACCCCGACCTCGACGGCCAGGTCGCCCGGCTGCACGAGCACATCCGGGTCGCGCACGAGCTCGGGATCCCGCTGCTCCGGCACGACGTGTTCGCCTGGCCCTGGCGCGAGGCCGACGACGACGCGTTCGAGCGCGCCTTCGCGACGATCGTGCCCGTCTGCCGTGACCTCGCCGACCACGCCGCGACCCTCGGCATCGCCACCACGGTCGAGAACCACGGCATGAGCATGAACGCGAGCGACCGGATCCTGCGCCTCGTCGAGGCCGTCGACCGGCCCGCCTTCCGCGTCACGCTCGACGTGGGCAACTCCTTGTGCGTCGACGAGGATCCGCTCGCCGCCGTGCCGCGCCTCCTCCCCCACGCCGCCGTGGTGCACCTCAAGGACTTCGACGTGCGCGACGTGCCGCCGGACGGCACGTGGATGACGACGCTCGGCGGGCGCGGGATCCGCGGCGCCGTCGTCGGCTCCGGCGACCTGCCCATCGGCCGCCTCCTCGCGCTCGTGGCGGACTCGGGCTTCGACGGCCCGGTGTCCATCGAGTTCGAGGGGCTCGAGGATCCGATCACGGGCTTCACGCAGGGCCTCGCCGCCGCCCGCCGCCTCGCCGCGGAGGCCACCCGATGAGCGAGATCACCGCGCCCGCCGCCCCCGCCGCGCCCGTCCGCATCGGCGTCGTCGGCGCCGGCACCATCGCCGGCCTCCACCTCGCCGCCTACGCCCAGAACCCCGACGTGGTCGTCTCCGGCATCTGCGACATCGACGGCGAGCGCGCCGCGTCGCGCGCGGCCGAGCACGGCGCCGGCATCGTCTCGACCGACTTCCGCGCCTTCGTCGCCGATCCCGGCATCGACGCCGTGAGCGTATGCACCCGCAACGACACGCACGCGGAGGTCGCGATCGCCGCGCTCGAGGCGGGCAAGAGCGTCCTGCTCGAGAAGCCCATGGCCGTCACGGTCGCGCAGGCCGAGGCCATCGTGGCGGCCGAGGCGGCGAGCGCCGGATCCGTGCAGGTCGGCTACGTGCGCCGCCACTCCTCGAACGCGGTCACCCTCAAGCGCTTCGTGGACGCGGGCGACCTCGGTCCCCTCTACTACGCGAAGGCCGTGTTCCTCCGCCAGGCGGGGGATCCGGGCGGCTGGTTCTCGAACCGCTCGGTCTCGGGCGGCGGCCCGCTCATCGACCTCGGCGTGCACTTCCTCGACATGGCGCTCTGGCTCATGGACTTCCCCGAGCCCGTCGCGGTCACGGGCTACACGTTCTCGCGCCTCGGCAGCCGCACGAACCTCCGCGGCCTCACCCGCTACCTCAGCGCCGACCAGACGCCGTCGGACGACCCGGTCGAGGACCTCGCGGGCGCGGTGGTGCGCTTCGCCTCCGGCGCCGTGCTCGCGATCGAGACCTCGTACTCCCTGCACGGCCGCGACAGCCAGTCGTTCGAGGTGTTCGGCGAGAAGGGCGGCGCGACGCTGGAGCCCGCGCTGCGGATCACGACGGAGCTGCACGACACGGCGGTCGAGATCACGCCGAACATCGACGCCCTGTCCTTCGACCTCGCGGAGGGCTTCCAGGTGGAGATCGACACCTTCGTGCGCATGGTGCGCGGCGAGGTCGAACCCGTCGCGCCCGCGGCCCACGGGCTGCACCTCGCCCGGATCCTCGAGGCCGTCTACGCGTCGGCCGCGAGCGGGCGCGAGGTGCGGCTGGACTGAGGCGACGGGCGCCCGGGCGGGTGGCGCGACGCATGTCCGCGCCGCCGCCCGCGACTCACGCCGGCTGCAGCAGCGACCCCTCCTCCACGAGCTTCCGCGACAGCACGCGGTACCCCTCCTTCTCGAAGAAGACGGTGATCCGGTCCTCCTCCGTGCTCATCACGGTGCCCGGCCCCCACTCGGCGTGGGTGACCTGCGACTGCGCGGGGAACATCTCGTCGGACGCGGCAGCGGTCGCGTCGCCGTCGTCCGTCGCGCCCATCGCCTCGTCGTGCGCATCGTCCTGGTCGAGCCGGTCGCACGCGTCGCAGTTGCCGCAGCGCTCCGGCGACTCCTCGCCGAAGTAGCCGAGCAGGTACTGGCGGCGGCACTGCTGCGTCTCGGCGTAGCCGCGCATCATGTCGAGCCGCGACACCTCGATGCGCTCGCGCTCCTGCGCGACCTCCTTCGCGCGGGACGCGGCCTCGCGCGGATCCAGCTCCTCGCGCACGAAGGCGCCGTCGCGATCGGATCCGAGCACGCCCGCGTCCACGAGCAGGTTGAGCACGCCGCCCACCGTGCGCGCCGACATCCCGGCGCGCTCGGCGACCGCGGCGGGCCGCACGGGTCCGTCGACGCCCGCCACCGCGACCGCCGCGTACACGTCGCGGAGGCTCGCCGGCCGGGGCGTGCGCGCCGCGAAGAAGCGGCGGAGGCCGAGGTCCTCGGCGCGGTAGTGCAGGATCCCGACCGCCGGCTCCCCGTCGCGCCCCGCGCGCCCGACCTCCTGGTAGTACGCGTCGACCGACTCGGGCGGCGCCGCGTGGATCACGTAGCGCACGGTCGGCTTGTCGATGCCCATGCCGAACGCGCTCGTCGCGACGACCACGTCCACGTCGTCCTCGTGGAACGCGGTCTGCACGCGCTCGCGCTCGGCCGCCGGCAGGCCCGCGTGGTAGGCGTCGACGCGGAGGCCGGCCGCGCGGATCTCGTCGGCGTAGTCCTCGGCGTCCTTGCGCGTCGCGACGTAGACGAGGCCCGGCTGCGTCTGCTCCACCACGTGCGCGACGATCGCGCGACGCTTCTCGGACTCCTCGGTGTGCCGGCGCACCTCGAGCCGGATGTTCGGCCGGTCGAAGCCCGAGGACAGCACGAACGGGTCGCGCAGCCCCAGCCGCTCCTCGATCTCGACGCGGATGGGCGTGGATCCCGTCGCCGTCATCGCGACGGTCGGCGGGTGCCCGAGCGCGTCGATCACGCCGCCGAGCCCCAGGTAGTCGGGCCGGAAGTCGTGGCCCCACGATGCGACGCAGTGCGCCTCGTCGATCACCACGAGCGACACCCCGCGCGCCACGAGCCGCTCGACGACCGCGTCGCGGGCCAGCTGCTCGGGCGTGAGGAACACGATCCGCGCGCCCGGCTCCTCCACGGTCGCCCACGCCTCGTCGAGCGCCTTCCCGCGGATCGTGCTGTTGATGACGCGCGCGGGCGGCGCGGCGGGCGCGTCCTCGAGGTTCTGCACCTGGTCGGCCTGCAGCGCGATGAGCGGGGACACGACGACGGTGAGGCCCTCCATCAGCACGGTCGCGACCTGGTAGATGGCGGACTTGCCGTAGCCCGTGGGCATCACGACGAGCGCGTCGCGCCCGCGGACGAGCGGGCCGATCGTGCGTACCTGGCCGTCGTGCAGCTCGTCCCAGCCGAAGGACTCGCGGGCGACGCGGAGCGCGTCCTCGGGCTCCGGGCCCGGCGCGGGCTCCGGGACGATGGCCGGATCCTCGGCGGCGGGCCGCTCCTCGACGGGCCGGTCCTCGGCCGTGCGGTCGTGCGCTGTGCGGGTGGTCGTGCGGGTGGTGCGGGTCGTTCCCGCCGCGGTGCGGTTCTGCTTCACCTCCCCACTGAACGCCGGGCGCCGAGCAGTGACCAGGCGCGCGCATCCCCTCTCGGCGGACCGTCACCCTCCCCGGCCGCCGGGCGCGCCGCGCGCGCGCCGGCCTGACGCCGGCCCGCCGCCCGCCGCCCTGACCCGTCAGTCCGCGTCCACCCGGGGGAACGGATCCGCGTACCCGGCCCACGCCGCCGGCCCCGCCGCGAGCTCCGCGCCCGTCAGCACGGCCCGCCCGATCGCCCGCCGCAGCACGGCCGGCCGGAGCCCCACGCCGAAGAAGACGATCTCCGTGCCGTGCGGAGCGCCCTCCTCCCACGGGTCGATCCCGGTCGGCTGCAGCGTCAGCATGGATCCCACGCTCGACCACCCGCCCACCTCGCCGGGCCGCGACGCGAGCGACACGAACCCCTTGGAGCGCAGCACGAGCCCCGCGCGGTCGGGCCGCAGCTCCTCCTCCACGACCCGCGCGAGCCGCTCGGGGTGCAGCGGCCGCGGATCGCCCACGACGACGGATCCCACCGGCCCGTCCAGCCGGTCGACGTCCGCGGGCCGTGACGCGACGCCGGCCGCCGTGAGCTCGCGCATCCACCCGGCCGAGGCCGCGAGGCCCGCCACGTCGCCCCAGCGCGGCAGCCGGTCGAGCGCGAGGGGCCGGCGGGCGTCGAGCACGGCCGCGCGCGGCGCGAGCCGGCGCACGAGCGCGAGCAGCGTGCCGCGCGACTCGAGCGGCACGCGCGCCATCCCGGTCAGCACCACCACGGTCGCGTACTCGACGAGGTCGGCCAGCGTCTCGGCCTCGTCGAAGGCGTCCTCCACGCGCCCGAAGGCGATCGCGTGCAGCCGGTCGGCGGCCACCACCGAGACGACGTGGCGGAGCCCGAAGCCGGATCCCGTCCCGCCGAAGGCGCGCTGCAGCTCGTGCTCGCGGCGCAGCAGCAGGTCGAGCTGCATCCCGGTCGCGCGCGCGTCGGCGGTCGCGGGGATCCCCACCACGGCCTCGGCGCCCGGCCCGCGCGCCGCGAGCTCGTCGAGGAACCGCGCGATGGGCTCGACCGGATCCGCCTCCTCGGGCGGCACCACGAGCACGCTCGCCGCCACGTCGTCGACGGCGTCGCGCAGCACGGCGCGGAGACCGGATCCCCCGCCCACCACGAGGACGACGCCCGACGGCGGCTGCGGGTACGCGGGCAGGGGCAGGTGGTCGCGAGCGGGCATGGGCCTAGTCTATTGAGAACTGTTCTCACGAAAGGACCATCCCCATGAAGGTGCGCAACTCGATCAAGGCCCTGAAGAAGCTGCCCGGCGCGCAGGTCGTGCGCCGCCGCGGCCGCGTCTTCGTCATCAACAAGCAGAACCCGCGGAACAAGGCGCGGCAGGGCTGAGCCGCGGCGCCGGCCGGCCTGTCCGGCGCCCCTCATCTGGGGCGCGGGCTCCGGCCGGCCAATAGATACCGTGGAGACCAGCCGAGCGTCGGGGGGTCGCCGCATGATCGTCGCCGTCATCATCGCCTGCGAGATCGGCTTCTGGGCCGTGCTCGCCGCCGGCCTCGCCGTCCGCTACGCCCTCCGCCGCCCGCGCATCGGCGCCGTGCTGCTCGCGTGCGTGCCCCTCGTGGATCTCGTGCTCCTCGTCGCCGTGACCATCGACCTCCGCGGCGGGGCCACCGCGGACTGGACCCACGGCCTCGCCGCCGCCTACCTCGGAGGATCCGTTGCGTTCGGCCACTCGATGGTGCGCTGGCTCGACGTGCGCTTCGCCCACCGGTTCGCCGGCGGCCCCGCGCCCGTGCGCCCGCCCCGGTCCGGCCGCGCCAGGGTGCGCCACGAGTGGCGGCTCTGGGTCCTCACGGTCGTCGCCTACGCGATCGCCTGCGCCCTGCTCCTCGCCGCCATCGCGTCCGTCGGCGACGCCGCGCGCACCCAGGCGCTCGAGGACTGGATCGCCCGCCTCACGGTGCTCCTCGGCATCTGCACGATCTGGGCGATCGCGTGGACCACATGGCCCGGCCCGGAGCCCACGGCCGGCGCCGAGCCGGCCACGGTCCCCTCCTCGGCGGCCGGCCGCTGAACCGCGCGCCGAGCGGCGGGCCGCGCCACCCGGACATGCGAGAAGGCCCCCGGATCATCCGGGGGCCTTCTGCTCTGCTGGTGCGCGAGGGGGGACTTGAACCCCCACGTCCTCACGGACACACGGACCTGAACCGTGCGCGTCTACCAATTCCGCCACTCGCGCCAACCGGACGACATTATCACGCCGCGGAGCCGATCCCGCGCCGCGGGGGCCCGCATCGGCGCCTCCCCGCGGGCGATCCGCACCCGCCGCCGGGGCCGTGTCCAGGGCGCCGCCCCGCGAGTTGGCTAACATCGCACTATTCATCCGCGGAAGGACCGCGCGAGGACGGATCACACGTGGGAATCCTGGACAACTTCGAGAAGGGCCTCGAGCGCGCCGTCAACGGCGCCTTCGTGAAGACCTTCAAGTCCGGCCTGCAGCCCGTGGAGATCGTCGCGCAGCTGCGCCGCGAGCTCGACACGCACGCCGCCATCGTCGACCGCGACCTCATCCTCGTCCCCAACTCCTTCACCCTCCGCGTCTCCCGCGCCGACCACGAGCGCATGGAGTCCATCGGGTCCACGCTCACCGACGAGCTGCGCCAGGCCGTCGAGCGCCACGCGTCCACGCAGGGCTACCAGTTCGCCGGCGTCGTGCAGGTCGGGTTCCGCCGCGACGACCAGCTGTCCGAGGGCGTGCTCGAGATCGACAGCCGCACGGTCGAGGGCAGCGTCACGTGGATGCCCGTGGTCGACGTCGCGGGCACCCGCCACCCGCTCGCGGTCGGCCGCACGGTCATCGGCCGCGGCAGCGACGCCGACATCACGGTCGACGACCCGGGCACGTCCCGCCGCCACGTCGAGATCGCGTGGGACGGATCCCGCGCCCAGGTCCGCGACCTCGGCTCCACGAACGGCTCCGAGTTGAACGGGGCGCCCGTCACCAAGGCGCCGCTCCCGCCCGAGTCCGTCATCCGCATCGGCCGCACCACCATCACCTTCCGCGTCGTGCCGCACGCCACCGAGGAGCGCGGCGGGCGCGACGCCCGGAGCCCGCGCCACGACGACGGGTTCTGGGGAGCGTCGTGACCGAGCTGACCCTCCTCGTCCTCCGCCTCGCGTTCCTCGCGGTGCTGTGGCTGTTCATCTTCGGCATCGTCTACGCGCTGCGCTCCGACCTCTTCGGCCAGCGCGTGCGGAAGCTGCGCGAGGAGACGGGCTCGGCCGGTGGATCCCCGTTCCCGCAGTCCCCCTACTCCGCGTCGGCGGCGGCTCCGCCCAGGTCCCCGCAGCCGAACGTGCAGCCGCCGCCCATCTCGACGATGCCGTCCGGAGCCAACTCGGGCGCCGTCCCGTCCCGCGCGAAGGCCACCACGTCCACCGCGCGGCACCTCGTCATCACGTCGGGCGCCAAGGCCGGCACCGAGATACCGCTCGGCACCGAGCCGCTCACGATCGGGCGCTCGAGCGAGTCGGGCCTCATGATCCGCGACGACTACACGTCCACCCACCACGCGCGCCTGCTGCTCTGGAACGACGAGTGGATGATCCAGGACCTCGACTCGACCAACGGCACCTTCCTCGACGGCAAGCGCGTGAGCGTGCCGACGCAGGTGCCGCTCGACACGCCGATCCGCATCGGCGCGACCAGCTTCGAGCTCAGGCGGTAGCGGCGTGGCGACAGTGACGCAGGCCGCTGCCGTCTCCCACGTGGGCAAGGTCCGGTCGAACAACCAGGACTCGGGCTACGCGGGGCGGAACCTCTTCGTCGTCGCCGACGGCATGGGCGGGCACGCGGGCGGCGACGTCGCCTCCGCGGTCGCCCTCACCCGTATCGTCGAGGCCGACAAGCCGTACGCCTCCGCCCACGACGCCGAGTTCGCGCTCCAGGCCGGCCTCGTCGCCGCCAACCAGCTCCTCGCCGAGACCGTGTTCGAGCACTCCGAGCTCACCGGGATGGGCACCACCGTCAGCGCGCTCGCCCGCGTCGACCGCCACGTCGCCATCGCCCACATCGGCGACTCGCGCATCTACCTCTTCCGCCGCGGGGAGCTCAGCCAGATCTCCGCCGACCACACCTTCGTGCAGCGCCTCGTCGACAGCGGCCGCATCACCCCGGAGGAGGCGCTCGTCCACCCGCGCCGCTCCGTGCTGATGCGCGTGCTCGGCGACGTCGACGCCGCGCCCGAGGTCGACACGCAGGTGCTCGACACGCACACGGGCGACCGCTGGCTGCTCTGCTCGGACGGCCTCAGCAGCTACGTGTCCGAGGAGCGGATCACCGAGATCCTCGCGACCGCGGGCACGCCCGACACCGTCGCCGACGCCCTCGTGAAGGAGTCGCTCGACCACGGCGCCCCCGACAACGTCACGGTCGTGGTGGTCGACGTGCTCGACGAGGACGACGCCACCGCCGCCTCCCGGCCCGAGCCGGAGCCGGTGCTGGTCGGATCCGCGTCGCAGCCCCTCGCGTTCGGCGACGAGCCCGCGAAGCGCGCCGTCCGCATCCCCTCGCTCCTGCTGCACCCGCTGCGCGCCACGACGGCCGCGCGCGACGCGCAGTTCGAGCCGGAGTCGGACCAGTACCTCGAGGCCCTCATCGCCGAGGACAAACGTCGCGCCCTCCGCCGCCGCGTCACCTGGCTGGTCGGCGTCGCGCTGATCCTCGCGGGCCTCGTGCTCGCGTGCTTCCTCGGCTACCGCTGGACCCAGTCGCGCTACTACGTGGGCGAGTCCGAGGGCACGGTCGCGGTCTACAACGGCGTGCAGCAGACCATCGGCCCGATCGAGCTCTCGCACGTCTACGCGCGCACCGAGGTGCGGGTCGACGACCTCCAGCCCTTCTACCGGCAGCAGGTGGAGCAGACCATCAACGCCGACTCGCTCGCGGGTGCCCAGGAGATCGTCAACCGGCTGCAGGAGGCCGCGCGTGGCTAGCGCCGGCGTGACGGCCGCCCCCGCGCGCGGCCGCGAGCGCGCGCCCAAGGTGCCGCGGATCCGCGTGCCCCGCCGGCTCCGCGACCTCGAGCTCGCGCTCGTCGTGCTGGCCTCCGTCATCAACGGCGGTGCCCTGTACCTCGTGCAGCTCGGCGCGCTCGGCGCGTTCGACCGGAGCTTCTTCCTCCCCGCCACCGGCCTCGCGGTCCTGGTGCTCGGCATGCACGTGGCGCTGCGGTGGCTCGCGCCCGACGCGGATCCGTTCATCCTCCCCATCGCCACCGTGCTCAACGGCCTGGGGATCGCCGCCATCTACCGCCTCGACCTCGCCGGCGGGTACTCCGGCTGGGACAGCGTGGCCGTCCGGCAGATCGTCTGGTCGGGCCTCGCCATCGTGTGCGCGCTCGCGGTCATCGTGCTGCTGAAGAACCACCGCGTGCTGCAGCGCTACCGCTACATCGCCATGTTCGTCGGCCTCATCCTGCTGCTCCTGCCGATGCTCCCCGTCATCGGCCAGAACATCAACGGCGCGCGCGTCTGGATCCACATCGGCGGCTTCTCGTTCCAGCCCGGCGAGATCGCGAAGATCTGCCTCGCGGTCTTCTTCGCGGGCTACCTCGTCACCGCGCGCGACAGCCTCTCCATGGTGGGCGTGAAGGTGCTCGGGATGCGCTTCCCGCGCGTCCGCGACCTCGGCCCGATCCTCCTGGTGTGGGCGGTCTCGATGAGCGTGCTCGTCTTCCAGCGCGACCTCGGCACGTCGCTCCTCTACTTCGGCCTCTTCATCGTCATGACCTACGTGAGCACGGGCCGCATCGGCTGGGTCGTGCTCGGCCTCGTCCTGTTCCTCGGCGGCGCGTACGGCGCGAGCACCCTCGGCTACGTCGGCGGCCGCGTCGACGCGTGGCTGAAGCCGTTCGACCCGGCCGTGTACGACGCGCAGGGCGGCAGCTACCAGCTCGTCACGGGCCTGTTCGGCATGGCCGACGGCGGCCTGTTCGGTCGGGGGCTCGGCAGCGGCATGCCCAACCTCACGCCGCTCGCCAACAGCGACTTCATCCTCGCGAGCCTCGGCGAGGAGCTCGGCCTCACGGGCGTCTTCGCGATCCTCGCGCTCTACCTGCTCCTCGTCTCGCGCGGCTTCCGCATCGGCTTCGCCGGGCAGGACGACTTCGGCAAGCTCCTCGGCATCGGTCTGTCGTTCGTCATCGCGCTGCAGGTCTTCATCGTCATCGGCGGCGTCACGCGCGTCATCCCGCTCACGGGCCTCACGACGCCGTTCATGGCGGCGGGCGGATCCTCGCTGCTGGCCAACTGGATCATCGCGGCCCTGCTCCTCCGCCTCTCCGACACCGTCCGCAACCAGCCCCGATTGGTGGTCGAGTCGTGAACCGCGAGCTGAAGCGCGTCTCCGTGTTCGTCCTGGCCATGTTCGTGGCCCTGTTCGTCGCGGCATCGGTCATCCAGGTCATCCAGGCGCCCACGCTGCAGGCGGATCCGCGCAACAGCCGCACCATCATCGCGAGCTACTCGGCCGAGCGCGGCTCGATCCTCGTCGACGGCACGCCCATCGCCTCCTCCGTCCCGGTCGACGACCGCTACAAGTTCCTCCGCACCTACGCGCAGCCCGACCTCTACAGCGCGGTCACCGGCTACTACACGCTCGGCCAGGGATCCACGGGCCTCGAGGACTCCATGAACGACGTCCTGAGCGGCACGAGCGGGACGCAGTTCTTCGACAGCCTCACGCGCACCTTCACCGGGCAGGACCCGAAGGGCGCGTCGGTCGAGCTGACGATCGACCCGGCGGTGCAGCAGGCGGCGTACGACGCGCTCGGGTCCCTGCAGGGCTCCGTGGTCGCGATCGAGCCGTCCACCGGCCGCATCCTCGCGATGGTCTCCAAGCCCGGCTACGACCCCAACGCGCTGGCGTCGCACGACCGCGAGGCCGTGCAGCAGAGCTACTCGTCGCTCCTCGCCGACCCGTCGAACCCGCTCATCAACCGCGCGGTCAACAGCCTCAACCCGCCCGGATCCACGTTCAAGCTCATCACCGCGGCCGCCGCCATCGAGTCGGGCCAGTACACGCCCGACTCCCTGCTGCCGAACCCCGCGACCTTCACGCTGCCCGGCACGGGCACGGTCATCACCAACGCCGGCGAGGGCGCGTGCGGCTCCGAGCCCGAGGTGTCCATCGCGACCGCGCTGCGCCTCAGCTGCAACATCCCGTTCGCGCAGCTGGGCATCGCGCTCGGCTCCGAGCGGATCGCGGCGATGGCCGACGCCTTCGGCTACGGGAAGTCGATCGACGTCCCCATGGCCAGCGCCAAGAGCGTCTTCTCCCCCGACCTCGACGACGCCCAGACCGCCCAGTCCGCGTTCGGGCAGCTCGACGTGCGCGCCACGCCGCTGCAGACCGCCATGGTCACGGCCGGCATCGCGAACGGCGGCGAGGTCATGAAGCCGACCGTCGTCGACAGCGTGCTCAACCCCGACCTGAGCGAGCTCTCCGGCTTCTCGGCCAGCCGCTTCGCCGACCCGATCTCGAAGGAGACCGCCGACACCATGACCCGGATGATGATCGACGACGTCCAGAGCGGCGTCGCGTCGAATGCGAGAATCAGTGGCGTCGACGTGGCCGGGAAGACGGGCACCGCCCAGAACGGCGCCGACGACCCGTACACGCTGTGGTTCACCGGCTTCGCGCCGGCGGAGTCGCCGAAGGTGGCGGTCGCGGTCCTGGTCGAGGACGGCGGCGGACGAGGACGATCGGGCTCGGGGAACACCCTCGCCGCCCCCGTGGCGAAGAAAGTGATTGAGGCGGTGCTGGACAGATGAGACCCACGAGCGGACTGACCTTCGGAGGGCGTTACCAGCTGGGCGATCGCATCGCCATCGGCGGCATGGGCGAGGTGTGGGAGGCCACCGACCTCGTCATCGGACGCAAGGTCGCCATCAAGATCCTCAAGGACGAGTACCTCGGCGACCCCGGATTCCTGGAGCGCTTCCGCGCCGAGGCCCGCCACGCCGCGCTCGTCAACCACGAGGGCATTGCCAACGTCTTCGACTACGGCGAGGAGGACGGCAGCGCCTTCCTCGTGATGGAGCTCGTGCCCGGCGAGGCGCTCTCCACCATCCTCGAGCGCGAGCGCGTGCTGTCCACCGACAAGGTGCTCGACATCATCGCCCAGACCGCGCTGGCCCTCCACGCCGCGCACCAGGCCGGGCTCGTCCACCGCGACATCAAGCCCGGCAACCTGCTCATCACGCCCGACGGCCGCGTGAAGATCACCGACTTCGGCATCGCGCGCATCGCCGACCAGGTGCCGCTCACCGCCACCGGCCAGGTGATGGGCACCGTGCAGTACCTCTCGCCCGAGCAGGCGAGCGGCCACCCCGCGTCGCCCTCCACCGACGTCTACTCGATGGGCATCGTGGCGTACGAATGCCTGGCGGGCCGTCGCCCCTTCACGGGCGAGTCGCAGGTCGCCATCGCCATGGCCCAGATCAACGAGCAGCCGCCCGAGCTCCCCGTCACGGTCGCCGAGCCCGTGCGCAACCTCGTCATGTCGTGCATCGCGAAGAAGCCGGCCGACCGTCCGCAGAGCGCCGCGCACCTCGCGCGCGCCGCGCAGGCGCTCCGCCGTGGCGACGTCGCCACCGCAACCATCGCGGTCGCGGCCGTCGCCGGTGCCGCCGCGCTGGCGGATCCCGCGCCCACGCAGGCCACCCAGCTCATGCCGTCCGGCCGCCGCGCCGCCGACACGGGCGCGACCACGGTCCTCGCCTCCGCCGCGCCGCGCGCCGGCGCGGCGGATCCCTTCCTGCTCGACGGCGCGGACGACGACGAGCCCGAGGAGCCGCGCGCCCGCAAGCGCGCCATCTGGATCTTCGTCGTCGTCGCGCTCCTGGTGGTCGGCGCCATCGTGGCGGGCGTCATCGCCCTCACGGCGGGCCAGCGCAACGACGACGCCGCACCGGCACCCACCGAGACGAGCGCGTCCCCCTCTCCGAGCGCGTCGCCGTCCCCGTCCCCCACCCCGTCGCCCACCGCCAGCACCGTGGACGTCAACCGCGACGACTACCTCGGCCGCGACCAGAAGACGGTCACGGAGGAGCTCACCGCCCTCGGCCTCAAGGTCACCGTCATCACGGGCAGCGCCGCGCCGTCCGGCGAGGAGGAGGGCAACGTCACGGCCATCACCCCGACCGGCAGCGTCGCCAAGGGCGCCACCATCCAGATCACGGCCTTCGGGGCGCCCACCCTGCCCACGACGGCGCCGGGCACGCCCACCGTCGACCCCACGAGCGTCCGCGTCGGCCAGTCGGTCGACATCTCCTGGCCCGCGTACTCCTGCCCCGCCGGCCAGACGCTGAACGGGTACCAGATCCAGACGGATACCGTCTCGCAGGGCGCCACCGGAACCTGGAGCGGCAGCACGAACCCGACGAACGCGCAGACCACGTCGGGCGAGATCAAGGCGGGCACGAACCCGGGCACGTTCACCGTCAAGTACCTGGCCATCTGCGGCACCAACGAGTCGCCCTACAGCAGCACGGTCACCGTCACCGTCGAGGCCGCTCCCGGCGGAGCCGGCACCGGCGGCGGCACCGGCGGGGACACGGGCACGGGCGGAGGAGCCGGCGGCGGCACGACCGGCATGGCGCCGACCCCCGCGCCGGGCCGCGCCGACGAGCGCTCGCTCGTCTCCAGCTCCCGCCGGAACCCCTGACCGGAGCCTTCCGAGGGGGCGGACGAGGACGCGTCGCCCGCCCCCGTCCACGCCTCGCGGAGCCGCCCGGATCCCCAGCCGACCCCCGGTAAGCTCGTCCCCGTCCGAATCCCGATCCCGACGAGAGGCAGTCCGTGACCGACACCCGTGTGCTGGGCGGCCGCTACGAGGTCGGGGCGCTGCTGGGTCGCGGGGGCATGGCCGACGTCTTCGAGGGCGTCGACTCCCGCCTCGGTCGTCGCGTCGCCGTCAAGGTCCTCCGCCGTGGCCTCGCCGAGGATCCGTCCTTCCGCAGCCGCTTCCGCCAGGAGGCCCAGGCGGCCGCGCGCATGTCGCACCCCACCATCGTGCGGGTGTTCGACGCCGGCGAGGACGTCGTCACGGACCAGGACGGCGCGTCGCACACGGTCCCCTTCATCGTCATGGAGCGGGTCGAGGGTCGCCTCCTGAAGGACGTGATCACCGACGGGCCGGTCGACCCCGACGAGGCGGTCCGCATCATGGGCCAGGTCCTCACGGCCCTCGAGTACTCGCACCGCGCCGGCGTCGTCCACCGCGACATCAAGCCGGGCAACATCATGGTCACGCCCACCGGCCAGGTGAAGGTCATGGACTTCGGCATCGCCCGCGCCGTGTCCGACACCTCGGCTACCATCGCGCAGACCACCGCCATCCTCGGCACCGCCCGCTACTTCTCCCCCGAGCAGGCCAAGGGCGAGTCCGTCGACGCGCGCACCGACCTCTACTCGGCCGGCGTCGTCCTCTTCGAGATGCTCACGGGCCAGGCGCCGTTCCGCGCCGACACCGCCGTCGCCGTCGCGTACCAGCACGTCAGCGAGACCCCGGTCGCCCCGAGCTCCGTCCAGGAGGCGGTCTCCCCCCAGCTCGACCAGGTCGTGCTGCACGCCATGGCGAAGGACCGCTACGCCCGCTTCCAGACGGCCGGCGACTTCCGCACCGACCTCGATCGCGCCGCCGCGGGCACGCTCGCGCCCCGCGAGGCGCCGACCAACGACGTCGGCGCCACCCTCTTCGGCGCTCCGGCCGGCCCCACCTCCTCCCAGCAGGCGCTCCGCCAGCTCGGCGTCGACGACGACCGCACGGTGCGCACGCAGAGCCGTCCGCCGGTGCCGTGGATCTGGGCGGGCGTCACCGTCGTCGTCGTGATCCTCATCGCCGTGGTCATCTGGGTCACGAACCTGAGCAGCATCGGACCGCCGGACATCAGCCCCACCGTCCCGGACGTCACGGGATCCACCTACTCCAGCGCGGCCGCCGCGCTCGAGGAGGCCGACCTCGTGCCGCTGGAGCGCGAGGAGGCCAGCACCTCCGTCGCGGAGGGCGTCGTGCTGCGCACCAACCCGGACGCGGGCGAGAACGTCGCCTCCAAGACCGAGATCGACGTGTTCGTGTCCTCCGGTCCGCCGGAGGTGCAGGTACCGAACGTCATGAACATGGACGAGGGCACGGCGACCGCGGCCCTGGAGGCCGCGGGGCTGAAGGTGGGCGAGGTCGTCCGGCAACCCTCGCCGACGGTGCCCGACGGGGTCGTCATGCAGACGGATCCGGCGTCCTCGCAGCAGGTCGACCAGGGTTCCGCGGTCCAGCTCATCCTCTCCAACGGCAAGGTCTCCCTGCCCGACGTGCTCGGGCAGCCCCTGGCCGACGCCCAGAAGCTGCTCGAGGCATCCGACCTGGTCGTGACCACGCGCCGCGACCCCTCCTGCGGCCGAGTCGACGGATCCCCCGTGATCCAGCAGTCGGTCCCGCCGGGCGACGTCCCCCAGCGCTCGACGGTCGCCCTGACCTACTGCACGGGCACGGTCCGCAGCACGCCGGCGCCGAGCACGACGTCCCCGGCTCCCACGCAGGGCTGATCCGCAGCCTCCCGCCCGGGTCACGGTAGCGGGGACGGCCTTCACCCCCGGCCGGTGGGAGGCCTCGGCGGAGGGCGCGACCGAGAGCGCGACGAGCCGACGGCCCGGGCCACGCGGCTGGCTCAGGCCACGCGCACCAGGGGCGAGAGCCGCGAGGACGTGTCGCGCGCTCCGGTGAGCCCGGCCCCCTCGAGCCAGTTGCCCAGCATGCGGTAGCCGCCCTCCGTCAGGACGGACTCCGGGTGGAACTGCACGCCGACGATGGGCGCCGCCTCGTGACGCAGGCCCATGATGACCCCGCCCTCGGTGCGGGACGTGACCACCAGGTCCGACGGGACGGTGCCGTCGACGACGGCCAGCGAGTGGTACCGCGTGGCCGTGAACGGCTGCGGCACACCCAGGTAGAACTCCCCGTCGTCGTGCGTGACCAGCGAGGTCTTGCCGTGCATGAGCTCCTCGGCGTTCGTGACCGTGGCGCCGAACGCCTCCGCGATGGCCTGGTGCCCCAGGCAGACGCCGAGCAAAGGGGTGCCGGATGCGAGGGCAGCTGTCACCGTGGGGATCGAGACGCCCGCCTCCGACGGCTTGCCCGGTCCCGGGGACACGAGCACCGCGTCGTAATCCGAGATGACCCCGGCCATGTCGGAGTCGGCGTGGTCGTCGTTGCGCATGACCACGGTCTCGGCGCCCAGCTGCTGCAGGTAGCCGTTCAGCGTGTAGACGAAGCTGTCGTAGTTGTCGATGACGAGGACGCGTGTCACTGATGCACCGTGACTTCCTGGGTGTTGACGATGGAGTCGACCCAGGGGAAGACCCAGACGACGAGGCAGAAGAGGATCGCCGCGAGCAGCACGAGCACGATGATCAGCCGAACCCACACCGGCCCGGGGAGGACGCGCCAGAAGGCCGCGTACACGCTCAGCCCGCCTTCGCGAACGACGTGCCGGCCAATGCGGCGGGCGTGGACGCATCGGAGCGGGGCTGCCAGGACTCGAAGACGCTGTACGCGATGACGCGCTCGGCGGCGGAGAAGAGCGGGTTGCAGCTCGTCATCGTGAGGATGCGGTCACCGGGCTGCGCGTCCGGTGCCTGGGGCACCTCGTCGAGCACGTCGACTCCGGTGGGCTTCACGTACTCGAGTGTACGGAAGCGGTACGTGTACCAGCCGTCCTGCGTCTCGACCACGATGGCGTCGCCCACCCGCAGGTCGGTGATCTGGTTGAAGGGCTTGCCGTAGGTGGTGCGGTGCGCCGCGACGGCGAAGTTCCCGACCTGCCCGGGCATCTGCGTCTCGCGGTAGTGGCCGATCTTGCCGTGGTTGAGCACGCTCGAGAGGCCGACCCCCGTCGCGACCGGCACGACGTAGTCGGGCCCGAATCGCGGGATGTAGATGTTGCCGAAGTCCGTGGCATCGGTGAAGGGCGCCTGGGTGATGACCGGATCCCCCGGCGCCGCGGGCGACGCGGACGGGTCGGGGGTGGTCGCCGCGTCCGGCGCGGCCGTGGCCCAGCTCCGGCTGTTCTCCAGGGCCTGGTCGCGCTGGCCGCTGCTGACCACGATGTCGTTGAACCACAGCTGCCACCCCAGGAACAGCATGATCAGCACGCCGGCCGTGAGGAGCAGCTCGCCGAGGACGCCGACTGTGCCGAGCAGCGCATCCCCCCGCCTGCCGCGGCGCCGCGTCGCGCGGCGAGAGGGGGCGGGATCCTGAGCGCTCATGTGCCGATTGTAGGCGGCGCGCCTGCAGGGGACGCCCGCCAGGAGCGCGCCGTGGGCCGGGGCATCCTCCCGGCCCGGTGGAGGAGGGTACGGCTAGAATCGCCGCATGGCCCGCGACAAGACGACGAGACCCTCCCGCCAGGAACGCGTGCGCGACGAGGACGCCCCGAACCCCGTGTGGTTCAAGCCCATCATGTTCGGCTTCATGCTCGTCGGCCTCGCGTGGCTCATCGTGTACTACGTCAGCCTCAACGCCTTCCCCATCCCGGACCTCGGCGTCGGCAACATCCTCATCGGATTCGGCCTCATCCTGGTCGGCTTCCTGATGACCACCAGGTGGCGCTGACCCCAGCGCCGACAGGAGAGCCCGTCACCACTCGCTGGTGACGGGCTCTCCTGCATCTCCGGCAGTGCCCGCCCCGAGGTTCGACGTTGTCCACAGAGGTCCTGTGCACAACCCTCCACACATGTGGAGAACCGCGCTGAGCGTTCCGCCGGATCCCGCCAGCACGGCGGGTTACCCGCGGAAGCCCACGTGCGTGGCGATCTGGTCGTGCTCGACACCGTCCCACGCCCTCGGGGGCACTCCCCCGTCGGGCGCTAATCACACGCGTGTAACTATCCCCACTGTGGAGTGGCCTGTGGATAACCTCGCCATGCCCATCGCGCACGCGGATCGATCGCCTCGGGTACGACGAACGCGCCGCCCCCGAGAGGACGGCGCGTGCACGTGCGGATCGGTCAGAGGGTGACGGGGAAGACGGCGGCCGCGATCAGGATCGCCGCCGCGAGGCCCACGAGCGAGCCGATCTGCGCGCCGCGCTGGCGGGCGTCCCGCGTCCGAAGGAGCACGAGGGCCACGAGGGCGCCGGTGACGAGGCCGCCGACATGGGCCTGCCAGGAGACGCCCTGCACGACGAAGCCGAGCAGCAGGTTGAGCACGATGATGCCGAGGAGCGGGCCGACGTTCCCGCCGAGCTTGCGGGCGAGGACGAAGTAGCCGCCCATGAGCCCGAAGATCGCGCCGGATGCGCCGACCACGGCCTGCAGGGGCTCGCCCATGGCGGCGCCGATGAGCTCGACGCCGAGGGATCCGCCGAGCGCCGAGATCAGGAACAGGGCGAGGAAGCGGGCGCGTCCGAGCATGGGCTCGAGCACGCGGCCGAAGACGAAGACCGACAGCATGTTGAGCAGGATGTGGAAGATGCTCGACGGCGAGTGCGTGAACGCGCTCGTGAGCATCCGCCACGGCTCGTAGTCACCGGAAGCGACGCTGCCGTAGACGGGTGCGAACCACAGCGACGTGGTCACGTAGTCCCCGACGACGGGCAGCACCTGCAGGATCCATACCACGGCGCAGACAGCCATGATCGCGTACGTCACGACGGGCGCGGAGCTCCGCGTCATCCGCGTGACGAACGGGGCTCGGGAACGGGGAGCGGTACGACGCTGCTCCTTCATGTCCTCCGGGCAGATCACCCCGACGGCGGCCGGCGTCTGGCACTCGGGGCAGATGGTCCGCCCGCATCGCTGGCACAGCACGAAGCTCTGCCGGTCGGGGTGCCGGTAGCAGCGGTCGGCCGCCGTACGGGGTGAGTCGGTCATCAGACCTTCTCGACGGTGACGCTCTCGATCACGACGTCCTCGCGGGGACGGTCGCGGCCGTCGGTCGGGACGGCGTTGAGCGCGTCGACGACCTTCTTGGACGCGTCGTCGGCGACCTCGCCGAAGATCGTGTGCTTGCCCTGGAGCCAGGTGGTGGGTGCCGTGGTGATGAAGAACTGCGAGCCGTTCGTGCCGCGGCCGCCCTGGGTGCCGGCGTTCGCCATGGCGAGGATGTAGGGCTTCGAGAAGTCGAGGTCGCGGCTGATCTCGTCGTCGAACTGGTAGCCCGGGCCGCCGGTGCCCTGGCCGAGCGGGTCGCCGCCCTGGAGCATGAAGTCCTTGATGATGCGGTGGAAGACGACGCCGTCGTAGAGCGGGTCGGTCGACTTCTTGCCGGTCTGGGGGTGGGTCCACTCCTTCTCGCCGGTGGCGAGGCCGACGAAGTTCTCGACGGTCTGGGGCGCGTGCGACCCGAAGAGGTTGAGGACGATGGTGCCGTGGTTGGTCGTCATGGTGGCGACGTGAGTGTGCGCAGACATGGAGCAATGGTCTCACGGCGGAGCTGGGACTCGGCGGACGCACAGGGTCCGTCGTGTTTGCCCGCAGAGGCACCCGTGCCAGACTGAAGATCCTGGCGAAATCACACCGATGGAGGTCCCCTTGGGTCTGTCACGCAAGAACAAGAAGGAGTTGGCGAAGCTCCGCACCCACGCGGCCGCCGTCCTCAAGGAGCAGCGCGAGGTCCTCGACCGGGCCAACGTCGTCGTGGCCGAGGCCGCGCACACCGCGCGCAAGCTCTCCGACCAGCACGTCGTCCCCGCCGTTAAGCGCGGCGTCGACGACCACATCCGTCCTGGCTACGAGGCCGGCGCCGAGCGCGTCCGCACCGCGGCCGACTCCGCCTACAAGGGCTTCACGCACACGGTCCTCCCGGCCGTCGCCGGCGCAGCGGGGTCCGCTGTCGCCGCGACCGAGGGCATCCGCAACAGCAAGCAGGTCAAGGACGCGGTCAAGAAGGCCGGCAAGGTCTCCTCCAAGGCGCAGGAGTTCGGCAAGCACTACGTCGACAACGGCCGCTCCTACGTGGGCCGCTACGTCCCGCAGGTCGCTCCGGCGAAGAAGGGCCTCGGCTTCGGCGGCGTCGCCCTCATCGCGCTCGGCGTCGTGGTGGTCGGCGGCGTCGGCTACGCGCTGTACCAGACGTTCCGCGCGGACGACGACCTGTGGATCGCCGACGACGAGCCCGAGGCCGTCGACGCGACCACGAAGGACCAGCCCGCGAGCTGATCCCCGTCTCGCTCTGACAGAGGCCCGGACACCGACAGGTGTCCGGGCCTTCGTCATGCGACGGTCGGGATGATGCCGAAGGCGGGTGGACGTGCATCCGCGGCGATCCGGCACCACAGGATGCCGGCGAGCGAAGAGGAGCCCGAGGGCGGGCGGGATGTGGAGTCACGGGGAATCGAACCCCGGACCTCCTGCTTGCAAAGCAGGCGCTCTACCAATTGAGCTATGACCCCGATCGGCGAGCCTCGGATCGCGCTGCGATCGACCGACTCGGTGCCCGCCATGCCCCCGGATCATGCGGATCCGGGGGTGTTGGTGGGGATACCAGGATTTGAACCTGGGACCTCTTCATTATCAGTGAAGCGCTCTAACCAACTGAGCTATATCCCCATCGGGCAGGTACACGTTACCGTACGCCTGCCCGTTTCTCCCAATCGGCTACGCGTTGGTGAAGCCGACGAGGACGCCGCCCGTGATGCGCACGCTCAGGTTGTAGAGCAGCGCGGCCACGGCGCCGAGCACGGTGCCGACGACGATGTTGAGGACGGCGACGACGATCGCGAACCCGAGGACCTGGCCCAGGCCGAAGACGTCCTGGAGGGAGAAGTCCGCGGATCCGGAGACCTCCTGGAACAGCTGGTCGACGGTGCCGAACACGTTCGTGGTCTGCAGGACGACGTAGATGAGGAACGTCGCCACCACGGTGATGATGCCGAGCACCACGGAGAAGAGGAACGCGAGCTTCAGAGCCGACCAGAAGTCGACGTACACGAGCTTGAGACGCACCTGCTTGGTGGTGGTGGCTCGCGACGACTTCTTCGCGAGCTTCTCGGCGACACTACTCATCGGGTGTTCCCTTTCCAGCAGCGGTACCGTCGGACGCGTCGGGCGCAGCTTCGGGGACCACCAGGTTGCGTTCGGAGTTCTTGGCCAGTGAGATGATCCTGTCGTCGTCCGCGAACCGGGCGAACACGACACCCATGGTGTCTCTGCCCTTCGCCGGGACCTCGGCCACGACAGACCGTACCACCTTGCCGCTGGCGAGCACGACGAGGATCTCGTCCTCCTCGCCGACGATGAGGGCGCCCGCGAGGTCGCCCCGGGCGTCCTGGAGCTTGGCCACCTTGATGCCCATGCCGCCGCGGTTCTGCACGCGGTACTGGTCCGCGGCGGTGCGCTTGGCGAAGCCTCCCTCGGTGACGACGAACACGTAGCCCTGCTCGCCGACGACGGACGCGCTGAGCAGCGTGTCGTCCCCGCGGAACGTCATGCCCTTCACGCCGGAGGTGGAGCGGCCCATCGGACGGAGCGCGGAGTTGTCGGCGGAGAACCGCAGCGACATGCCCTTGCGCGAGACCAGGAGCAGGTCGTCGTCCTCGTCCACCAGGAGCGCGGACACGAGCGCGTCGCCGTCGCGGAGGTTGATCGCGATGATGCCGCCGGTGCGGTTCGTGTCGTACTCCGTGAGGGCCGTCTTCTTCATGAGGCCGTCGCGGGTGGCGAGCACGAGGTACTGCGCCACCTGGTAGTCCCGGATGTCGAGGACCTGCTGGATCTCCTCGTCCGGCTGCATGGCGAGCAGGTTCGCGACGTGCTGGCCCTTGGCGTCGCGGCCGGCCTCCTGCAGCTCGTACGCCTTGGCGCGGTAGACGCGGCCCTTGTCCGTGAGGAACAGGAGCCAGTGGTGCGTGGTCGTGACGAAGAAGTGCTCCACCACGTCGTCGGCACGCAGCTGCGCGCCGCGCACGCCCTTGCCGCCGCGGTGCTGGCTGCGGTAGTTGTCGATGCGCGTGCGCTTGATGTACCCGCCGCGCGTGACCGTGACCACCATCTCCTCCTCGGGGATGAGGTCCTCCATGCTCATGTCGCCGTCGAAGCCGAGCATGATCTCCGTGCGTCGGTCGTCGCCGTACTTGTCGGTGATCTCCTGCAGCTCGGTGCTGATGATCTCCCGCTGCACGGTGGGCGTCGCCAGGATGTGCTTGTACTCGGCGATGCGCTCCTCGAGCTCGGCCGCCTGGTCCTGGATCTTCTGGCGCTCGAGGGCGGCGAGCCGGCGCAGCTGCATCTCGAGGATGGCGTTGGCCTGCAGCTCGTCGATGTCGAGCAGCTTCATCAGGCCGCTGCGGGCGACCTCGACCGTCTCGGACCGGCGGATCAGGGCGATGACCTCGTCGAGCGCGTCGAGCGCCTTGAGGTAGCCGCGCAGGATGTGGGCGCGGGCCTCGGCCTCGTTGAGCCGGTACTGCGTGCGGCGGACGATGACGTCGATCTGGTGGTCGACCCACGCGGAGATGAAGCCGTCGAGCGCGAGCGTGCGCGGGATCCCGTCGACGATCGCGAGCATGTTCGCGCCGAAGTTCTCCTGCAGCTGCGTGTGCTTGTAGAGGTTGTTCAGCACGACCTTCGCGACCGCGTCGCGCTTCAGCACGATGACGAGGCGCTGGCCGGTGCGGCCCGAGGTCTCGTCGCGGATGTCGGCGACGCCGCCGAGCTTGCCGTCCTTCACGAGCTCGGCGATCTTGATCGCCAGGTTGTCGGGGTTCACCTGGTATGGCAGCTCGGTGACGACCAGGCAGACGCGGCCCTGGATCTCCTCGACCGCCACGACCGCGCGCATGGTGATGGATCCACGGCCCGTGCGGTAGGCGTCGATGATCCCCTTGGTGCCGAGCACCTGGGCGCCGGTCGGGAAGTCGGGTCCCTTGATCCGCTCGAGCAGCGCCTCGAGGAGCTCCTCGCGGTTCGCGTCGGGGTGGGCGAGCAGCCACTGCGCGCCGGCCGCGACCTCGCGGAGGTTGTGCGGCGGGATGTTGGTGGCCATGCCGACCGCGATGCCGACGGATCCGTTGACCAGCAGGTTCGGGAAGCGCGACGGGAGGATCTTCGGCTCGAGCGTGCGCCCGTCGTAGTTGTCCTGGAAGTCGACCGTGTCCTCGGTGATGTCCCGGACCATCTCCATGGCGAGCGGGGCCATCTTGGTCTCGGTGTACCGGGGGGCCGCGGCGCCGTCGTTGCCGGCGGAGCCGAAGTTGCCCTGGCCGAGCGCGAGCGGGTACCGCAGGCTCCACGGCTGGACGAGACGCACCAGCGCGTCGTAGATCGACGAGTCGCCGTGCGGGTGGAACTGGCCCATCACCTCGCCGACCACGCGGGCCGACTTGAAGAAGGAGCGGTCGGGGCGGTAGCCGCCGTCGTACATGGCGTAGATCACGCGACGGTGCACGGGCTTGAGGCCGTCGCGCACCTCGGGGAGCGCGCGCTGCACGATGACGCTCATCGCGTAGTCGAGGAACGAGCGCTGCATCTCGAGCTGGAGGTCGACCTGCTCGATGCGGTCGTGCGTGACGACGACCGTGGCGTCGGGGTCCACGATCGCGCCGGGCAGCGAGTCGGAGGCGGCAGCGGCGGAGGACGCCGGCGTCACGCCCTCCTGGGGCAGGGCGTCGTCGGTCGACGCCGCCTGCTCGTCGTCCGGGGTCGCCCCCGTGCCCTGCTCGTCGTCCGGAGTGTTGTCGTCGGCCATGGAGGTCCCGTTCAGAGGTCGGTGGATCGTGGGGTCGGCGTGGGGCGGCGGTCGGCATCGGGCCGTGCCACCGCCCGGTCGATCAGATGTCGAGGAACCTGACGTCCTTGGCGTTGCGCTGGATGAAGCTGCGGCGGGACTCGACGTCCTCGCCCATCAGCGTCGAGAAGACCTCGTCGGCGCCCGCGGCGTCGTCGAGCGTCACCTGCATGAGCGTGCGGGTGGCCGGATCCATGGTGGTCTCCCACAGCTCCTTGTAGTCCATCTCGCCGAGGCCCTTGTAGCGCTGGATGCCGTTGTCCTTCGGGATGCGCTTCCCGTTCGCCTGCCCGTGCGCGAGCAGCGCGTCGCGCTCCGCGTCCGTGTAGACGTACTGGTGCTCCGCGTTCGACCACTTGAGCCGGTACAGCGGCGGCTGCGCGAGGTACACGTAGCCCAGCTCGATGAGCGGGCGCATGTACCGGAACAGCAGCGTGAGAAGCAGGGTCGTGATGTGCTGGCCGTCGACGTCCGCGTCGGCCATCAGCACGATCTTGTGGTACCTGACCTTCTCGGCGTTGAAGTCCTCGCCGATGCCCGCGCCGAACGCGGTGATCATCGACTGCACCTCGTTGTTCTGCAGCGCGCGGTCGAGGCGGGCCTTCTCCACGTTGAGGATCTTGCCCCGCAGCGGCAGGATCGCCTGCGTCGTGGGGTTGCGGCCCTGCACCGCGGATCCGCCGGCCGAGTCGCCCTCGACGAGGAACACCTCGCTGAGCGCCGGGTCCTTGCTCTGGCAGTCCTTGAGCTTGCCGGGCATGCCGCCCGACTCGAGCAGGCCCTTGCGCCGGGTCTGCTCGCGCGCCTTGCGGGCCGCCAGCCGTGCCTGCGACGCCTGCATCCCCTTGCGGATGATGTCCTTCGCCTGCGCCGGGTTCTTCTCGAGCCAGTCGCCGAGCTGCTGGCCGACGATGCGCTGCACGTAGGCCTTCGCCTCGGTGTTGCCGAGCTTGGTCTTGGTCTGGCCCTCGAACTGAGGCTCGCCGAGCTTCACGGAGATGACGGCCGTGAGGCCCTCGCGCACGTCGTCGCCCGTGAGGTTCTCGTCCTTCTCGCGGAGCAGCTTGTTCTCGCGCGCGTAGCGGTTGACGAGCGTGGTGAGCGCCGCGCGGAAGCCCTCCTCGTGCGTGCCGCCCTCGTGCGTGTTGATGGTGTTCGCGTACGTGTGGACGCTCTCCGTGTAGGAGGTGGTCCACTGCATCGCGACCTCGAGGCTGATCTTCTTGACCGTGTCCTCGGACTCGAAGGCGATGACGTCGGCGTTGACGACCTCGGTCTTCTTCGCCTTGACGAGGTGCTCGACGTAGTCGACGAGGCCGCGCTCGTAGAGGAACTTCTCGGTGCGGTGCTCGGCGCCGTCCGCCTCGCGCTCGTCGTGCAGCGTGAGGGCGAGGCCCTTGTTGAGGAACGCCATCTGCTGGAAGCGCGCGCGGAGCGTGTCGTAGTCGAACTCGACGGTCTCGAAGATCTCGCGGCTCGGCCAGAAGGTGATGGTCGTGCCGGTCTCCGTGGATCCCTCGCCCTTCTCCAGCGGCGCGTCCGGCACCCCGATGGTGAAGCTCTGGCGCCACACCGCGCCCTGGCGGCGGACCTCGACGTCGAGGCGCTCCGACAGCGCGTTCACGACGGAGCTGCCGACGCCGTGCAGGCCGCCGGACACCGCGTAGCCGCCGCCGCCGAACTTGCCGCCCGCGTGCAGTTTGGTGAGGACGAGCTCGACCGTGGAGATCCCCTCGACCGGGTGGATGTCCACCGGGATGCCGCGGCCGTCGTCGACGACGCGGATGCCGCCGTCCTTCCGCATGGTGATCTGGATGTCGCTGGCGAACCCGGCGAGGGCCTCGTCGACGGAGTTGTCGACGATCTCGCTCACCAGGTGGTGCAGACCGCGCGGGCCGGTGGATCCGATGTACATGCCCGGCCGCTTGCGCACGGCCTCGAGGCCCTCGAGCACCTGGATCTCGTTGGCGCCGTAGTCGTTGCTCACCTGCTGGCGGGTGATGTGGTCGGAGTCGTTGTGCGTCTCCTCGACCTCCACCTCGTCGGGGGTGGAGTCGTCGGGGAGGTCCTGTGAGGCATCCGATGTCATGAAGTGGTGGCTCCTGCCGCGTCGACGCGCCCCTGCCCGACGGCGGACGCGCGCGGATCACGAGGTGATCCGGGGACCGTCGTCCCTGGACTGCGGGCGACCCCTCATTCTATCGCAGGAGTACGCTTCGCACCGCCTATCCGGCCCGCTGACGCGTTTTCGTGGCGGGGGTGACCTGATTCGCCTCCCTAGCCGTAGGTATCGCGCGGGCCCCGCCCTGGGATCGACCTGGGACCCTTTTTCCAGGACGGGGCGTTCGGCCCCTGGAAGCGGATCGAGCGGATGCCGGCGTCGGGGAAGCGCTCGGCGATGCGCGTCGTGATCTCCACGCGCATGAGACGCAGCTGCGTCGCCCATGCCGTCGACTCGCACTCGACCGTGAGGAGGCCGTCCTCGATGCCCACCGGGGAGGAGTGCACGGCGGTCTCCTCGCCGGCGATCGTCGTCCACGCGGCCATGAGCTCGGCCTGCGAGAGCGAGGACGTCCAGCCCATGCGGGAGGTGAGCGAGTCCATGACGTTCCCGAGGGAGTCGGGATCCCGTCCGGGCTGGAACGGCGAGCTGCCCGCCTTCTGCTCGCGGCGCTTCCGGGCGGACGGCGATCGCACGGACGCGTCGCCGAACACCCGGCGGAAGCGGCGGTAGACGGCGACCGCCTCGGATTCGGGCAGCGGTCCGCCGTCGGCGGCGCGGGGGATCACGCCGCTCCCCCATCCGCGTCGGCCGGCGCAGGCGCGTCCACGATCTCGCCCGCGCGGATGTGCACCGCGTTCGCCGCGAGGTGCTCGGGCACGTCCTCGAACACGGCCGCCGTGATGAGCACCTGCTCGAATCCGGTGACGGCCTCCGCGAGGCGCCCTCGCCTGGCCTGGTCGAGCTCGGCGAACACGTCGTCGAGGATCAGCACGGGGTCCCCCGTCTGCGAGTCGCGCCGCAGCAGCTCGGCCGACGCGAGCTTCAGCGCGAGGGCGAACGACCACGACTCCCCGTGGCTGGCGTAGCCCTTCGCGGGTAACCCGTTCAGCCGGAACAGGACGTCGTCGCGGTGCGGGCCCACCAGGGTCAGCCCCCGCTCGAGCTCGCGGGGTCGCATCCGCGCGATGGCGGCGGTGAAGACGGGCACGACGTCCTCTGTCCGCGTGAAGCGCCCGCCGTCGCGCGCGCCCGACTCGTCCGCGACCTCGTCCTCCCCCGGGTCGTCGGCGAGGATGCTCAACTCCGGACGCGCCGACGGGCCGTGGTCGGATCCCGCGACGGCCAGGTACGCGCGCGCCAGCTCCGGCTGGAGCGCCTCGACGAGGGCGCCGCGCGCCGCGATGATCTGCGAGCCGATCGCGACGAGGCGCTCGTCCCAGATGTCGAGCGTTCCCAGCTGGTCGGCCTTCATCCCCCGCGCCCGTGCCGACTTGAGCAGCGTGTTGCGCTGCTTCAGAGCCCGGTCGTAGTCGGACAGGACGCCCGCCAGCCGCGGGGTGCGGAGGACGAGCAGCTGGTCGAGCAGCCGACGACGCCCGGAGGGATCGCCCCGGACGAGCGCCAGGTCCTCGGGTGCGAACAGCACGCTCGAGAAGTACCGCGGCAGCTCGCGCGGCTTGGTCGGCGTGCCGTTCACCTGCGCGCGGTTGGCCGCCGAGCGGTTGATCTGCACCTCGACCCGGAGCTCCCGGCCCGCGTGCTGCAGGAGGGCCCGGATCACGGCCGACTCCGCTCCCTGGCGGATGAGCGCCTGGTCGGTGGAGACGCGGTGCGACCCGAGCGTGCTCAGGAAGCCCAACGCCTCCACCAGGTTCGTCTTGCCTTGCCCGTTGCTCCCCACGAAGAGGGTGGCACCGGGCAGGAGCGCGACGTCCGCGCGGGTGTAGTTGCGGAAGTCACCCAGGGAGAGGTGACGGACGATCATCCCGTGCTCAGGACTTCTTCTGCACCGAGTGGCCACCGAACTGGTTGCGCAGCGCCGCGACGGCCTTCATGGCCGGGGAGTCCTCCTGGCGGGAGGAGAAGCGCGCGAAGATCGACGCGCTGATGGCGGGCATGGGGACCGCGTTGTCGAGCGCCTCCTCGATGGTCCAGCGACCCTCGCCGGAGTCCTGCACGAAGCCCTCGATGTCCTCGAAGCCCGGGTCCTCCTTGAGCGCCTTGACCAGGAGCTCGAGCAGCCAGGAGCGGACGACCGTGCCGCGCTGCCACGCCTCGAACGTGCCCGTGACGTCCTTGATGATGTCCGTGCGCGCCGCGAGGAGCTCGTAGCCCTCGGCGAACGACTGCATCATCGCGTACTCGATGCCGTTGTGGACCATCTTCGCGTAGTGACCGGCGCCGGAGTCGCCGACGTGGACGAAGCCCTCCTCGCGCGGACCCTCGGGGCGCAGCGCGTCGAAGACCGGCATCGCGCGCTGGACCTGCTCTGCCGGGCCGCCGACCATCAGGCCGTAGCCGTTCTCGAGGCCCCACACGCCGCCCGAGACGCCGGCGTCGACGAAGTCGATGCCCTTGTCCTTGAGCAGGCCCGCGTGCGCGAAGTCGTCGGTGAACTTGGAGTTGCCGCCGTCGATCACGAGGTCGCCGGGCTCCAGGATGCGGGCGAGGTCGCCCACGACGTTCTGCGTGACCGTGCCGGCCGGGACCATGACCCAGACGAGGCGGGGGGTGGGCAGTGCGGCGGCGAGGTCGTCGAGGGTGGCCACGTCGGAGACGTCGGGGTTGGTGTCGTAGCCGGTCACCTCGATGCCGTTCGCCTCGAGGCGCGCGCGCATGCGGGCGCCCATCTTGCCGAGTCCGACGAGTCCGATGTGCATGTTCTCTCCTTGATCGCGGTCTAGCGCAGCAGCAGGTTCGGCTGCAGCAGGTACCGGTAGTTGTCAGCGCCGGCCTGGTCCTTGGAGGACTGGCTCGTGATGAGCACGGGGCCGGGCTTGTTGGGGTTGTCCGTCTTCGTGAACGAGAGGCGGACGAACTCGGAGTGGACGGCCCCGAGGCCGTCCAGCAGGAACTGGGGCTTCAGCGACACCACGGTGTCGACGCCCGTCAGGAGGGCGTCGATGCTCTCCGATGCCTGCGCGTGCTCGGACCCGATGGCCTCGAGGGTGAGGCCGTCGATGGTGAAGGTGAAGCGGAGGGCCGCCTCGCGCTCCAGCACCAGCTGGACGCGGCGCGTCGCCTCGATGAGGTCGGCGGTGTTGATGACGGCGTAGTTGTCGACCGTCTCGGGGAAGAGGCGCTTGACCGGCGGGAAGTTCCCGCGGATCAGCAGGGACGTGACGGTCTTCCTGTCGGCGCTGAACGCGATGAGCTGACGGTCGTCGGTGTCCGTGATGGCGACCGAGATGGTGCCGCTGTGGCCGAAGGTCTTGCCGATCTCCTGCAGGGTGCGAGCGGGCACGAGGGCGGTGCGGCTGGTGCCGTCGGTCGAGGAGTCGCCGCCGTCCCAGTCGATCTCGCGCACGGCCACGCGGTAGCGGTCGGTCGCGATGAGGCCGAGGCTGGTCTCCCCCACCTCGAGCTGCACGCCGGTGATCACGGGCGTGACGTCGTCACGGGACGCGGCCACGGCGACCTGCGAGACCGCGGCCGCGAACTGCTCCGCCGGCAGGAGGCCGGACTGCTCCGAGATCTGCGGCAGCGTCGGGTACTCCTCGACGGGCATGCTCAGCAGCGTGAAGTGCGCGGATCCGCACGAGACGGTGATCTTCGACTCCTCGGTGGTGAACCGCACCGGAGCGTTGGGGAGCCGGTTGGCGATGTCGGCGAGCAGGCGGCCGGAGACCAGCACGCGGCCGGACTCCTCGATGTCCGCCTGGATCTGGGTGCGGGCGGAGACCTCGTAGTCGAACGACGACAGCGTCAGTCCGTCCTCGGTCGCCTCGATGAGCACCCCGCTCAGGATCGGGAGGGTCGTGCGCTGCGGCAGGAGCTTGACGGCGAAGGACACCGCCTCGCTGAAGACGTCCCTGTTGACTTGGAACTTCACGTTGTGGACCCCTCGATGAGCGGAAGATTTGTCGGTCAATGCTAGCCGTGCCGCGGGGGGCACCCGAGACCTCCGATCCCTCCACACCCTGAGGTTCTTGGGCGACATCCATTGAAGGGTTTAAGGATCAATAGTCTTAACCGCTGTGGAATCTGTGGACAACTCCCGGAGTCCCCGTCACCGAGAGGGAACTACACGTCTGGAAGTTGTGGGACGGGTGTGGAGCGGCCTGGGGACTCGACGGAACGGCGACGACGTGACGACGTCGGTTCCACAGGCCGGGTCCTCGAACCCACATCGGCTCCGGCGGTTCTCCACAGTTATCCACAGTCTGTGCACACTGTGGGGAACGGCGGATCTGGACTCATCGCAGCCCCGCCTCGCGCCTGACCCCTCCTCCGCGCATGCACGAAGAGGCCGTCGACGCACGAGCGCCGTCGAGGAGGGACACCCGCCCGCCGGACGCGGAGGAGGGGTCGGACCTCGTGGTCCGACCCCTCCTCATGCGTCACCTCCTGCACGCGGCCCTGCGGCGCGTGCGGCGGGCGTCACATCTTGCCGTAGCGGTGGTTCTGCTTGATCCGGCTGGTGAGCTCGGTCACCTGGTTGTAGATGGAGCGCCGCTCCTTCATGAGCTCGGTGATCTTCTTGTTGGCGTACATGACCGTCGTGTGGTCGCGGTTGCCGAAGAGCTGCCCGATCTTGGGCAGCGAGAGGTTGGTCAGCTCACGGCACAGGTACATCGCGATCTGGCGGGCGGTTGCCACGGCCTGCGAGCGGGACGAGCCGTAGAGGTCGTCGACCGTGAGCTTGAAGTAGGCCGCGGTGTGGTTGATGATGTCGACGGGCGCGATGACGTTGTCCTCGTCCAGCGTGATGAGGTCCTTCAGCACCGTCTGCACGAGCGCCAGGTCGACCGGCGTCTTGTTGAGGCTCGCGAACGCGGTGACGCGGATGAGGGTGCCCTCGAGCTCGCGGATGTTCGAGGTGACCTTGGTGGCCATGTACTCGAGGATGTCGTCCGGCACCTGCAGCTTCTCGCTCTGCGCCTTCTTGCGGAGGATCGCGATGCGCGTCTCGAGGTCGGGCGCCTGCACGTCCGTGATGAGGCCCCACTCGAAGCGCGAGCGCATCCGGTCCTCGAAGCCCGTCAGGTGCTTCGGCGGCAGGTCGCTCGTGATGACCACCTGCTTGTTGTGGTCGTGGAGCGTGTTGAAGGTGTGGAAGAAGGCCTCCTGGGTGGAGTCCTTGCCCTGGAGGAACTGGATGTCGTCGATCAGCAGGATGTCGTTGTCCCGGTAGCGCGACTGGAACAGCGACGAGCGGTTGTTCGCGATGGAGTTGATGAAGTCGTTGGTGAACTCCTCCGAGCTCACGTAACGCACGCGGATCCCGGGGTACAGGCTGATGGCGTAGTGGCCGATGGCGTGCAGGAGGTGGGTCTTGCCGAGGCCCGAGTCCCCGTAGATGAAGAGGGGGTTGTACGCCTTGGCCGGCGCCTCGGCCACGGCGACGGCCGCGGCGTGGGCGAAGCGGTTTGACCCGCCGATGACGAAGGTGTCGAAGCCGTACTTCGGGTTGAGCCGCGAGTCGCCGCGGGAGGGAGAGGCCGGCAGCCCCGGGTTGTCCGTGGGCGCCGTGATGGTCGGGGTCTCGATGTACGGCTGCTCCGTCGCCGGCTCGGGGTGCTGGGCGAATGCGTCCTGCGCGATCTCGGGGTTGACCACGATGGCGAAGTTGCTGACCCCGGCCGCCTCGTCGAGCGAGCCGATGGCGTTGAGGAGGGGCACGCGGATGCGCTGCTCGAGCATCCCCCTGGTGAGGTCGTTGGGCACCTCCAGGTAGAGGGTGCCGGTCATCACGCCCTTGGGCTCCACCAGGCTGATGAAGCCGTGCAGCTGCGGGGTGATCCGATCGTCCGCGCTGAGGGCGGCGAGCACCTTCTGCCAGATCGCGTGCGTCGGGTCGGAGCGGTCGGACATGTTTCCCCATCTGCCGTCACCAGGCTCGGTCCCACGGCTGATGCCGGGGCCGCCACGCGGTGCGCGGACTGCTGTCGACGCTGGAAGGGCGTCGCGGTCGTTGTGCGGCGTCCGTCCCCGGAGGCTCCGAGGGTGCGGACCATCCGGGTACCGCGACCGCGGACAGCATAGTTACTCACAGGGTTATCCACCCTGTGTGCGAACGGGCCGTCAGCACCGCGCGGGCGATCCCCGACGCGTCGCGGCCACGCCACACGGTAGCCACTGTCGGAGATCAGGACAAATCGACCCTATCGACGGCGGCATGTCGATACCGGCGGATGGCCGATGTGTGTGGATAATCACGATCCCGCTCCCGGGTTTGACCGGAGGCCGCCCGGCCCGTAGATTTAGGCAGTTGACCCAGCCCCTCGAGGCTGCCCCATCTTCCCAGCCGCACTCGTCGGCCCCGTGGACCAACCTGAGTGGAGACTCACCGTGAGCAAGCGCACCTTCCAGCCGAACAACCGCAAGAAGGCCAAGAAGCACGGCTTCCGCCTCCGCATGCGCACCCGTGCCGGCCGTGCCATCCTCGCTGCCCGCCGTGGCAAGGGGCGTACCGAGCTCTCCGCGTAGCACGTGCTCGCGCGACGGAACCGCGTGACGAGCGGTGCGGACTACCGCACCATCGTCAGGCGGGGCCGTCGGACGACCACAGGGACGGCGGTCGTCTCCGCCCTCGCCGGTCCTGCCGACGCACCGACCCGCTTCGGGTTCATCGTGTCGAAGAAGGTCGGCAACGCGGTGACCCGGAACCTGGTCCGAAGGCGCCTGAAGGCGGTATCGGCCGGTCTCCTCGACTCCCTCCCCCCGGGGACATCCATCGTGATCCGCGTACTGCCAGGCATGGAGCGGACAGCGTGGGATACCCTGCAGGAGGAGATGGCGTCAGCCGTGACGCGGGCCGTGAGGACGATATGAAGAGGGCACTGACCTCCGTCGTCCTGGCGCCTCGGAACGCCGCCATCGCCATGATCAGCCTCTATCGGCGCGTGGTCTCCCCTCTCTACGGGGATGTCTGCAGGTACTACCCGTCCTGCTCCGCGTACGGCCTCGAGGCCGTTCAGGAGCACGGCCTCGTCCACGGTGGCCTCCTCGCCGCGTGGCGCGTGTGCCGGTGCCACCCCTGGGCGGAGGGCGGCATCGACGACGTCCCCGCTCGCCGGGTCCAGCACTACCGACGCACGAGGCTCGGATTCGTCGTCGCACCCAGCCACGGAAAGGGCTAACGACCACCTCATGGACTTCCTCGGAACGATCCTGTGGCCGATCAAGTGGGTCATCGAACTCATCCTGGTCGGCTTCCACACGCTCTGGACGACGCTCGGGCTGGATCCCGACAACGGCGCCACCTGGGTGCTGTCGATCGTGGGCCTGGTGCTCGTGGTCCGCGCGGCGCTCATCCCGATCTTCGTGCGGCAGATCAAGAACCAGCGCCGCATGATGGAGGTCGCTCCTCAGCTCAAGAAGATCCAGGACAAGTACAAGGGCAAGCGCGACCAGTTCTCCCGCGAGGCGATGTCCCGCGAGACGATGGCCCTGTACAAGGACACCGGTACCAACCCGCTGAGCAGCTGCCTGCCGCTGCTCCTGCAGATGCCGATCTTCTTCTCCCTCTACTCGGTGCTCCACCGTGCCGCGGTGGAGGAGCTGCCGGGCATCGGCCTGCTGAACGAGCAGCTCTCCCGGTCCTTCGGAGAGTCGTCGTTCCTCGGCGCTCCCCTGCAGTCGGCCATCTCCACGGCCAACGGCAACGTCACCGTCATCGTCATCGCGACCACGATGGTCATCCTGATGAGCGCCTCGCAGTTCATCACGCAGCTGCAGATCATGGCCAAGAACATGTCCGAGGAGACCAAGGCCAGCCCGATGTTCAAGCAGCAGCGCATCCTGCTGTACATCCTCCCGCTGGTGTTCGCGGTGTCCGGGATCGCCTTCCCGCTCGGCGTCATGTTCTATTGGCTGGTCTCGAACTTCTGGACGATGGGGCAGCAGTTCCTCGTGATCCGCAACATGCCCACACCGGGGAGCGAGGCCGCGCGTGCGCGCGAAGCCCGTCTTGCCAAGAAGGGCAAGCTGGTGGCTCCGGAGGCGTCGGCGGAGGCGTCGACCATCGTCGTGGAGGAGCGCAAGCCGGCCCAGCGCCAGCAGCCGGTGAGCAAGAACCGTGCCAAGAAGCAGGCGGGATCCAAGAGCCGATGAGCGACGTCGCGAACGAGGCGGTGAGCGCGCCTGGGGTCACGGATCCCCGAGACGAGGCATCAGAGACGGCCGCACCCGAGCAGGACTCGACGGCTACCGGTGTCGATGCGGGCGACGAGGGCGACATCGCCGCGGACTACATCGAGGAGCTCCTCGACATCTGCGACCTGGACGGGGACATCGACATCGACCAGCGCGGTGGGCGCGCGTACGTGTCGGTCGATGCGGCTGACTCAGAGGATCTGCGCCTGCTGTCGAACCCGGAGACCGTCACCGCCTTGCAGGAGCTGACGCGCCTGGCCGTGCAGAACAAGACGGGTGCTTTCAGCCGTCTCATCCTCGACGTCGGCGGCTCGCGCGACGCACGGCAGGTGGAGCTCGCTCAGCTGGTCGACCGGGCCATCGAACGCATCGCGGCCGGATCCGCGAGTGCCTCGCTTCCTCCTATGTCGTCGTACGAACGGAAGCTCGTGCACGACATCGTGGCGGAGCGCGGGTACACGTCGGAGTCCGAGGGTGAGGGACGTGACCGTCACACGGTGATCAGTAAAGCGTGAACGCAGACATGTGACAGCAGTCGCGTCAGCGAGCAGGCCCGGTCCTATGGATCGGGCCTTTCTCATGCTCGGGATTCCTGGACGGACTGTTCTTATTTAGTACATACGTACCAGCAAAAATGAGGCTTAGCCGCCGTCAACCTGGTGGACGCCTCGGATTCGATGCGAAGACCACGGGATGACAGCTTTCCTCGTCGGCGGTATCAGGATTCAGCCGGTTGGCCGCGGCAGCGTGGCGGTCGTAGACCAAACTGGGCGCGGTCACATGATTGAGCCACGGTCTCCGGTTGGTGAACTGCTCTCCGAAGGGCTCTGACGTTTCACGTGAAACTTCACTCTCAACTTTGCACCTCCAGCGTGTTAAGTCGTCAGATGTGAAGCTCTGCGATCGTACGAGGTCATCGTGCGTGGTGGTGTTTCACGTGAAACATCGCCGCCCCACGCCTGCCTCCACACTTAGGGTAGGTGGCGTCACTGCGCGACACCTACTCAGACGACGCCAGAGGACAGAGGAGGGACGCTAAGCTCTCCCAGGCGTCATATTCGCTCCCGCACCGCGGGACGCTTGCCGCAGCGATGATGCGCAGTTTCAGGGTAGAAGTACCAATGCTCACAGGATGGACGCGTGATGCCTGATCAGGTCACGATCGAGCCCGAACCGGCGGTCGCTGAAGCGCTGTTCGGTGACCGCATCCATGTCGCGCGCGAATTCGCGACGCAGCTCGGAGAGAGGGGAGAGGAGCTCGGGCTCATCGGGCCACTCGAGCCCCCGCGTCTGTGGTCTCGGCATATCGTCAACTCCGTACTGGTCGCCCCGCTTCTGCGACCCGGTCTGGTAGGTGACATCGGAACCGGTGCGGGGCTGCCGGGCCTCGTGCTCGCCATGGCGCGACCGGACGTCGAATTCGTCTTGATCGAACCCATGGAGCGACGGGTCGCATGGTTGGAGGAGCAGGTGATGAACCTGACCCTCGATAACGTGACTGTTCGGCGCGCTCGAGCTGAGGATGTCGCGCAGGAGTTCGTCCTCGATCAGGTGACGGCTCGTGCTGTGAGCGCATTCGCGAAGCTCATTCCCCTCACTGTGCCACTGGTGAGGACGGGCGGTGAACTCGTCCTCATGAAGGGCATGAATGCCGAGCGCGAAGTCGAGGCGGCCAGCAAGGCCATTCGGAAGCACCACCTGGAGGATGTCGAAGTGCTCACCCTCGGTTCCGGCGTGGTCGACGAGGTGACTCGTGTGATCCGGGCCCGCCTGGCATGATCGACATGACATGCAAGTAGGATTGAATTGCTGATCAAGCAGCTATTTGGCGCGACCTTCCCGTCGAGGCCGGAGGAGATGTTCCACGTGAAACATCGATGCTCGCCTCCCGCATTCACCGCACACGACCACCGATAGAGGGCTGCACATGGATGATGATCTGAGTCCCATCGCTCGCGAGCTCTCCGAGACCAGCCGACGTCGCAAGGCTCTGGCAGGGCTCGTCTTGCCGCGTCCCGTTCGCACACGCGTCTTCACCATCGCCAACCAGAAGGGCGGGGTCGGCAAGACGACGTCCACCGTGAATCTCGCCGCCGCGCTGGCGAAGTCAGGATCGCGGACGCTGGTCATCGATCTCGACCCGCAGGGCAATGCGTCTACGGCCTTGGGTGCCGACCGGTCCAGTGAGCTGATGAGCGTCTACGACGTGCTCGTCAATGACGAACCCGTCGAACAGGCTGTGCAGCGGAGCCCCGAATTCGAGACTCTCTTCTGCGTACCCGCCACGATCCACCTGGCGGGCGCGGAGATCGAGCTCGTCAGTCTCCCGCATCGCGAACGCCGACTGCGGACCGCCCTCGACGCCTTCCTGACGTCGGAGAGCGGTCGCGACTTCGACTACGTGCTGATCGACTGCCCTCCGTCGCTGGGGCTGCTCACGATCAACGCGTTCAGCGCGGCCAGGGAGGTGCTGATCCCCATCCAGTGCGAGTACTACGCGCTCGAAGGGCTGAGTCAACTGCTCTCCAACATCGACCTCATCGCGCAGCACCTGAATCCTGAGCTGACGATGTCCACGATCCTGCTGACCATGTACGACGGACGCACGAACCTCGCTCAGCAGGTCGCGGCGGAGGTGCGGGAGCACTTCCCGCAGCAGACCCTCACGACGCTCATACCGCGCTCGGTCCGCATCAGCGAGGCGCCCAGCTACGGACAGAGCGTCATCAGCTACGACCCCCATTCACCTGGCGCGCTCTCCTACCTGGAGGCGGCAGCCGAGATCGCACATCGAGGAGCCCAGAAGTAATGGCAACGAAGAGAACCGGCTTGGGTCGCGGAATCGGCGCCCTCATCCCCACCTCGGACGAGCGAAGCCGCCCCGTCGACGTCTTCTTCCCGGACAGCGTCGGCGCCGGAGCGCCGAGCGGTGTCCACGGCGGATCGCAGGGCGACACCGGCGGGAAGGGCGAGCCGACCCTCGTGGCCGTGCCCGGGGCCCGCCTCGCGAACCTGGACCCGTCGGACATCGTGCCGAACGCGCAGCAGCCGCGGACCGACTTCCGGCCGGACGAGCTGCAGGAGCTCGTCGTATCGATCCGGGAGTACGGCGTGCTCCAGCCGATCGTCGTGCGCCCGCTGGGAACGGAAGCGGATGGTCGGGCCCGCTACGAGCTCGTGATGGGGGAGCGACGCCTTCGAGCCACCAAGGAGCTGGGCCTGGACACCATCCCGGCCGTCATCAAGGACACCGCCGATGAGTCCATGCTCCGCGACGCGCTGCTCGAGAACCTGCACCGCTCGGAGCTGAACCCGCTGGAGGAGGCGAGCGCCTACCAGCAGCTCCTCTCCGACTTCGCGATCACGCAGGACGAGCTCGCGCAGCGGCTGGGACGGTCGCGGCCGCAGATCACGAACACGATCCGCCTGCTGCGCCTACCCGAGGACGTGCAGCATCGCGTCGCCGCGGGCGTCCTCTCCGCGGGTCACGCTCGCGCGATCCTGTCCTCCGGGGATGACGACGCGATGCGCCACCTCGCCGACAAGATCGTGAACGAGGACCTGTCCGTCCGGGCAGCGGAGGCCGCGGCGCAGCGCGGCCAGCGGACGGCGAAGCCGCGCAAGAGCGCGAGCTCGGCGCGCAACGCCCACCTCGACGAGACGGCCCAGCGCATCGGGGATCACCTCAACACGAGCGTGCGTGTCACGATGTCAGCGCAGAAGGGCCAGATCGTCATCGACTTCGCGACGCTCGGGGACCTGACCCGGATCGCCCAGGAGATGGGCGTGCCGGACGCTGACGCGAGCTGACGAGGTCCGGGTACCGGGACTCCGTCCGGGGCGCGCAGCGGCGTCAGCGATCGGCTCAGGCCGCCTGTGCCGCCTCGGCGAGACGCCGATAGAGGTCGCCGACCTCGACGCCCGCAGCCGCCAGCCCTTGAGGGAGCAACGAGGTCTCCGTCAGGCCGGGGATGACGTTGACCTCGAGGAACCAGGGCTCGCCTGCGGCATCGATGATGACGTCGACACGCGACATCTGCCCGATGCCGAGAGCGCGGTGGATGCCGACGGCTGCTTCGGAGGCCGCGGAGGCCGCCTCGGGGGAGATGCGCGCCGGCGTGAAGAAGCGCGTGAGCCCCGCGTTGTAGCGCGCCTCGTAGCCGTACACGCCCGAGGTGGGGACGATCTCGGTCGCCGGCAGCGCCTCGGGGCCGTCACCGGTGTCGAGGACGCCTATGGCGACCTCGGTGCCCTCGACGAGCTGCTCGATGAGGGCGACGTCGCCGTAGGTGTACGCGTCCACCATCGCCCGCGGGAGGGCGTCGGCGTCCTGCACGATCGTGACGCCCTGGGCCGACCCGCCGCGTGCCGGCTTCACGGCGTATGGCGCGGGCACGGCCTCGGTCACGAGCCGGAGGACGGCGGCGGCCCCGAGCTCACGGAACGTGTCCTTCGGGAGGGTCACGGATCGCGGCGTCCGGATCCCCGCGGACTCCGCGAGGGCCTTCGCGGTGGGCTTGTCCCACGCGAGTCGGGCGGCGCGCGCCGAGGATCCCACGTACGGGACGCCGGCGAGCTCGAGCAGGCCGAGCAGCGCGCCGTCCTCGCCGCTCGCGCCGTGCAGGACGGGCCAGACGACGGCCGGAGGCGTGTCGCGGAGGAAGTCGAGGAGAGTGGCGTCGGGATCGCGCAGGGACGCGACGACACCGGCCTCACGGAGGGCGTCCGCGACGCGGCGGCCGCTGCGGAGCGACACGTCGCGCTCGTGGGAGATGCCGCCGGCGAGGACGAGGACGGAGAGGGGCTCGTGTGCGGTCATGATGCTCGATCCGGTTTCGGTCGGTGTACGTGGACGCGGAGGGTCAGTCGAGGTCCGGCGGCGGCGTGACGACCGACGTCGTGGGGCGCGACGCGAGCGCGCCCGTGCCCGAGAAGGTGGTGAGCAGATCCATCTCGTCGTCGATCACCCCGGCCATGCGGCGGACGCCCTCGCGGATGCGCTCCGGCGTCGGATAGCAGAACGACAGGCGGATGGCGTCGCGGCCCCGGCCGTCGGCGTAGAACGCCGTGCCGGGTGTGTAGGCGACGAGGGCGGTGACGGCGCGGGGGAGCATCTGCTTGGAGTCGAGCTGCTCCGGGAGCTTCAGCCAGACGTAGAAGCCGCCGTTGGGGACGGTCCAGGACAGGTTCGGCAGGTGCTCCTGGAGCGCGGAGAGCGTGGCGTCGCGACGCTCGCGGTACACGCCGCGGAAGGTGTCGATCTGGCCCTTCCAGTCCGAGGCGTGCAGGTACTCGGAGATGATGAGCTGGCTGAAGGAGCTGGGGGAGAGGACCGCCGACTCCTGGGCGAGGATGAGCTTCTCGCGGATGGCATGGGGGGCGAGCGCCCAGCCGACCCGGAACCCGGGGGCGAGCGTCTTGGAGAAGGAGCCGAGGTAGATGACGCCCTCGTCGTCGAGGCTGCGCATGGCGTCCGGCGCGGGGCGGTCGAACCAGAGGAGGCCGTAGGGGTTGTCCTCGAGCACGAGGATGTCGTTCGACCGGCAGATCTCGAGGATCTCGGGACGTCGGTCGGCGGACATCGTCACGCCGGCCGGGTTGTGGAAGTTGGGGACCGTGTACAGGAACTTGATGGTGCGGCCCTCGGCGCGGATCCGCGCGATGGCCTCGCGCAGCGCCTCGGGGACGAGGCCGTCGTCGTCCATGACGACGTGCTCGACGACCGCCTGGTAGCTGCGGAAGACGCCGATGGCGCCGACGTAGCTGGGGGCCTCGGCGAGGATCACGTCGCCCGGGTCGATGAAGAGCTTCGTGACGAGGTCGAGCGCCTGCTGCGAGCCCGTGGTGGTGACGATGTCGTCGACGCTGCCGCGGATGCCCTCGAGGGCCATGATCTCGAGGATGTCCTCGCGCAGCTCCGGGGTGCCCTGGCCGCCGCCGTACTGGAGAGCTACGGGGCCGCGCTCGCGCATGACCTTCTCCATGGCCGTGACGATGAGTTCCTGGGGGAGGGCCGAGACGAACGGCATGCCGCCGGCGAGCGAGACGACCTCGGGTCGGCTGGCCACGGCGAAGAGGGCGCGGACCTCGGAGGCGCTGAGGCCGGAGGTCCTCTCCGCGTAGTGGGGGAACCAGGGGTCGAGGTTGGTGCCCGCGGATTCGCGGGGGCTGCCTGCAGGTGTCACGTCACGTCTCTCACTGTCCGATTGCCGATCAGCCTAACGGGAGGCCGTGGGGGATCCCCGTCGGTGGCCGCGCACGGACGGCGCGGCTCGGATCGCGGGGACGACGGAGGGCCCGGCACCTCGTGGTGCCGGGCCCTCCGGGTGGTGCTCGTCGCCTGCTCGGCGCAGGCGGCCTACTTGAGGAAGTCGGCGAACTCCTGCTCGAGGGCGGGCTTCGGCTTGGCGCCGATGACGGTCTTGACGACCTCGCCCTTCTGGAAGACCTTCATCGCGGGGATGGAGGTGATCTTGTACTTCATGGCGATCTCGGGGTTGTCGTCGACGTCGATCTTGACGAGCTCGATGCCGGGGTTCTCGGCCGCGATCTGGTCGAGGACGGGGGAGACGGCCTTGCACGGGCCGCACCAGGGGGCCCAGAAGTCGACGATGACGGTCTTCTCGGCATCGAGGACGTCGGCCTGGAAGCTGGCGTCGGTGACGTCGCGGGAGTGGGACATGAGTGCTCCTTCGTGTGGTTCGGGTGGATTCGGGCGGTTCCCGGATCCTGATGTTCGGGCGCCGGAGCGCCGAGGACTACCGCTGCTCGGCGCCGACGAGCTCGCCGTCGGGATCCACCGCGCTGCCGGCAGCCGGCGCGCCGTGGCCCGCGGGGCCCTCCGGACCGTCCGAGGCCGCGTCGAGCAGCGCGTCGGGCAGGGACGCGAGGAAGTGCTCCGCGTCGAGCGCCGCGACGGTGCCCGAGGCGGCGGCGGTGACGGCCTGGCGGTACGTGGGGTCGATCACGTCGCCCGCGGCGAAGACGCCCGGCAGGTTCGTGCGCGAGGAGCGGCCGTCGACGGCGATGGTGCCCTCGGTGGTGAGCTCCAGCTGCTGGTGGAAGAGGTGCGTGCGCGGGTCGTTGCCGATGGCGATGAAGAGGCCCTCGAGCGCCAGCGGGCGCCGCTCGCCGGTGACGGTGTCCTCGAGGACGACGCCCTCGACCTTCTCGCCGCCCGTGATGTCGACGACCTGTGCGTTCCAGACGAACTCGATCTTGGGGTTCTCGAACGCGCGCTCCTGCATGATCTTGGAGGCGCGCAGCGAGTCCTTGCGGTGGATCACGTAGACCTTCTCCGCGAAGCGCGTGAGGAAGGTGGCCTCCTCCATCGCGCTGTCGCCGCCGCCGACGACCGCGATGGTCTTCTGGCGGAAGAAGAAGCCGTCGCACGTGGCGCACCAGGAGACGCCGTGGCCGCTGAAGCGGTCCTCCGCGGGGAGGCCCAGCTTGCGGTAGGCGGATCCGGTGGCGGCGATGACCGCGAGGGCCTCGTGCACGTCGCCGTTGCCGAGGGTGACGCGCTTGACGTCGCCCGTGAGCTCGACCGACGTGACGTCGTCGAGGACGACCTCGGTGCCGAAGCGCTCGGCCTGCGCCTGCATCGCCATCATCAGGTCGGGGCCCTGGATGCCGTCGGTGAAGCCGGGGTAGTTCTCCACCTCGGTGGTGTTCATGAGCTCGCCGCCCGCCTCGACCGAGCTCGCGATGAGGAGGGGCGTGAGGTTCGCGCGCGCGGCGTAGATGGCGGCCGTGTATCCCGCGGGACCCGAACCGATGATGATGATCTGACGCACGACGGCTTCTCCTCCACTGCTCGGCGGGGCGCCTCGCCGGCGCCCGCTCACCTCTGCAACAGACCCACGGTAGCGGCTATTCCTCTGCCTCCACCGGGCGGGGGCGCGGGGGCGGACAGGCACCATCGGGCGCCGCGTCGGCGATCGCGCGAGGGGGTCAGCGGCGGCGGATGCGGCGCATCACGGGGCCGGCCAGCTGCTGCAGCTCGGAGGAGCGCATGGCGGCCAGGGCGCCGAGGTAGACGGCGGTCATGACGGCGGCCAGGGGGATCCCGACGAGGAGCGCCTGGCCCTTCGACGCGACGCCGACGCCCGCGAACGCCCCGCCCGAGACCAGGGTGAGCAGCGCGATGCCGACGAGCGCGGTCGGCACGGCGGCGACGACGAAGCGGACGGCGCTGCGGAGGATCCGGCGCCCGTCGATCCGGCCGATGCGCCGGCGGAGGAGCACCGCGGCCAGGACGGCCTGCCCGGTGACCGTGACGGTCTGCAGCACGGCGAGCCCCACGCCGATCAGCTCGACGGGCTGCTGCGAGATGACGAGGGCGCCCGCGATGAACAGCACGACCTGCGCGCACTGGATGACGAACGGGGTGCGCGTGTCCGAGAGGGCGTAGAAGGCGCGCTGCAGCACGAACAGGGTGCTGAACGCCGGCAGGCCGAGGATGAACGCGATGAGGACCACCCCGTATCCGCGGACCTCGCCGATGTCGCCCGAGACCATCACGCGCGCCACGGGTCCGGCCAGGACGGCGATGAGAGCCGTGGACAGCACGGTCATGAGGCCGACGAGCCGGACGGCCGAGGAGAGGTCCGCCCGCATGCTGTCGTGGTCGCCCTCGCCCGCGTGCGTGCTCATGCGCGTGAAGTAGGCGGTGGCGATGGAGACCGCGAAGATCGAGTGCGGCAGCATGAAGAAGAGCCAGGCGTTGAGCAGGATCGTGCTCGAGGGGCTGTCCGAGGTGGCCGCGATGTTCGCCACGTTCGACTGCGCGATGCCGGCCAGCTGCGTGACGACGAGCATGCCGAAGGTCCAGCCGGCGAGGCGGCCGGCGGTGCCGAGGCCCACGCCCCGCCACGCGAAGTCGAAGCGGAACCGGAGGCCCACGCGGCGCCAGAAGACGAAGAGGATGAGCGCCTGGGCGACGACGCCGAGGGTCGCGGATCCGGCCAGCACGACGATCTTGTCGAGGCTCCAGTCGTCCACGGGGCGGCTGCCCGACCCGAACATCGCCTGGAAGACGAGCAGGCCGGCGATGGCGACCACGTTGTTGAGGACCGGCGCCCACGTGAAGGGTCCGAAGGACCCGCGGGCGTTCAGCACCTCGCCGAGCACGGCGTAGAGGCCGTAGAAGAGGATCTGCGGGAGGCACCAGTACGCGAACGCGACGACGAGCGCGAAGACGTCCGGCGGCAGGGTGGCGGCGTAGAGGCGGGAGACGACGGGAGCCCCGACGGTCGCGAGGATCGTGACGCCGCCGAGCACGACGATCGCGATGGTGACGAGCTTGTTGATGTAGCCGGCGCCGCCGTCCGCGTGCTTCGCGGCCCGCACGACCTGCGGCACCAGGACGGCGTTGAGGACGCCGCCCGCGATGATCACGTAGATGTTGTTGGGCAGCTGGTTGGCGTTCGAGAACGCGTTGGAGCTGCCGAGGGTCGCGCCGATGGTCTGCAGCAGCACGATGGCCTTGACGAAGCCGAGGATGCGCGAGACGAAGGTGCCGGAGGCGAGCAGGGCGGATGCGCGGCCGATGCCGCCACGGGGAGCGGGGGCGGCGGTCACGACGCGTCCTGCGCGGGGGTGGGCGGCGCGATCCGGTCAGTCATCGATCTCCTCGGGCAGGCCGGCGAGCTGCCGGGCGCGGGCGCGGCGGCGCTTGCGGATGCTGCGGAACAGGCCGAAGCCGAACAGGAGGGCGACGGCCGCGACGAACAGCGTCGTGACGATGGCCTCGAACCCGGCGCGGATGAAGAGCTCGACGGGCGCGCTGTCGCCGATCTGGACGGTGCCGTCCTCGGTGGTGAGCCGCGCGGTGACGACGACGTCGCCGTTCGAGATGGAGGTGATGGGCGGGCGGGCCGACGCGCTGCCGTGCGCGGGGACCGTGACGAGCGCGGAGTCGTCGACGCGGATCCGGCCGCTGCCCGCGATGATCGACAGCCGCACCGTGACGGGCTGGTCGAGCTCGTTGCTGACGTTGATGAGGAGGCTCGTCGTGTCGCTGATGACGGTGTTCTGCCGTGTCGTGATGGCGACGGATCCGAGCAGCGCGTCGGCCTGGGCGGTGTAACCGTCCTGGACGGTCACGAGCCCGTCCGGGTCGTCGCTCCAGCGGTTGGCGAGCGTGGCGAGCAGCAGCATGCGCTGCTGGCCGGTGATGAGCTCGGGGCTCTCGACCGCCTTCGCGAAGGCGTCCACCTGGGCCTCGAGCGCCATCGCGTCGGCGACCCGCTGGACCCGGGTGGCGTCCTCCGGGTGGTCGACGACCTGCAGGGGCACGGGCGCGCTCGCGAGCGCCGCGCCGAGCTCCGCTGTGTCGCTGAAGGGGAGGCCCTGGATCGCGTCGAGCAGCTGCCCCAGGCGCCCGCCGGAGGCCGCCCAGCCGCGCTCCAGGCCGGCGACCACGACGTGGCCGTCGGCCGCGCGCGCATCCGCTGCGAGGGTCGCCGAGAGCTGGGCCAGCGCGATGCCGAACGCCTCGTCCGTCTCCGCGGAGAGCGCGCGGTCGACGAGCGCGGAGACCCGGGCGTCCGTCACGAGGACGGTCGTGTCGCCGATGGTCCCGGTCGCGCCGACGGCCGCGGAGCCCGTGGACTGCACGTCGCCGCTCGCGAGGATCGCGGTCGTCGTGCCGCTGGCCGCCAGGACGCCGAGGTCGCCCGACGTGACGGTGCCTGCGGCCGGCCAGGAGACGCCGGAGATCGTGTAGTCCCAGGCGGTCAGGTCGGCGAGGCTCGGCACGGGGGCGAGCGCCGGCGCGGTGGGCGTGGGACTCGGATCGGGCTCGGAGGGGGTGGACGTCTCCTCGGGGGCGGAGGTCGCGGCCTCGGCCACGGCGGACCCGCCGCGCGTGCCGCTCGCGGCGGGGGACTCCGTCGGCGCGGGCGTCCCGGAGGGCGTGGAGCTCGGGGCGGGCGTCGAGCCCGGTGCCGCGAACCGGCTCGCCTGCACGGCATACGTGGCGTCCGTGGGCGCGAGGAGGCTCGTCGCACCGGCCTGCGCCTGCACGGCGACGTCGGCGTCCGCCCAGGCCAGCGCGAAGGTCTCGTTCGGCATCTCGCGGAGGCGCTGCAGCCACTCGACGGCGGACGCGGGGGCGTCGGCGCCGAGGATCCGGATGGACGCGATGATCCGCGGGTCGATGCCCACGGCGACGGGCCGGCCGTACACCGCGTCGAGCTGCCGCGTGAGCGTGCCCCCCGCCGCCGTGTAGGTCGCGAGGGCCTCGGCGTCGACGAAGTCCGAGGCGCTCGGCGGGACGGTGAGGGGCATGACGGCGGCGACGGGCGTGGGCGCCGGATCCGCGCCGGGGCTCCAGACGACGGCCCCGCGCCCGGTCGCGACGTCCGCGCCGCCGGCCTCGAGCTCGGCCGTGAGCCCGCGCGGTCCGAACCCGCCGCGGCTGCCCTGCAGCGCCACGGTCGCCGACGGCACCGTGATGGCCACGTCGACCGTGCCGCCCGCGGGCACCTCCGGGGTGTCGATGCGGCCGATGCGCGGGCCCGTGCGCGTGTTCGCGTCGGTGGACGCCGTGTCGAGCCAGCCGTCGACCTTGGCGCGGGTGTCGAGGACCGTGCGGTTCAGGTCGAGGTCGATGCGCCCCGCCGGCACGGCGGCCTCCGTCGCGTTGACCACGGAGACGGTGACGGCGAGGTCCTGGTCGGGGGTGAGGATCCCCTCGGCCGCGGGCGTGACGGTGAGCGTCACGCCGTCGGTGGCCGCGTGCGCCGGGGTCGACGGACCGGCGACCGTCCCGGCGGCGAGCGTCCCGGCGGCGACCGTGACGCACACGAGGGTGGAGATCGTGCGTCGAGCGGATCGCCGGATCAAGCGGAGGGCTCTGTCCGTGCGGGTGGGGCCGGCGTCGTGTCGAGGCGCGGCGTGCATCTGGCGATTCTAAATGGCTGGCCCCGCGCGGCCCGTGTGCGCTCGCCGTGGACGCGGATGCCGGTCGCCGCCCGCCGTAGACTGTCCGACCATGCACAGCGTCGCACAGGCCCTCGAGCGTCTCCGCGAGCTGGCAGCATCGCCCCCGGTCGCCGTCCTCGCGCGGGCGTTCCACGAAGCGGGCCACGAGCTTGCCCTCGTCGGCGGCCCGGTCCGCGACGCCTTCCTCGGCCGCGCCGCCACCGACCTCGACCTCACCACCGACGCCCGTCCCGACCGCATCCTCGAGATCGTGAAGCCCGTCGCGGACGCCCACTGGGACATCGGCCGCGCGTTCGGCACCATCGGCGCCCGCGTGAAGGGGGAGCAGGTCGAGATCACGACCTACCGCACCGACCAGTACGACGGCGTCTCCCGCAAGCCCGAGGTCGAGTTCGGATCGTCGCTCGAGGAGGACCTCGTGCGCCGCGACTTCACGGTCAACGCGCTGGCCGTGCGCCTGCCGCAGGTGGTGCTGGTGGATCCGTCCGGCGGCATCGACGACCTCCTCGCCCAGGTGCTCCGCACGCCCGTGGCTCCCGAGGTCTCGTTCGGCGACGACCCGCTCCGCATGATGCGCGCCGTCCGCTTCGCCTCCCAGCTCGGCTTCCTCCTCGACGACGCGGCGCTCGCCGCCATCCGCGACATGGCCCCGCGGATCCTCGACATCTCCGTCGAGCGCGTGAGCGACGAGCTCTCCAAGCTCCTGCGCACCCCGGAGCCGCGCGCCGGCCTCGACCTGCTCGTGGAGGGGGGCCTCGCGGACCACGTGCTGCCGGAGCTCCCCGCCATGAAGCTCGAGGCCGACGAGCACCACCGGCACAAGGACGTCTACCAGCACTCCCTCCAGGTGCTCGACCAGGCGATCGACCACGAGCGCTCCCGCCACCCGGGCGAGGCACCGGACCTCGTCCTCCGCCTGGCCGCGCTCCTGCACGACATCGGCAAGCCGTCCACGCGCCGGCTCGAGCCCGGCGGGGTCGTCACCTTCCACCACCACGACGTCGTCGGATCCAAGATGGCCAAGCGCCGGCTCCGTGCCCTCCGCTTCGACAACGACACGATCGCGTCGGTCGCGCGCCTCGTCGAGCTGCACCTCCGCTTCTTCGGCTACACCGAGGGCGGCTGGACCGACTCGGCCGTCCGCCGCTACGTGCGCGACGCCGGCCCCGAGCTCGAGCGCCTGCACATGCTCACGCGCGCCGACGTCACCACGCAGAACCGCCGGAAGGCCGACCGCCTCGGCTTCGCCTACGACGACCTCGAGGCGCGCATCGCCGAGCTCGCCGAGCAGGAGGAGATGGCGGCCGTCCGCCCGGACCTCGACGGCGAGGCGATCATGCGGATCCTGGACGTGCCGCCCGGGCCGCTGGTCGGCCGCGCCTACCGCTTCCTGCTCGAGCTGCGCCTCGACGAGGGCCCGCTCCCCGCGGAGGAGGCCGAGCGCCGCCTCGTCGCGTGGTGGGCGGCCGAGCAGGGCTGATCCGCTCCGCCTGGGCCTCCGCCGCGGCCGGCCTGGTGCGACTCCTCCCCATCCGGTAGTCTTGCGAGGTTGTCCGCCCGGCAACGGGATTCCCCTGCCCCGCGCGGACAGATGCACATACCCTCCTGTCGCAGATCGTCTGCGACCGTTCAAGTCCGAAGGAGGTGGGTTAGTGACGCATCAGTACGAACTCATGGTGATCCTGGATCCCGAGATCGATGAGCGCACCGTCGCTCCCAGTCTCGACAAGTTCCTCAACGTCATCCGCACCAGCGGTGGCACCGTCGACAACGTCGACGTCTGGGGCCGTCGTCGACTGGCGTACGAGATCAACAAGAAGAACGAGGGCATCTACGCCGTCGTCCAGCTCACCGCCACGAGCGAGGCCACGCAGGAGCTCGACCGCCAGCTGGGTCTGTCCGAGGCCGTCATGCGCACCAAGGTGCTGCGTGCCGAGGAGGCCATGGCCATGGTCGCCTCCGCTGCGAAGCTCGCCGACGAGAAGGCCGCCCGCAAGGCAGCCGCCACGTCCAAGGCCGCAGACGCCGCCCCCCAGGCTCCCGCCACGGACGCCGCCCCGGCGACGCCCGGCAAGCCGGCAGCGCAGGCTGCTTCCAGCGAGAAGACCGGGGAGTAGTCGATGGCCGGCGAAACCATCATCACGGTCGTGGGCAACCTCACCAGTGATCCGGAGCTGCGGTACACGCAGAACGGGCTGGCGGTAGCCAACTTCACCATCGCCTCCACGCCGAGGTCCTTCGACCGCGCGAGCAACGACTGGAAGGACGGCGACGCCCTCTTCCTCCGTGCGAGCGTGTGGCGCGAGTTCGCCGAGCACGTGGCGTCCTCGCTCACCAAGGGCTCGCGTGTCGTCGCGACCGGCCGCCTCAAGCAGCGGTCGTACGAGACGAAGGAGGGCGAGAAGCGCACCTCCATCGAGCTCGAGGTCGACGAGATCGGCCCCTCGCTCCGCTACGCGACCGCTCAGGTCACGCGCGCGGCCGGCGGCGGCGGCAACGGCGGCGGGGGCAACTCCGGCGGCGGCCGCGGCCAGTTCGGCGGCGGGCAGCCCCAGCAGCAGCAGGTGGCCGAGGAGCCGTGGGGCACCCCCGCGAGCTCCGGCGGCAACTCCGGCGGCGGCGACGGCGGCTGGTCCAACCCCGGCAACTTCAACGACGAGACGCCCTTCTAGGGCTCGTCGCACTACGTACGAAAGACAGGAAGAATCATGGCTGGAAAGAGCAGCGGCGACCGCCGCAAGCCTCTCCGCGGAGCCAAGGGCGGCAAGAACGCCGCCCCGGCGAAGTCCATCCGCGTCGGCGTCATCGACTACAAGGATGTCGCCACCCTCCGCAAGTTCATTTCCGAGCGGGGAAAGATCCGCGCTCGTCGCATCACCGGTGTCTCGGTGCAGGAGCAGCGCCTCATCGCGCGCGCAGTCAAGAACGCGCGCGAGATGGCACTTCTCCCCTACGCCGGCTCTGGCCGTTAAGGGGTAATGGAATGTCGAAAGTGATCCTCACGACCGAGGTCTCCGGCCTCGGTTCCCCCGGAGACGTCGTCGAGGTCAAGAACGGGTTCTCCCGCAACTACCTCGTGCCCCAGGGCTTCGCGGTCATCTGGAGCCGCGGCGGCGAGAAGCAGATCGAGCAGATCAAGGCCGCGCGTGCCGCTCGCGAGCACGCGACCATCGAGGAGGCGCAGGACCTCAAGAGCCGCCTCGAGGCCAAGATCGTCAAGCTGACCGTCAAGGCCGGCCAGGGCGGGCGCCTCTTCGGCTCCGTCAAGACGTCCGACATCGCCAAGGCGGTCGAGGAGTCCGGCATCGGCCAGGTCGACAAGCGCAAGATCGAGATCCCCAACGCCATCAAGGCCACGGGGAACCACGAGGCCACGATCCGGCTCCGTGACGACATCGTCGCCACGATCAGCCTCCAGGTCGTCGCCGCGAAGTAACGCAGCGCAGACGATGGCGGCGGGCTCCCTGAGCCCGCCGCCATCGGCGGTTAACCAGCCGGTCAGAGGCCCCTGGATCCCCAGCTCCATCCACAGGCGAGTCCCTAGCAGAAGAACTCTCAAGCCCTGGTGCAGACTACTTTCCCCACACCGTTGGGGGAGAACTGAGGCCCTGGTCAGATGGCTATTCAGGTCGAAAAAAAGTCCGTAGTGCACAGGTCTGTCCCCAGGTACTCCACACGATCCCCGGCGTTTCGCCCACTTTGTCCACAGCCTCGTCCACAGGGGCATTTGGTCCCGGCGGGACCGGATCCATATCGTGGGGCAGCGCCCGTCGAACGGGTCGCGGAGGACCCGTGAGCGGTCCGGTCGACGCCGTCCCGGACGGTGTCGGAGGTCCGAGCTAGAACGGTCGTGCGGGCGCATCCGCCCAGCCGACCGAGGGGAGCCGCACGTGTCCATCGCCCATCTGGGTCTCGCCGGCGAGCGTGACGAGCGCGACAAGCGCGCCGGTCACGAGCGCACCCCGCCGCACGACCTCCTCGCCGAGCAGAGCGCCATCGGCGGCATGCTCCTCAGCAAGGACGCCGTGGCCGACGCGGTCGAGCAGGTGCGGGCGATCGACTTCTACATCCCGAAGCACGAGATCATCTTCGACGCGATCCTCTCGCTGTACTCGCACGGCGAGCCGACGGACGTCATCGCGGTCACCGACGAGCTCACGAAGCTCGGCGAGCTCAGCCGGGCGGGCGGGGCCGACTACCTCCACACGCTCACGAGCGTCGTGCCCACGGCCGCCAACGCCGGCTTCTACGCCTCCATCGTCGCCGAGAAGGCGGTGCTGCGGCGGCTGGTCGAGGCGGGCACCCGCATCGTCCAGATGGGCTACGCCAGCGAGGGCGAGGTCGTGGACCTCGTCAACAACGCCCAGGCGGAGATCTACGGCGTCACGGGCGGCGTGGAGGCCGAGGACTACGTGCCGCTCACGGACGCCGTCACGGTCGCCATCGACGAGATCGAGGCCGCCAAGGGCAAGGACGGCCAGATGACCGGCGTGCCCACCGGCTTCGCCGACCTCGACGCGCTCACCAACGGCCTGCACCCCGGCCAGCTCATCATCGTCGCCGCGCGCCCGGCGCTCGGCAAGTCCACGCTCGCGCTCGACTTCGCGCGCGCGGCGAGCATCAAGTACGACATGCCCTCCATCTTCTTCAGCCTCGAGATGGGGCGCAGCGAGATCGCGATGCGCCTCCTGTCCGCCGAGGCGTCCGTGCCGCTGCAGAGCATGCGCAAGGGCACGGTGGACGCGCGGGACTGGACGACCATCGCGCAGACCCGCGGGCGCATCAACGACGCCCCGCTCTACATCGACGACAGCCCCAACATGACGCTCGTCGAGATCCGGGCCAAGTGCCGTCGCCTCAAGCAGAAGGTCGGGCTGAAGCTCGTCGTCATCGACTACCTGCAGCTCATGACGAGCGGCAAGAAGGTCGAGTCGCGCCAGCAGGAGGTCTCGGAGTTCTCGCGTGCGCTGAAGCTCATGGCGAAGGAGCTGCAGGTCCCCGTCATCGCGCTCTCGCAGCTGAACCGCGGCCCCGAGCAGCGCGCCGACAAGATGCCGGCCATCTCCGACCTCCGCGAGTCCGGGTCGCTCGAGCAGGACGCCGACATGGTCATCCTGCTGCACCGCGAGAGCGCCTACGAGAAGGACAACCCGCGCGCGGGCGAGGCCGACTTCATCGTGGCCAAGCACCGCAACGGACCGACCGGCACCATCACGGTCGGCTTCCACGGGCACTTCTCGCGCTTCGCGGACATGCCGGCGGGCGGGTAGCCGGAGGTCACGACGTCGGGCGGAGACGCCCGCGGAGGTGCCGCTCCTCCGGCGCCGCGGTCCCGTCTCGTGCGGCGCACCCGACGGTCCCGGCGAGCGGCCGAACGGGCCGACGGATCGAGGCGCGCCTCATGGGCGGGTCCGCGTCAGGGCGCGAAGTAGAGATGCGCGTGCGCGGCGCAGCCGGGGTTGAACGCTGCGCCGCAGCTCGGGCAGGAGTCGGCCGCGAGGTACTCGGGCACGCTCATCGTCGCGCGGCAGACGCCGCACAGGGCCGCCGGCAGGTGCTGGACGGCGCGGGGGATCACCTCGAGCGGGTGGTCCGCGACGGCCGCGTGGCAGAGGTGGCATGGGTACCACGCGTCGCAGCAGGGGGCGCGGAGGGCGACGACGTCGAGCGCGGATCCGTAGTGGACGCAACGGGTCTCGGCGTCGATCGCCGGGCCGCGGATGATCACGGGACCGGCATCGACACCGACGCCCGCATTCGTGCCCCGGAGGACGTCAGCGTTCCCGACCACCGCGCTGCCCCGCGACTCGACGCGGCCCGGTGCCGTGTGACCGGCTGAGGGGGTCACGTCTCGATCCGGCTGCTCGGCGGGCATGGAGGGGTGACCGGGTGGAGGGGTCACGCGCGCGGGCGCCGCATCAGGCGTCCGGGAGGGCCGTCGCGGCGTCGACCAGCGTGAGCTCGGGGCTGTCGCGCTGGATCGCCTTGAGGCGCCACGGGGTGGTGATCAGGGCGATGTGCGTGCCGTCCGAGCGGACGAGCACCTCGACGCCGATGGTCTTCGCCAGGGCGGGAGCCGAGGCCGCGTCGGTGATCCGGGCCACCTGGTACTCGAGCGGCTCCATGCGCAGCGGCGCGCGGAACTCGTTCGTCATGCGCTCGACGACGACCTCGAACTGCATGGGGCCGACCGCGCCGAGGACCGGCGCCTGGTCGCCGCGGAGGTCGGACCGCATCACCTGGATGACGCCCTCGTGGTCCAGCTGCTCGATGCCCTTGCGGAACTGCTTGTGCGTGCTCGTGTCCTTGGAGCGGACGACGCGGAAGAGCTCGGGCGCGAACTGGGGGAGACGCGGGAACGTGACGGGCGCGCCGTCGAAGAGCGTGTCGCCGACGCGGATGTTGGACGCGTTGACGAGACCGACGACGTCGCCGGGGTAGGCGTCGTCGACGGTGGAGCGCTCGCGGCCGAAGAGCTGCTGCGCGTACTTGGTGACGAAGGGGCGGCCCGTCTGGGCGTGCGTGACCGTCATGCCGCGGTGGAAGACGCCCGAGCAGATCCGCATGAAGGCCAGGCGGTCGCGGTGCGCGGTGTTCATGCCCGACTGCACCTTGAAGACGAAGCCGGAGAAGTCCTCCTCGACGGGGCGCGTGCGGTCCTGCTCGTCGGGACGCGGCTGCGCGGCCGGGGCGATGGCGTCGAGCGCGTCGAGGATGTGGGTCACGCCGAAGTTGAGGACGGCGGCCGCGAAGAGCACCGGCGTGGTGCGGCGGGCGAGGAACGACTCCTCGTCGTGGTCCTGGCCCTCCTCGTGCAGGAGCTCGCTCTCCTCGACGGCGTTCGTCCACGCGGATCCGGCCGCGGCCAGCGCCTCGTCGGGCGACATGCGCGTCTCCGGGGCGATGCTCGCGCCGCCGGCCGTGCGGGTGAAGTGCACGCACTCGCCGCTCGAGCGGTCGACGACGCCGAAGAACGCGCCCGACTCGCCGACCGGCCACGTGAGCGGGGTGGGCAGGAGGCCCGTGCGCTCCTTGATCTCGTCCATGAGGTCGAGCGGCTCGCGGCCCGGGCGGTCCCACTTGTTGATGACGGTGATGATCGGGATGCGGCGCTGGCGGCACACCTCGAAGAGCTTCATGGTCTGGGTCTCGAGGCCGCGGGAGGCGTCGACGAGCATGATCGCGGCGTCCACCGCGGAGAGCACGCGGTAGGTGTCCTCGGAGAAGTCGGCGTGGCCGGGGGTGTCGACGACGTTCATGACGGTGTCGCGGTGGGTGAACTGGATCGCCGCGGAGCTCACGGAGATGCCGCGCTCCTTCTCCATGTCCATCCAGTCGGAGACCGTGGACTTGCGGCCCTGCTTGCCGTGCACGGCGCCCGCGGACCCGATGGCGTGCGCGTGCAGCAGCAGCGCCTCGGTGAGCGTGGACTTGCCCGCGTCGGGGTGGGAGATGACGGCGAAGGTGCGACGGCGGGACGCCTCGCGCAGCACGGGGGAGGCGGAGGCCGAGGCGGGCGCGCGGGGAGGGGTGATGGTCGACACCTCCCCATGGTACGAGGCGGTGTCGAGCGGGGGATCCGCGGGGTCGGCCGGTGGTCAGCGGGCCCGGAGGCGGTCGAGGAACTCGTCGGCCATGGCGAGGTGCTCGGCGAGGCGGCGGCGGCGCTCCTCCGCGTCGGCGACGAAGGCCGCGAGATCCGCCCGCAGGGACGCGGTGTCGTCGTCCGGGCCGGCGGCGTCGAGGGCGTTCGTGACCTCGAGCAGGCGCATCATCTCCTCGAGCGAGAAGCCGAGCGGCTTCATCCGGCGGATGAGGAGGAGGCGCTCGAGGTCCTCGTCGGTGTAGAGGCGGAAGCCGCCCTCGGAGCGGCCGGACGGGCGGAGCAGGCCGGTCTCGTCGTAGTGGCGGAGCGTGCGGTGCGACATGCCGGTGCGCTCGGCGAGCTCGCCGATCTGCATGGTCGCGGGGCCGGCAGGTCGCGTCATGCGGGCCTCCAGACGGGCTCTCCCGGGCAGGGGAGGTGTGGGCGGGTTGCGGACGGGCGACCGCATCCGCCCATTCTCCCCGATCGGGGGCGCGGGGCACCGCCCCCGTCCGGGCGGCGTCGCGGAGGGGACGGGCGTCGCGCGGGCCCGGCCGGGCGTCGCGCTCTCGGGGCGGCGCGGGCCCCCGCTCGTAGGATCGGCGCATGAGGATCGCGTTCGTCTCGCTGCACACGTCGCCGATCCAGAAGCCCAGCACGGGCGACGCCGGCGGGCTCAACGTCTACCTGCTGGAGCTCGCGCGGAGCCTCGGCCGGCAGGGGCACGAGGTGCAGCTGATCACGCGCGCCACGGATCCGGCGGACCCCGCCGTGCTCCCCGTCGCGCCGGGCGTCGAGCTGCGCTCGCTGCGGGCGGGGCCGGTCGGGCCGCTCGCCAAGGAGGAGCTGCCCGGGATCACGGGTGCCTTCGCCGACGCGCTCGCCGCGCTGCCGCCGGCGGACGTCGTGCACGCGCACTACTGGCTGTCGGCCGTCGCGGCGCTGCCGGTCGCGCGCGCGTGGGGCGTGCCGCACGTGCTGACGCTGCATTCGGTCTCCGCGGGCAAGAACCGCCGGCTCGTGGCGGGGGACACCCCGGAGCCGGAGTCGCGGCTCGCCGACGAGGGGCGGCTCGTGCGCGCGTCCGACCTCGTGATCTCGTCGGCGGAGTCGGAGAGGCGGCTGCTCGTGGAGGCGTACGACGCGGATCCCGCGGCCGTGCACGTCGTGGCGCCGGGCGTGGAGGAGGCGTTCCTGCGGGAGCCGTCGCGGCGCGACGGTGGCGGGCGGGTGCGGATCGTCCTGCTCGGGCGGATCCAGCCGCTCAAGGGGCAGGACGTCGCGCTGCGGGCCCTCGCCCTGCTGGATCCCGCGACCAGGCCCCTGCTCGTGATCGCCGGCGGGGTCTCACCCGGGCGGGACGCGTACGCGGCGAGCCTGCACGCGCTCGTGCGCTCGCTCGGCCTCGAGGACGACGTCGTCTTCGCGGGCGCGCTCGACCGGGCCGCGACAGCGCGGACGCTCGCCGGCGCGCACCTCGCGCTCATGCCGTCGGCCGCGGAGACCTACGGGCTAGTGGCGCTCGAGGCGGCGGCGTGCGGCACGCCCGTCGTCGCGTCGCGGACGGAGGGGCTCGTGGACTCCGTGCGCGAGGGCGTGAGCGGCGTGTTCGTGCCGACGCGGGATCCCGCCGACTGGGCCCGGGCGATCCGCGAGCTGCTCGCCGACCGGCCCGCCCTCGCGCGGCTCTCGGCCTCCGCGCGGGCGCACGCGGCGCGGCACACGTGGGACGTCGCGGCGGCGGACGTGGCGGAGGAGTACCGGGCGCTGCGGGAGCGCGGCGCCGCGGGGCGCGCGGAACAGGGCGCGGGCGCTCGGGACTGAGGCCGGGCGGCGGGCGCGTGCCGGCCTGCCTCCCTCAGCCCACCCACTCGCGCCCGCGCGCCACGTCCTCCGCGGCGCGCTCGAGCCAGGTGACGGCGTCCGCGCGCGCGGCGTCCGTGGATCCGGCGAGGTCGGTGAGGGAGCGCGCGGCCGCGAACCCGTCGGTGGGGGCCGCGACGGCACCGGCCACGAGGATCGCCGCGGTCGCGTGCGCCCGGGCGAGGTCGAGCACGTGCGAGGCGACCTTGCCCGTCCGCGACTGCGCGTCGAAGCGGCCCTCGCCCGTGATGACGACGTCGGTGCCCGCGACGAGGCCGGCCAGACCGATCGCGTCGGCTACGCCGGCGGATCCGGATCCCACGACGGCGCCCCACGCGACGAGGCCTGCCGCGGTGCCGCCCGCCGCGCCTGCGCCCGGGGCGGCCGGATCCACGCCGAGCAGCCCGGCGAGGTGGGCGAGGCCGGCGTCGAGCGCGCGGACGTCCGCCGGGGTCGCGCCCTTCTGCGGACCGTAGACGGCGGCGGCGCCCGCGGGCCCGGTGAGGGGCGCGGAGACGTCGCCGAGGATCACCGCACCGCCCGCCGGCAGCGGCAGGAGCCCGGCGAGGTCCAGCGAGGCGATGCCCGCGAGCGCGCCGCCGCCGTCGCCGGCCGGGGAGCCGTCGGCGCGCACAGCTCGGGCGCCCAGCTCCCGGAGCGCGCCGACGCCGCCGTCCGTCGACGAGCTGCCGCCGAGCGCGAGCAGCAGCCGCGGGACGCCGGAGTCGACCGCCGCGCGGATCGCCTGGCCGAAGCCGCGGGTGTGCGCGGTGAGCGGGCGGAGCGGATCCAGCAGCGTGATCCCGCTCGTCGACGCGACCTCCACGACGCCCGTGCCGTCGGGCAGCAGGAGCCAGTGCGCGTCCACCGGCCGGTCGTCGGGCCCGGTGACGCGGACGGGGACGCGTCGGGCGCCCGGGACGGCCGCCGCGAGCACGTCGAGCGTGCCCTGCCCGCCGTCGGCCATGGGCGCGACCACCACGTGGTCGCCGGGTCGGGCGCGGAGCCAGCCGCGGCGGAGGGCCCGGGCGGCCTCGACGGCGGTCGCGGATCCGGTGAGGGAGTCGGGCGCCATGACGACGCGCAGCGGGTGGGGAGCGGCGGTGCTCATGCTGCCAGTCTGCCGGACGGGGTCGTGCCCGGAGGGCGTCGCCGGATCAGTCGGGCGCGACGCCCGCCCGGTGCGCGAGCAGCGCCGCGCCGACCAGCCCGGCGTCGTTTCCCCGGCTCGCCGCGATGATCTCGGTGTCGAGGTGCAGGAACCCGGAGAAGCGCGCGAACTCGTGGGCGGCGGCGCCGCCCACCACGATGAGGTCGGGCGACATGATGGACTCGAGGTGCCGGTAGTACCGCTCCAGCCGGGCGGCCCACTCCTCGAACGTCAGCCCCTCGCGGCGCACGGCGGAGAACGCCGCCTGCATCTCGTAGTCGCCGCCGTCGATGTGGACGTGGCCGAGCTCGCTGTTCGGGATCAGCGTGCCGTCGTGGAGCAGCGCCGTGCCGATGCCGGTGCCGAGCGTGGTGAGGATCACGAGGCCGCCGCGGCCCTGCAGCACGCCGTACTCGAGCTCCGCCACCCCGGCGGCGTCGGCGTCGTTGACGGTGAGCACGTCGATCCCGCTGCGCTCGCGGATCGCGGTGCGCGCGTCCATGCCGAGCCAGCGGTCGGAGATGTGGGCGGAGGAGCGCACGATCCCCTTCCGCACGATGCCGGGGACGCCGACGCCCACGGGCAGGTCCTCGTCCGGCGTGAGCTCCAGCACGATCTCGGCGATCACGTCCGCGATGTCCTCGGGCTCGCCGCCGACGGGCTTCGCGACGGTCATGCGCTCGGTGAGCCGGATCCCCGTCGTGACGTCGACGATGCCCGCCTTGAGCGTCGTGCCGCCGATGTCGATGCCGAGCGCCAGCCGGTCACGGCGGGCGAGGGCGGCCTCGGCGCCGTCGGGGGCGGCGACGACGGCGCGGTCGACGGGGATGAAGCCGAGGGCCGCCCGGCCGTCGTCGGAGGCGGGCCGCGGCGCGGTCTCGGGCTGGGGCACGGCGGGGCCTCTCGGTTGCGGTTTGCGGGGCGCGGATGCGCGGCGGACGGGGCGGCGGATCGGGCGGACCCGGCCCGCGGACCCGGGGCCGTCGGCCGCGGGGCCGCCGCGCCTCAGAACGCCCGGTTCGCGTAGACGATCCCGCAGGCCACGCCCACGGCGCAGACGACCGCGAGCCCGACGACCGCACCGGCCGCCGCGGCGGCCAGACGGGGGAGGGGACTCGTCACGCGTCGAGCCTAGGCCAGCCCGGGGGGACCGTCGCCGTGGCGCCCGGCCGAGCATCCGCCCAGGAACCCACCGAGTAGGCTGGCCCGGATGGAGAGAGAGGCTGCCGTGTCCGAGGACGAGCTGACGTTCCGGGCGGCGTACTGGCCCGTGCTCCTCCTGCGCGCACTGCCCGCCCTCGCGCTCGCCGCGTTCATCACCTTCTCCAGCGACCACTCCCCGGCCCTCGGCCTCGTGGCGTTCGGGCTCTTCGCGATCCTCTCCGGCCTGATCACCGCGGGCCTCGGCAGCCGGGCCCTCCGCGGTCCGGCCGCGCGCCTGCGCACGAGCGCCGTCGCGCAGGGCGCCCTGACGGTCGTGGCCGGCGTCGCCGCGCTGCTCGCCCGGGACGGGGGCGTCCTCGTCCTCCTCTACGTCGTCAGCGTCTGGGCCGTCGTCACCGGATTCCTGGAGCTCGTCGCCGGCCTGCGCTCGCGCGGCCGCGTGCCGGGCGCCACCGACGCGATCACCGTCGGCGCGCTCACCGTCGTCCTCGCCGTCGCGTTCCTCCTCGTGCCGCCGGACCTCGTCGTCCAGTACGGCGGGGTCGAGCAGCGCGAGGGCCAGCTCACCGCGCCCGTCGTGGCCGTCGGCCTCCTGGGCGCCTACGCGGCGATCGTCGGGGTCTTCCTGGTCATCGCCGCCCTGAGCATGAAATGGGGCACCTCCACGCCCACCGCGACCTCCGCGGCGGACGCCCCCCGGACCACCGAGAGCGCGAGCTGACCGTGACTTCCAACATCCGCAAGGACCGCATGCGCCCCGCCGAGCTGCTCGGCATCGCGGCGGCGCTCGCCGCGTTCGTCGGCCTGATCGTGGCGCTCAGCACCCGGCCGGGCGACGCGCAGTCGTGGACGGTCGTGGTCGTCTTCACGGGCGTCGCGTTCATCGGCGCCCTCGTGATGCTCGCCATGCTCGCGCTGTCGTTCAAGCCGAACCGCGACGAGCTGCAGGACATGGACGAGCAGGACTACCCGGATCGGCCCACGCGGCACTGAGCCGCCTGGATCGGACCGTTCCGCGTCAGACCGTTCCGCTGACGGCGCCGGGTCCCCCGCCTCGACGGGGATCCCGGACGGACCTCAGAGGATGTGGTCGACCAGCTGCGAGGCGAGCCCCGCGTACCCGGCAGGGGTCAGTTCGAGCAGCCGCGCCTTCGCCTCGTCCCCGATGTCGAGCCCGGACACGAACGCCCGCATCTCGTCGCGCCCGACGCGCTTGCCGCGCGTGAGCTCCTTGAGGACCGCGTACGGGTCGCTGATGGAGCTGCGCCCGGCGACGATCTCCGCGCGGATGACCGTCTGGATCGCCTCGCCGAGGATCTCCCAGTTCGCGTCGAGGTCGGCCGCGAGCAGCGCCCGGTCGACGTCGATCTCGAGGAGCCCGCGTCCGATGTTGTCGAGCGCGAGCAGCGAGTGCCCGAGGGCGACGCCGACGTTGCGCTGCGTCGTGGAGTCGGTGAGGTCGCGCTGGAGGCGCGAGGTGACGAGCGTGGACGCGAGCGAGTCGAGCAGCGCGTCGGACAGCTCGAGGTTCGCCTCGGCGTTCTCGAACCGGATGGGGTTGATCTTGTGCGGCATCGTCGACGACCCGGTCGCGCCCGCCTGCGGGATCTGCCGGAAGTAGCCCATGGAGATGTAGGTCCACACGTCGGTGCAGAGGTTGTGCAGCACCCGGTTGACGTGCGCGATGCGCGTGTAGAGCTCCGCCTGCCAGTCGTGCGACTCGATCTGCGTGGTGAGCGGGTTCCACACGAGGCCCAGGCCCGTCACGAAGGCGCGCGACTCGGCGGGCCAGTCGACGGCGGCGTCGGCGGCGAGGTGCGCCGCGAACGTGCCCGTCGCGCCGCTGAACTTGCCGAGGACCTCGACGTCCTCCACGTCGGCCCGCAGGCGCTCGAGCCGGTGCACGAACACCGCGAGCTCCTTGCCGAGCGTGCTGGGCGTGGCCGGCTGCCCGTGCGTGCGCGACAGCATGGCGTCGTCGCGGAAGAGGAGGGCCCGCTCGCGGAGCGCGCCGATGACGGAGACGAGCTTGGGGAGCCAGACCTCGCGCACGGCCCGGTCGATGACGAGCGCGTAGGAGAGGTTGTTGATGTCCTCGCTCGTGCACGCGAAGTGCGTGAGCTCGGCGACGTGCCCGAGGCCGAGCTCCTCCAGGCGGTCGCGCACGAAGTACTCGACGGCCTTCACGTCGTGCCGGGTGACGGCCTCGACGCGGGCGAGCGCGTCGATCTGCTCCTGCCCGAAGCCCGCGACGACCTCGCGCAGCGCCGCCTTCTGCGCGTCCGTGAACGGCGAGGAGGAGAGGAGCGACCGGTCGGTGAGGTGGATGAGCCACTCGATCTCGACGTGGATGCGCGCCCGGTTGAGGCCCGCCTCCGAGAGGTGCTCGCCGAGCTCGGTGACGACGGGGGCGTAGCGGCCGTCGAGGGGGCTCAGCACCTGCGGGGGCAACGGGCTCATGCGGGGGGATCTCCTAGCTGGGGGGACGGATGCCGGGCTCCACCTGCGCGAGGAGGGCCCGGGCGGCACGGTCTATCATCCCAAGAACCCGATCGAACATCGCCGCGTCCGTGTAGTACGGGTCGGGCACGTCCCGCAGGTGGGCCTGTGGAGGATCGAACGACAGCAGCAGGTGGATCTTCGCCCGGTCCGCCTCCGTCCGGGCCCACTGGCGCAGGGTCCGCTCCTGGCCGCGGTCGAACACGACCACCAGGTCGAGGTCGGGCAGCGTGTCCGGGTCGAACTGCTTGGCGCGGTGCGCGGATCCCGACAGGCCGTGCCGCTCGAGCGCCGCGAGCGTGCGCGCGTCCGCCTGCTCGCCCACGTGCCAGTCGCCCGTGCCGGCGCTCGTCACGGAGACGCGATCCGCGTGCCCGGCGCGCTGCACGAGGTCGCGGAAGACGACCTCCGCCATCGGGGAGCGGCAGATGTTGCCGGTGCAGACGAAGGCGATCCGGAAGACGGGTGGGGCCGTCGGGTCCGGAGAGTCGGGGGCTCCCATGCGCTCATTCTGTCGGCTGCGGTCCCTCCCCACACCCCCGTACTCGGCCCCGTCCCCCGGATCCGGCGTCCACCGGTCATCCCGCTCCGCCGCGTCGCACGATGCGGGGCGACGGGAGAGGACGGGACGCGATGCAGGAGCAGGTGAGCGGTTGGGGCGGCGATCCGCTCGCGGGGGCGGGGCGTGGGAGCGACAGCGCTCCCGGGCAGCTGCGCGCCGAGGCGCAGTCGCGGGCGCACGCGCTCGCCGTCCTCGCGGACGCGGTGGCGGAGACGCATCGCGGCATCGCGACCTGCCGGGACGATCCGTCGTGGTCCGGCCGGGCGCACGACGCGTTCGTCCGCGCGCTGGACGACCTCGCTGGCCGCGTGGCGCTCGCCGGGACCCTGCTCCACGACGCCCAGCGGGCAGCGGGATCCACGCCCGGCTGCTCCGGAGCGCACCCGTGAGCGGGCCGGCGATCCCGGGTCTCACCGTCACCGTGGGAGGCGGCACCGCGGTGGAGACGGACGACCTCGCGCGCATCGCCGCGCGGCTCGACGACGCGGGTGGGCGCCTGGACGACCACGCCCGCGCGCTCGCGCTGCCGCCGCTCGTGACCACGGTGACGGGCGACCACGACGCCGCGCTCGATCCGCCGCGGGGCCTCCTCTCGTCCGCCGCCCACGACGCGCGGGCGCTCGCCGCCGACCTGCGTCGCGTCGCCGCCGAGTACGCCGACGGGGAGCGGGACGTCGACCGCTGCGTGCGATCCGCGTCGGGCGACGGTGCGACGGATGCGGCCCGCCCGTCCCCGCATGGCCTCGGCGAGGAGCTCGTCCGCGTGGGGACCGACGGGCTACGGCTGCTGGGTGTCGGCGTCCTGCTCGCCCTCCACCCCGACGGGCCCGGCCGGGTCATGCTCCCCGGCGTCCTCCGCGACGCCGTCTCGGACGCCGCGGCCTCGGCCACGCGCTTCCTCCCGGGTCGCCCGGCCGTCGACGACGGCGTGCGCGAGACGACCGCGGGCCTCCTCGCCGCGCTGGGTGCCGTCGGCCTCCTGCGGGACGCGCCGGCGACCGTCCACGTCCGCCGTGACGCGATCCGCCCGGCGCCGTCGAGCCTGGGGGACCTCGCCGACCGGATCCCCGACCCGGTCCCCGGCGCCCCGCAGATGCGCGTCGAGGAGTACCGGGCGCCGGACGGGCGCCGCCGCTTCGTCGCGTACCTCGGCGGCATGGTGACGCTGGATCCGCGCACCGGGCGCGAGGACTTCGGACCGGCGTCGGCGGCCGAGGCGCTCGCGACCGAGGGCGGATCCGCCGTCCGCGCGGCCGAGACGGCGCTCCGCGAGGCGGGCGCGACCGCCGAGGACGAGGTCTACGTCGTCGGCTACTCGATGGGCGGGATCCTCGCCCGGTCGGTGGGCGACGCCCCGGGCTTCCACGTCACCCACGAGCTCGCGTTCGGCTCCCCGGTCGGGCAGCTGCCGATCCGCCAGGGGATCGACGGCGTGGCGGTGGAGCACACGGACGACCTCGTCCCCGCGCTCGGCGGCGCGCGCCCGTCGGACGGCGACGCGGGCGACGACGTCGTGGTGCGGTCCCCGGCCTTCGACGCGACGGCACCGGCGGGCCCGCTGGACGCGCACGATCTGGGCACCTACCGGGCGACGGCGGCCGAGATGGACGCCTCGCGCTCCCCGCTCCTGGAGCGGGCGAGGGACGAGCTCCACGGGTTCCTCGACGGGGCGACGCCGGTCGCGTCCCACCTCTACCGGGCCGAGCGGCCGATCCACGCCACGTCCAGCTCCTCGGGCGGTGGGATGTGACGCGCGGGTCAGGCCCTCGAGGTCACCGGTCGGAGCACGAGGCCCACCAGCCAGCTGAAGAGCGCCATGAGCAGGGCGCCGAGCACGCCCCACCAGAAGCCCTCGACCGTGAGGCCGAAGCCGAGCGCGTCGGAGATCGCGGCCACGAGGAGGAAGAGCAGCCCGTTGACGATGAGCGCGATGAGACCGAGCGTGAGGACGTAGAGGGGGAACGCCACGATGCGGATGGCGGTGCCGATCACGCCGTTCACGACGCCGAAGATCGCGCCGAGCAGCAGGTAGGTGAGCACGGTGGCCGTGGTGTCGCCCCGTTCGTAGGCGGTCACGACGGTGCCGGAGACGATGAGCGTGGTGAGCCAGAGCGCGACGGCGTTGACGACCACGCGGACGAGGAATCGGGGCATGCGCCGATCCTCGCAGACGCCGCCCCGGCGGACCATGGGCGCCGCGGCGGCCCGCCCGTAGAATCGCCCGGTGATCCCCGAACCCGCCGCCCCCGTCCGGCTCCGCCCCGCCATCGCGGCCATGGTCGCCTACCGCCAGGGCAAGCCGGCCGGCGAGGACGACTTCAAGCTCTCCAGCAACGAGAACCCGTTCGACCCGCTGCCCTCGGTGCTCGCGCGCATCGACCAGGTGCGCGACGTGAACCGCTACCCCGACGCCGGCGCGACCCTGCTGCGCACCGCGCTCGCCGAGCGCTTCGGCGTCACGGTCGACCACGTCCACGCCGGCGCCGGATCCGTGGCGATCCTCTCGCAGCTCATCACGGCGGCCGCGGGCCCCGGCGACGAGGTCGTCCACGCGTGGCGCTCCTTCGAGGCGTACCCCACCCTCATCACGGTCGCGGGCGCCACGGGCGTCCCCGTCCCGAACCTGCCGGACCACTCGCACGACGTCGACGGCATGATCGCCGCCCTCACCGACCGCACGCGCGTCGTGATCGTCTGCACGCCGAACAACCCCACCGGCACGCTCGTCACGGAGGCCGACCTCGAGCGCCTGCTCGCGGCCGTCCCCCGCGACGTCCTCGTGCTCCTCGACGAGGCGTACGGCGAGTTCGTCGGCCCGGAGCATGCCCTCGACGGCATGCGCCTCCTCGCCGACCACCCGAACCTCGTCGTCCTCCGCACGTTCTCCAAGGCGTACGGGCTCGCCGGCCTCCGCATCGGCTACGCCGTCGGCCACCCGCGCATCCTCGACGCGGCCCGCTCCGCCGCCATCCCGCTGTCCGTCACGGGCCACGCGCAGCACGCGGCGCTGGCCTCGCTCGAGCACGAGGACGAGCTCCTGGAGCGCGTGGCCGTGCTCGCGCGCGATCGCGACGAGGCGTGGCGCGCGCTCACCGAGCAGGGCTGGGACGTGCCGCGACCGCATGGCAACTTCGTCTGGCTGGCGACGGGCGCCGAGACCGCGGAGGTGGAGGCGCGGCTCGCGGCCGCCGGGCTCGTGGTGCGCGCGTTCGGGTCCGAGGGGATCCGCGTCACCATCGGGGAGCCCGCCTCTGTCCGGAAGCTACTGAACGCCTCGGCGGGAATTGTCCGGGGGCTGCCGGAGGGCCACCCGGCGCGCCGGTAGGTTGGGACGATGCCGGAAAGCGATGTGACGGTCCAGCTCCTGACCCCCGCGGGCGAGCTCGCACCGAGCGACTCCGCCGAGGAGTTCCTCCCGTACTTCGAGCGACTCACGGAGGACGACCACCGCGGCTTCCTCCGCGACATGCGCCTCACGCGGGCGTTCGACCTCGAGGCCACGAACCTCCAGCGCCAGGGCCACCTCGGCCTCTGGGCGCCGAGCACCGGCCAGGAGGCGGCGCAGGTCGGATCCGGCCGGGCCACCCGCCCGCAGGACCACGTGTTCCCCGCGTACCGCGAGCACGGCGTCGCGCTCATCCGCGGCGTCGACCCGGTCGACATCGTGCGGCTCATGCGCGGCGTCACCCACGGCGGCTGGGATCCGGCGGTGGCGAACTTCCACCTCTACACGCTGGTCATCGGCTCGCAGGCGCTGCACGCCACGGGCTACGCGATGGGCGTCGCGTTCGACGGCGACGTCGCCACCGGCGACCCGGACCGGGACACCGCGGTCATCGCCTACTACGGCGACGGCGCCACCAGCCAGGGCGACGTGAGCGAGGCGTTCGTCTTCGCCGCGAGCTTCCAGACCCCGCAGGTCTTCTTCCTCCAGAACAACCACTGGGCGATCTCCGTCCCGGTCTCCACGCAGTCGCGCACGCCCCTCTACCTGCGGTCGCGGGGCTTCGGGGTGCCGAGCACGCAGGTCGACGGCAACGACGTCTTCGCGAGCTACGCCGTCACGGCCAAGCACCTCGACGACGCGCGGAACGGCGGGGGCCCCTCCTTCATCGAGGCGCTCACGTACCGCGTCGGCGCGCACACCTCGAGCGACGACCCCACGAAGTACCGCACCGACGAGGAGCTGCAGGGCTGGGTCGCGAAGGACCCCATCGCCCGGCTCGAGGCGTACCTGCGCGCCCAGGGCGCGCCGCAGTCGCTCTTCGACGGCATCGACGAGGAGGCCAAGGACCTCGCCGCCGACGTCCGCCGCCGCACCATCGAGCTCACGAGCCCGGCGCTGCCCGGCATCTTCGACCACGTCTACTCGGAGCCGCACCCCGTCACGACGGAGCAGCGCGAGTGGCTCGAGCGCTACGAGGCCTCCCTGGGAGGGAACCGATGACCGACACCATCGATCGCGCCGCGACCCCCGCGGGATCCGACGACGCCGCGACGCGCGGCACGGGAGCCCCCGCCGGCATCGAGAGTATGCCCATGGCCAAGGCGCTCAACGCCGGCCTCCGCCGCGCGCTCGAGGAGGACGACAAGGTCCTGCTCATGGGCGAGGACATCGGCCCGCTCGGCGGCGTCTTCCGCATCACCGAGCACCTGCAGCGCGACTTCGGCGACCGCCGCGTCATCGACACGCCGCTCGCCGAGTCCGGCATCGTCGGCACGGCCATCGGACTCGCGATGCGCGGCTACCGGCCCGTGTGCGAGATCCAGTTCGACGGCTTCATCTACCCGGCCTTCGACCAGATCACGAGCCAGCTCGCCAAGATCACCAACCGGCACGAGGGCGCGATGCGCATGCCCGTCGTGATCCGCGTGCCGTACGGCGGCCACATCGGCGCCATCGAGCACCACCAGGAGAGCCCCGAGGCGTACTTCGCGCACACCCCCGGCCTCCGCGTCGTCAGCCCGAGCACCCCGCACGACGCCTACTGGATGATCCAGGAGGCCATCAAGAGCGACGACCCGGTCATGTTCTTCGAGCCCAAGGCGCGCTACCGGCCGAAGGGCGAGGTCGACTTCTCCGCCCCCGGCATCGGCCTGCACGAGAGCCGCGTCGTCCGCTCCGGCACCGACGTCACGCTCGTCGGGCACGGCGCCATGGTCGCGATGCTGCTGCAGGCGGCCGAGCTCGCCGCCGAGGAGGGCACGAGCGTCGAGGTCGTCGACCTGCGCTCGCTGTCGCCCGTCGACTACGGCCCCATCCTCGAGTCGGTCCAGCGCACCGGCCGCCTGGTCGTCGCGCAGGAGGCGCCCGGCCACGTGTCGGTCGGCTCCGAGATCGCGGCGACCGTCACCGAGCGCGCGTTCTACTCGCTCGAGGCGCCGGTGATCCGCGTCTCCGGCTTCGACGCCCCGTTCCCTCCCGCGAAGCTCGAGACGCTGTACCTCCCGGATGCCGACCGCATCCTCGAGGCCGTCGACCGCTCGCTCGCCTACTAGACGCCGCACCCGTCACGACGCCCGCCGCCCGCGCGGCACGAAGAAGAGGACCGCACGATGGCTGATTCCGAGTTCACCCTGCCCGACGTGGGCGAGGGCCTCATCGACGCCGAGATCGTCTCGTGGCGCGTGCAGCCGGGCGACCAGGTGGCGCTCAACCAGGTGATCGTCGAGATCGAGACGGCGAAGTCGCTCGTCGAGCTGCCGAGCCCGTTCGAGGGCACGGTCTCGGGGTTGCTCGTGCAGGAGGGCCAGACGGTCGAGGTGGGCACGCCCATCATCGCCATCGCGCAGGGCTCGCCGAGCGTCTCCGCGCCCGCCGAGACGCCGGCGCAGATGGCCCTCCCGGGAGAGACGGTGATCGAGGACGACACCGCCATCGAGAACCGCGAGCCGGCGCCTGCGCCCGCCGCCGAGGAGGCATCGGGGGCCGTGCTCGTGGGCTACGGCACGGTCGGCAAGGTCGCCAGCCGCCGTCGTCGCGCCGAGCCGGGCGACGCCGCCCCGGCCGCCCGCCACGCCGCGCGTCCGGGCGCCTCGGCCGGAGCGGCAGCCTCCCGCGCCCCGCGTCCCGACTCGGTGCCCGCCGCCTCCGCCGTGCCGATCATCGCCAAGCCCCCCATCCGCAAGCTCGCCAAGGACCTCGAGGTCGACCTGGCCGAGGTCGAGGCCACCGGGCTGGTGGGCGAGATCACGCGCGAGGACGTCATCCGCACGGCGCAGCAGGCGAGCGTCTTCAAGAACATCGAGACGCCGGAGTGGCCGGACGCGCGCGAGGAGCGGATCCCCGTCAAGGGCGTCCGAAAGGTCATCGCCTCCGCCATGGTGCAGAGCGCGTTCCAGGCGCCCCACGTGAGCCTGTTCGTCGACGTCGACGCCACCCGCACGATGGAGTTCGTCAAGCGCCTCAAGGCGTCCACCGACTTCGCGGGCGTCAAGGTCTCGCCGCTGCTCATCATGGCGAAGGCGATGATCTGGGCCGTGCGCCGGAACCCCACCGTCAACTCCTCGTGGACCGACCAGGAGATCATCGTCCGCCACTACGTGAACCTCGGCGTCGCCGCCGCGACGCCGCGCGGGCTCGTGGTCCCGAACGTCAAGGAGGCGCAGGCCATGTCGCTGCTGGAGCTCGCCCGCTCGCTCGAGCAGCTGACCCTGACGGCGCGCGACGGCAAGACGAGCCCGGCGGACATGAGCCAGGGCACCATCACGATCACCAACATCGGCGTCTTCGGCATGGACACCGGCACGCCGATCCTCAACCCGGGCGAGGTCGCGATCGTCGCGCTCGGCACGATCAAGCAGAGGCCGTGGGTCGTCGACGGCGAGGTGCGCCCGCGCTTCGTCACGACCATCGGCGCGAGCTTCGACCACCGCGTGGTCGACGGCGACGTCGCGAGCCGCTTCCTGGCGGACGTCGCGAGCATCATCGAGGAGCCCGCGCTGCTCCTGGAGTGAGTCCCCGCCGTCCACAGCGGCGCCGCGATGGTACTGATACCGGTTCTCAATAGCGTATCGTCGGACGCATGAACCGTCGCCCCCTCACCGCCCTGCTCGCCGTCTCGCTCCTCGCCGTCCCGCTCGCGGGCTGCGCCTCCGGATCCGGGGCCCCCTCCGGCGACGCGTCCGCGTCCGGCGGGGCGACGCTCGAGGTCGTCGCCTCGACGGACGTCTACGGCGACATCGCGCAGCAGATCGGCGGCGACGACGTGAAGGTGACGTCGATCATCGACAGCCCCGACAAGGACCCGCACGAGTACCAGGCCACCTCCCGCGACCAGCTGGCGCTCTCCACGGCCGACGTCGTGATCCAGAACGGCGGCGGCTACGACGACTTCGTCGACACCATGATCAGCGCGCTCCCGGGCGGGAAGAGCCCGGTCCTCCTCAATGCGGCCGACATCTCGGGCTACGACCAGAAGCCGGCCGAGGGGGAGTTCAACGAGCACGTCTGGTACGACATGCCCACGATGAAGAAGCTCGCCGAGGAGATCGAGCAGGCGTTCTCGAAGGCGGATCCCGCCGGCGCCGCCACGTTCGAGGCGAACGAGCAGGCCTTCACGGCGAAGCTCGACACGATCGCCGCGGCCGAGGCCGCCGCGAAGTCGGCCGGCACCGGCAAGGGCGTCGCGATCACCGAGCCCGTGCCGCTGTACCTCACGAGCGCCATGGGCCTCGAGAACCGCACGCCGGACGAGTTCAGCGAGGCCGTCGAGGAGGGCACCGACGTCCCCGCCGACGTGCTCAAGGAGACGCTCGCCCTCTTCTCGGAGAAGCAGGTCGCGGCGCTCGTCTACAACTCGCAGACCACGGGCGCCACGACCGACCAGGTGGTCGCCGCCGCGAAGGCCGCCGGCATCCCCGTCGTGCCGGTCACGGAGACCCTGCCCGCCGACCTGCCCGCGGGCAGCGGGTACGTTGAGTGGATGACCGAGAACGTCGACGCCGTGGCCTCCGCGATCCGGGGATCGTGACCGGCGCACCCGTCCTGAGCCTCCGGGACGCGACGCTCGCGTTCGGCGCGCGCACCCTCTGGAGCGGACTCGACCTCGACGTGGCGCCCGGCGAGTTCGTCGCGGTGCTCGGTCCGAACGGATCCGGCAAGACCAGCTTCCTCAAGTCCGTCCTCGGCGCCCAGCACCTCACGTCGGGGGAGATGCGCTTCCTCGACGAGCCCGTGCGCCGCGGTGCGCGACGCATCGGCTACATCCCGCAGCAGAAGCTCATCACCGCGTCGACGCCCGTGCGGGCCCGCGACCTCGTCGGCTTCGGCGTCACCGGCCACCGCTGGGGGCTGCCGATCAGCCGCCGCGCCGAGCGGGCCCGGGTCGACGAGCTGCTCGACGCTGTCGGAGCCACCGCCTACGCCGATGCGCCGGTCGCGACGCTCTCCGGTGGCGAGCAGCAGCGGCTGCGCGTGGCCCAGGCCCTGGCGTCGGATCCGCGGCTCCTCCTCTGCGACGAGCCGCTCCTCAGCCTCGACCTCGGCCACCAGCGCGTGGTCAGCGAGCTCATCGACCGGCACCGCAGGGAGACCGGCGCGGCGGTCGTCTTCGTCACCCACGACGTCAACCCCGTGCTCGACATGGTCGACCGGGTGCTCTACCTCGTGGGTGGCCGGTTCCGCATCGGCACGCCCGACGAGGTCCTCGACTCCGAGGTGCTGAGCTCGCTCTACGGCACGCCCGTCGACGTGGTGCGCGTGCGCGGCCGCGTCGTCGTGGTCGGCGCCACCGACGACTTGCACGGCCACCACTCGCACGACGACGAGGACGGCGACCACGGGTCGCACGGCGTGCACGACGCCGCGCCCGCCGACGGGAGGGCCGCGTGATCCACCTCATCGCGGACGCGGGCGACGTCTGGTCGCGCCTGTTCGACTTCTCCGACTACGGCGCGCTCGTCGCGCTGCTGCGGAACAGCATCATCGCGGGCGCCGTGCTCGGCGTCGTCGGCGGCCTCATCGGCGTCTTCGTCATGACGCGCGACCTCGCCTTCGCGGTGCACGGCGTGAGCGAGCTGTCGTTCGCGGGTGCCGCGGCGGCCCTGCTGCTCGGCGTCAACGTCGTGGGCGGATCCCTCGTGGGATCCCTCATCGCGGCGATCGCCATCGGCGTGCTCGGCACGCGCGCGAAGGACCGCAACTCGATCATCGCCGTCATCATGCCGTTCGGCCTGGGGCTCGGGATCCTGTTCCTCGCCCTCTACGACGGCCGAGCAAGCAACAAGTTCGGCCTGCTCACGGGCCAGATCGTCTCGGTCGACAACCCGCAGCTCGGCTACCTCGTCGCCATCAGCGCGGTCGTCATCGTCGGCCTCGCGGTCGTCTGGCGGCCGCTCATGTTCGCGAGCGTCGACCCCGACGTGGCGGCGGCCCGCGGCGTGCCGGTGCGGACCCTCTCCATCGTGTTCATGATCCTGCTCGGGCTCGGCACGGCGGTCTCCATCCAGATCGTCGGCGCGCTGCTCGTGCTCTCGCTGCTGGTGACGCCCGCGGCCGCCGCGATGCGCGTCTCGTCGACGCCCCGCGTGGTCGTCTCGCTCAGCGTGCTGTTCGCGCTCGCGAGCATCGTCGGCGGGATCATGCTCGCGCTCGGCAGCAGCATCCCCATCAGCCCGTACGTCACCACCATCTCGTTCACGATCTACCTGGTCTGCCGCGGCATCGACGCCCTCCGGGCGCGCAGCGGCGCCTCGGGCGGGACGCGTACCCTGGCGGGGCGGGGAGGATCGCCCGCCGGGAGGGCACGGGCATGAAGCGGAACACGTGGCAGCGCGAGGCCGTCAGGCAGGCGCTGGACGCCTCGACCGAGTTCGTGAGCGCGCAGCGGCTGCATGCGCGGCTGCACGACGCGGGATCCCCGATCGGCCTGGCCACCGTCTACCGCGCGCTCGGCGACCTCGCCGCGGAGGGCGACGCCGACTCGCTGCAGTCGCCCGACGGCGAGGCGCTCTACCGCACGTGCGCCACGGGCGGCCACCACCACCACCTCATCTGCCGCGTCTGCGGGAAGACCGTCGAGATCGCGGCCGACGAGGTCGAGTCCTGGGCGCACGACGTCGCCGCGCGCAACGGCTTCACGGCGCCGAGCCACGTCGTCGACGTGTTCGGGCTCTGCGCCGAGTGCACGCGGCGCGCGGCCGACGCGGCGTCGGCGGACGCGTCGGCGACCGCCGCCGAGGCCCCCGCATCCGCATGATCCCGGGCCCTCGGCTTGCGCCCGGGCGTGTCGTCGCGTAGCCTCGATCCTTGGCCGAGCGGCTCATCCGCTCGCATGTGCGCCCATCCCCCTCTCTCGAGAACAGGGGACGGGCGTGCCGACAAGAAATCTTGGGTAGGGCGGTCTCGCCCTACGGTACCTACGGAGGAAACCATGGCAGCAACCTGCCAGGTGACCGGCGCCGTCCCCGGCTTCGGACACAACATCTCGCACTCGCACCGGCGCACCAAGCGCCGCTTCGACCCGAACGTGCAGAAGAAGACGTACTACGTCCCCTCGCTGCGTCGCAACGTCAAGCTCACGCTCTCCGCGAAGGGCATCAAGGTCATCGACGCCCGCGGCATCGAGTCCGTCGTCAAGGACCTCCTCGGTCGTGGGGTGAAGATCTAATGGCCAAGCAGCAGGACGTCCGTCCGATCATCAAGCTCCGCTCGACGGCTGGCACCGGGTACACGTACGTGACCCGCAAGAACCGCCGCAACAACCCCGACCGCCTCGTGCTGAAGAAGTACGACCCGGTCGTCCGCAAGCACGTCGACTTCCGCGAGGAGCGCTAACCATGGCCAAGAAGAGCAAGATCGCCCGCAACGAGCAGCGCAAGGTCATCGTCGAGCGGTACGCCGCGAAGCGCCTCGAGCTGAAGAAGGCCCTCGTGGACCCGAACGGCACCGACGAGAGCCGCGAGGCGGCCCGCGCCGGCATCCAGCGCCTCCCGCGCGACGCCTCGCCCGTCCGCGTGCGCCAGCGCGACGGCATCGACGGTCGCCCCCGCGGCAACCTGTCGAAGTTCGGCATCTCCCGCGTGCGCTTCCGGGACATGGCCCACCGCGGCGAGCTTCCGGGCATCACGAAGTCCAGCTGGTAGGTTCCAAGCGGCCGTACGGCCGAACGGACCGCTGATGGCCTGATCGGGTCGCACGGTCCGCTGACGTAGACAGACACCATCCACCACACGGCCGCTCGCGAAGAACGGCACCAGGTCCGAGGAGGACACCCATGGCTGACAAGTCACTCAACCGCACCGAGCTCGTTGCCGCCGTCGCCGCGGAGTCGGGCCAGAGCCAGGCCGCCGTCAACGGCGTGCTGGACGCGCTCTTCTCCACCGTCGCGACCAACGTCGCCGATGGCGTCAAGGTCACGATCCCGGGCTGGGTCGCGTTCGAGCAGACGGCTCGCGCCGCGCGCACGGGCCGCAACCCGCAGACGGGCGAGCCCCTCGAGATCAAGGCGTCCAAGGGCGTCAAGGTCTCCGCCGGCAGCAAGCTCAAGGCCGCCGTCAAGTAGTCCTCCTCACCACACGCCCAGCGGGGGCGCCGACTCCGGTCGGCGCCCCCGCTGTCGCGTTCCCGGGAGGCGATCCGGCGGCCAGCCGGCCGTCAGCGGGCGGAGGTTAGGCTGATCCCCTCATGCCCAGACTCCTCCGCGTCGCGGGGCCCGCCGCCCTCGTCATCGTCGCGTTCCTCTCGCTGCTGGCCGCGCTCGCCATCGGCGGAGGCGCCGCCCCGCAGCTGCTCGAGGACGCGGGTCCCGTGGTCCGCTACGGCCTCCCCGCCGCGAAGATGATGGTGAACATCTCGGCGGCCACGGCCATCGGCGCCCTGCTGCTCGCGGCCTTCGCCCTCTCGCGCCAGCGCCCCGAGTACGGCCGGGCTCTCGACATCGCCGCCGCGGGCGCCGCCCTCTGGACGGTCGCCTCCGCGATCACGGCCTTCTTCACCTTCCTCAGCGTCTCGGGCACGCCGTTCTCCTTCAGCTCCGAGTTCGGGACGAGCCTCGGCCTGGTGCTCACGCAGATCTCCGTGGGCCAGGCCTGGCTCGCGACCACCCTCATCGCCGCGACCGTCACGGTGCTGTGCTTCGCGGTGCGCAACCACACCGCCATCGCCTTCGTGCTCGTGATCGCGGTCGGCGGCCTCGTGCCCATGGCCCAGCAGGGCCACGCGGGCGGCACCGAGGGGCACGACGCCGCGGTCAACGCGCTCGGCCTGCACCTCGTGTTCGCCGCCGTCTGGCTGGGCGGGCTGCTCACGATGGTGCTGCTGCGGTCGAAGCTCGACGGCGACCGGCTCGTGCCGGTGCTGCGGCGCTACTCGGCGGTCGCGCTCGTGTGCTTCGTGGTCGTCGCGGCGTCCGGGTACGTGAGCGCGGAGATCCGCGTGGGCACGCTCGACCGGCTGCTGACCGCTTACGGGCTGCTGGTGCTGATCAAGGTGGCGGCGCTCCTCGCGCTCGGCCTGTTCGGCGCCGCGTACCGGCGCGTGCTGATCGGGAAGCTCGAGGAGCGCGGATCCGCGGCGCGCGGCCCGTTCTGGTGGCTCGTCACCGCCGAGCTCGCGTTCATGGGCGTCGCGTCCGGCGTGGCCGCCGCGCTCGCCCGCACGGCGCCGCCCGTGAGCCAGGTCGTCGCGACGCAGCTGCCGGATCCCACGCCCGCGCAGATCCTCACCGGCGAGCCCCTGCCGCCCGAGCTCACGCCCATGCGCTACCTCACCGAGTGGAACTTCGACCTGCTCTGGATCCTGCTCTGCGCCTTCGGGATCTTCTTCTACCTGGCGGGCGTGCACCGCCTCCGCACGCGCGGCGACGCGTGGCCCATCCACCGCTCGATCCTCTGGGTCGCGGGCATGGTCGGCCTCTTCTACATCACCAACGGCGGCGTGAACGTCTACCAGAAGTACCTCTTCAGCTCGCACATGCTGGCGCACATGGTGCTCGCCATGGTCATCCCGCTGCTGCTCGTGCCGGGCGCCCCGGTCACGCTCGCCATGCGGGCCATCCGCAAGCGGCAGGACGGCAGCCGCGGCGGGCGCGAGTGGATCCTCATGGCCGTGCACTCCCGATTCGCGTCGTTCGTGGGCCACCCGATCGTGGCGGCCGTGCTCTTCGCCGGCTCGCTGCTCGTCTTCTACTACTCGCCGCTGTTCAGCTGGGCCACGACCGACCACATCGGGCACCAGTGGATGATCGTGCACTTCCTCATCGTCGGGTACCTCTTCACGCAGAACCTCATCGGCGTCGACCCGATGAAGGTGCGCATCGCCTACCCGATGCGCCTGCTGCTGCTGCTCGCGACCATGGCGTTCCACGCGTTCTTCGGCCTCTCGCTCATGACGGGCACCGGGCTGCTGCTCGCGGACTGGTTCGGCGCGATGGGCCGGCCGTGGGGCGAGTCGGCGCTGGCCGATCAGCAGGCCGGCGGTGGCATCGCGTGGAGCATCGGCGAGATCCCGACGGTGATCCTCGCGATCGTCACGGCGATCATGTGGAGCAAGAGCGACAAGCGGGACTCGGTGCGGTACGACCGGAAGGCCGACCGCGACGGCGACGCCGAGCTCCAGGCGTACAACCGCAACCTCGAGGCGCTGCAGGCCAGCGAGCGGCGCTAGCGGGCGCCGCCGGCCGGGCTGCCCGGATCAGTCGCGCGGGTGCGCGCGGCGGCGAGCGGACACGAGCACGGCGACGCCCGCCATCAGCTCCCACGCGGTGACCGTGTAGACGGATCCGCGCTCCCAGACGCCGTCGATCGTCGAGCCGCCGAGCGACTGCAGCAGGGCGAGCGCGACGAGGCCGACGACGCCCAGCGCGACGCTCGCGACGCGGAAGGGCCGCGCGGCGCCGACGCGGCCGGAGCCGAGGCCCGCCGTGATGGAGGCGGCGTTGCCCGCGATGATGGCCATGCCCGCGCCGACCACGTGCATCCAGCCGATGCCGCTGGCGGCGCTCGAGGCGCTGCCGTGGATGATGCCGACCACCGTGATCCCGACGGCGTGCACGGCGGCGAGGGCGAGGAAGACGCGGCGGGGTCCGGCGCGGAGGGCGCGGGTCGCGATCACGGCGGCCGCGAGGTAGAGGACGCCCTGCAGGATGAAGCCCGCGTTCATCACCGCGTGGAGCGGCGAGTCGATGGCGCGGCCCTGGTACAGGGCGACGTCGGGCACGCCGAGGTCGCTGATGTAGTCGGCGGAGTAGCTGTAACCGGGGAAGGCGGACGCGGCGATCGCCTCGGTGCCGACGTAGACGACGGCGGCCGCGATCCAGGCGACGCCGGCGGCCGTGGGGATCACCGGGTGACGCGGGACCATGTCACCTCCGACTCGGCGACGACCGGGAACAGGCAGCCGGCGGCCACCTGGGCGTCGAAGTCGGCGCCCGACGTGTCGGCGACCATCATCATCGCGTGCGGGAACTCGGCGCGGTCTCCCGACGCGTCACGGTAGCGATCGACGTGCACGGCGTGCGCACCCGAGCCATCGGGCTCGAGGTCGGGCTGCCAGGCGCTCATGTGGAACACGTCCGGGAGGCAGCCGCGCTTCGGCTCGTACTCGTCGAGGAGCACCAGGCTGATCGCGCCCGGTACCTCGTCGAGGCCCGTCAGGCGGATGTCGATGCCCGCGGCGCCGAGGTCGGTGAAGGTCAGCGTCCCGACGGCGTCGTCGATCCCCGGGACCGTCACCTCGCCGGAGCCGAACTCCACGGGATCGGACGCGACCGGTCGGGTGGGGACGGGGTCGGGCGAGGAGGCCGCGGCGGGCGTGTGGCGGGCGACCGGGGTGGTGGTCGGGACGGGAGCGGCCGGCGTCGACGTGCATCCGGCGAGGACCGCGCCGATCGCGAGCGCTGCTGCGGCGACGGAGGTCACCGCGACGGGCGTCGAGCGCCGCGCGGGGCGGCGGAGTCGGACGTGCATCGGGCTCCTGTTCCGGCGCCGTGACGAGAAGCCGACGACGCTGCTGACGATCATGGTCGCGCACGGCCGGGACCGCATCATCCGAGCGAATGCGTTGACACGACAAAGTGCTTTGCCTTACAAAGTAACGAGGGCGGGAGCCCGGCGGACGAGGGTCGTCCGCGGAGAGGCGGAGATGGACACGACGACGCATCAGGACGAGGTCGACGACGACGGGCCCGTGCCCGACCCACGGGAGATGCACGCGCTCATGGAGGAGCAGCGTCGCGTCGCGGTCGACGCGCAGACGTCGTTCGTCTGGGTCATGGAGATCTGCTGGGGCGCCGCCTGGCTCCTCGGGTACACGGCCCTGTGGCTCATCGACGGGTCGGAGGCGGTGAGCCTGCCGCTGCTCGTGGCGGTCGGGATCTTCGCGGGGCTGATCCTCGCGTCCAGCATCGTGAGCGTCGTGCTCGGCGTCCGCGGAACCGCCGGCATCGCGACCACGGGCGAAGGGCGCTGGCAGGGCCGCGTCTACGGGATCAGCTGGTCGGTGGCGATGGTCTCGGTCTACGTGCTCGGCATCGGCCTGGCGTTCAACGACGCCCCCAGCCGCCTGCTCTCGATCTACTTCACGTCGGGCTTCTCGTTCGTCGCCGGGCTCATGCTGCTGTCGACCGCCGCGCTGTTCCACTCGCGCTCGTCGCTGCTGCTCGGGTCGATCCTCGTGGTGGCCGCGCTCGCGGCACCCTTCGCCGGCTACCCGGGCAACTACCTCGCGATGGCCTTGCTGGGCGGAGGCGCGTACCTCGTGACGGGGATCACGGCAGCGGTCCTCGCCGCCCGTGCCCGCCGCTCGCTGCGAGCCCGCCTTGCCTGACCTCGATCCCGTCATCCACGCGCAGGCCCGGCTGCGGATCGTGGCGGCGCTCGCGACGCTGGACGCGGGGGAGTCGCTGTCCTTCCCGCGGCTGCAGGAGATCCTCGACATGACGGCCGGCAACCTGTCGACGCACCTCCGGAAGCTCGAGGACCCCGGCTACGTCGAGGTGCGGAAGACGCACGAGGGCCGGCAGCCCGTGACGTACCTCGCGCTCACGACCGTCGGCCGCCGCGCGTTCGAGGACTACCGGCGGGCGCTCACGGCGATGCTCGACACGTAGCCGCCGCGACGACGAGGGCCCGCCGCGCTGCGTGCGCGACGGGCCCTCGTGATGCGGATCCGGATCAGGACGTGGCGGTCTCCAGCAGCGGCACGAGCTGGTCGAGCGCGTAGCCGGTGGAGAGCGTGGTGCCGATCGAGTAGGCGGACGAGACGTCGCCGTCGAGGACGATGGAGTGGCCGGCCGCGACCGCGGGGATCGCCTGCCACAGCGGGTCGTCGGTGATGACGGACTTGTCGATGAAGATCGGGAACGCCACGATCACGTCGGCATCGAGCAGGTCGAGCTGCTCGGAGGAGACGTCGACCGAGAAGCCGCCGGCGTTGACGGGGATCCCCGCGATGGTCGGGCTCTGCTCGAAGCCGAGGCGCTCGAGGAACGCGACCCGCTCGCTGCCCTCGGCGTAGGCGCCCCAGCCCTCGCTGGTCTTGGTGGCGGCGGTGGCCGTCTTGCCCTTCCAGTCCGGGTGCGCGGCCTCGACCTGCTCGAAGCGCTGGTCGACCGCGTCGAGGAGGGCGTCGCCCTGGTCCTCGCGGCCGAGGGCCTCGGCGATCATGTCGACCTGGTCCTCCATGTCGGTGAGGTAGCTGTCGGCGCCCTCGGGCACGCCGATGGTGGGCGCGATCTGCGCCAGGCGGTCGTAGCGGGCCTGGTCGCCCGAGCTCTTGGTGTCGAGGATGAGGTCGGGTTTCAGCGCCGCGATCGCCTCGTAGGAGGGCTCGAGCGTCTCGATGATCTGCGGCTTCTCCGTGTAGAGGCCCTGCGCCCACGGGCCGACGCCGTCCGCGTCGGCGCCGAAGCCGAGCCAGTCCGAAGCGCCGACGGGCTGCACGCCGAGCGCGAGCGCGGTCTCCGCGTCGCCCCAGCCGAGGGCGACGACGCGCTTCGGCTCGCTCGGCACGGTGACGTCGCCGAACTTGGTGTCGACCGTGACGGGGAAGGCGCCGGTGGCGGATCCCGAGGCGGGCGGGGCGGAGGCGCCCGGGTCGGACGAGGCGGTGCATCCGGTGAGGGCGAGCGTCGCGACGGTGAGCGCGACGAGGGCGGAGCCGGTGGTGGGGAACCTCATGGTGCGGGGCCTCTCGGGTGTGGGGTGACGGGCCGGTGTGGATCCCGTCAGGCAAGGGCAGCCTAACCTAAGGGCACGCTAGGCTGACCGGGCCATGTCGCTCCGGGTCCTCGCGCGCGCCTCCGCCCCCGACGCCCCCGAGGGCCGGGCGCGGAGCGGGCTGTCGCGCTCGGCGGGCCTCCTCGTCGCGCTCGGCGTGCTCGTGCTCGCGCTGCTCGCCAGCATCGCGATCGGGTCGCGCGACATCCCGTTGGGAGCCGTCGTCGACGCGCTCGCGGGCCGCCCGCGCGATCCCGCCGAGCTCGTCGTGATCCTCGACCTCCGCGTCCCGCGCACCCTCGTCGGCCTCGCCGCGGGCCTCGCGCTCGGGGTCGCGGGCGCTCTCATCCAGGCCGTCACGCGGAACCCGCTGGCGGATCCCGGCATCCTCGGCGTCACCGCCGGCTCGGCCTTCGCGGTCGCCATCGCGACGGGCGTCCTCGGCGTGACCGCCGTGAGCGGTTACCTCTGGTTCGCCTTCGCGGGGGCGCTCGTGGCGGCCGTCGTGGTCTACGTCGTGGGATCCGCGGGGCGCGGCGGCGGGGATCCGGTGCGCCTCACCCTCGCCGGCGTCGCCCTCGGCGCGGTGCTCGCGGGCATCACCTCGGGGATGCTGCTGGCCGACCCGCAGGGCTTCACCGCGATGCGCGCGTGGGAGTCGGGCTCGCTGCAGGACCGCGGCTGGGACGCCCTCCTGCCGGTCGCGCCCTTCCTCGCGGCGGGCGTGCTGCTCGCCGCGCTCATCGCCCGGAGCCTCGACGCGGTCGCGCTCGGCGACGACCTCGCGCGCTCCCTCGGGGCGAACGTGGTGGTGGTGCGGACCGTGGCCGTGGTCGCCGTGACGCTGCTCGCGGGCGGCGCGACCGCGATGGCGGGGCCGATCGCGTTCGTCGGGTTGATGATCCCGCACATCGCGCGCTGGATCGTGGGGCCCGACCAGCGCTGGATCCTCGCGTACACGATCGTGCTCGCGCCCGTGCTGCTGCTCGCCGCCGACATCGTGGGCCGGATCGTGCTGCGGCCGGCCGAGCTGCCCGCCGGGATCGTCACCGCCGTGCTGGGCGCGCCCGTGCTGATCCTGCTCGTGCGCCGGCAGAGGGCGTCGGCGCTGTGAGCGCGCCCGCCCGCGCCGGCCGCCGCCCGGCCGCGACCCGATCCGCCGCCGGCCGCCCCGCGCGGATGGCCGGCACCGTGCGCCTGCCCGTCGTCGGCATCCGGTTGCAGCGGCGCGAGGCGCTCGTGGGCGCGGCGCTCGCCGTCGTGATCGTGGTCCTCGCGCTCGTGGCGCTGGGCACGGGCGACTTCCCCCTGACCGTGCCCGAGGTGATCCGCGCGATGGCGCTCCCCGACGGCTCGTTCGCGTCGACCATCGTGCTCGAGTGGCGCCTCCCGCGCGTGCTCGCCGCGCTCGCGTTCGGCGCCGCGCTCGGGGTCGCGGGCGCCGTGTTCCAGTCGCTCACGCGCAACCCGCTCGGCTCGCCGGACATCATCGGCTTCTCGACGGGCTCCTACACGGGCGCGCTCGTCGTCACGACGCTCGCCGGCGCGACCTTCCTGCCCACGGCCGTCGGGGCGCTCGCGGGCGGGCTCGGCACGGCGCTCCTCGTCTACCTGCTCGCGTACCGTGGCGGCGTGCAGGGGTTCCGGCTGATCATCACGGGCATCGCCGTCACGGCCGTCCTGCACGGGGTGAACACGTTCCTGCTGCTGAAGGCCGGCACCGAGGTCGCGATGGCCGCGTCCATCTGGGGCGCCGGATCCCTCGCCCTCGTCGGCTGGGACCGCGCGCTCCCGGCGTTCGCCGCCCTCCTCGTGCTCGCGCCCGCGATCCTGCTGCTCTCCGCGCCGTTGCGGCAGCTCGAGCTGGGCGACGACGCGGCGCGCGCCCACGGCGTGCGGGCCGAGCCGACGCGCCTCGCCCTGCTGGTCCTCGGGGTCGCCCTCACGGCCGTCGTGACCGCCGCCGCCGGGCCGATCGCGTTCGTCGCGCTCGCGGCCCCGCAGATCGCCCGCCGCCTCACGCGGAGCGCCGGCCTGCCGCTCGTGCCCGCCGGGCTCACGGGCGGCCTGCTGCTGCTCGCCGCCGACTTCGCCGCCCAGCACGCGCTGCCGGGGACGGTGCCCGTGGGCATCGTCACGGTCGTCGTGGGCGGCCTCTACCTGATCGCCCTGCTCGTCCGCGAGGCGGGGCGCCGTGCCTGACCCGATGGGAGGTCCACCCGTGGACGACACCGTGACCGCCGCGACCGCCGCGACCACCACCGCCCCGCGCCTCCGGGCCGAAGGCGTCACGCTCTCCTACGACCGGCGGGTGATCTCCGAGCAGCTCGACGTCTCCGTGCCCGACCGGTCGTTCACCGTGATCGTCGGGCCGAACGCCTGTGGGAAGTCGACCCTGCTCCGCGCCCTGTCGCGCCTGCTCGCGCCGACCGCGGGCGGCGTGCTCCTCGACGACCGGCCGCTCGGCTCCTACCGCGCCAAGGAGGTCGCGCGCATCGTCGGCCTCCTGCCGCAGAGCGCCATCGCGCCCGACGGGATCACGGTGGCCGACCTCGTGGCGCGCGGCCGCTTCCCGCACCAGAACCTCATCCGCCAGTGGACGCCGACCGACGAGGACGCCGTGCAGCAGGCGATGGCGGCTACGGGCGTCGCCGACCTCGCCACCCGGCACGTGGACGAGCTCTCCGGCGGCCAGCGCCAGCGCGTGTGGGTCGCGATGGCGCTCGCGCAGCAGACGCCCGTGCTGCTGCTCGACGAGCCGACCACGTTCCTCGACATCGCCCACCAGATCGAGCTGCTCGACCTCCTCGCCGACCTGCACCGCGACGGCAGCACCATCGTCGCCGTGCTGCACGACCTCAACCACGCCGCGCGCTACGCCGACCACCTCATCGTGATGAAGGACGGCCGGGTGGTCGCGTCCGGAGCCCCGCGCGACATCGTCACCGCCGAGCTCGTCGAGGAGGTCTTCGGGCTGCCGTGCCTCGTGATCGACGACCCCGTCTCGCACACGCCCCTGATCGTGCCGCGCGGCGGCCGCTGGACCTGAGCCCGGCTGACGTCGCCGCGGCGGGGGATCAGGCCGCGTCCGCCCGCGCGATCGACACCATCCAGTCGATCCCGTAGCGGTCGGTGCACATGCCGAACCGGTCGCCCCACGGCGCGACGTCGAGCGGGAGCACGACGGTGCCGTCGGCCGTCAGCGCGTCCCACCATCCGGTGAGCACCGTCTCGTCGTCGCCCGAGAGGGAGAGCGTGATCGCGGATCCGCTCGGCACGCCCATCGCCGCCGGGGTGTCCGACGCCATGAGAACGAAGCCCGCGCCGGAGGTCAGCTGGCCGTGCATCACCTTGTCGACCTCAGCGGGGTCCGTGGACATGCCGCCGTCGCCGAAGGTGGTCGTCTCGACGTCGCCGCCGAAGATCCCCTGGTAGAAGCGGAGCGCGTCGGCCGCCTGGTCGCGGAAGGACAGGTACGGGTTCATGATCGCGGACATGGGGGCGCTCCTCGGGTGGCGGATCCCCGCGGTCTGCGGCGACCCTGGTGGGACCCGATCCTGGCCCTGCCGCACGCGCGGCGCACCGTGACCGCACGTGAGGGTGCGCGGAGGCGGCGGCTAGAGCCCCTGGATCCGCACGCCCGACGTCTCGTCGACGCTCACGCGCCAGCTCACGCTGAACGGCACGTCCTCGTCGAGGTCCTTCACGCTGCCGTCGTAGAGGGAACGGACGGGGACCTGGATGTGCGCGGTGCCGACGGTCGACGGCACCACCCAGTCGAGGTCGGCGGGGTCGTCGCTCGCGGGCTGCAGCGCGATCTCCGGCATCTCCGTCATGCTCCACACGGGCGGCGCGGTGATCCGGTCGCGGATCGTCTTCCCGAACGGGCAGCCCGACGGGTACAGCACCGACTGCGTCGTGCACTCCGTGAGGTACGCCTCGACCTCGGACCGCACGGACGCGACGAGGTCGTCCGTCGGCTCGGCGTCGACGCGCGCGGGCACGACGCTGCCGGGCTCGGTGACGGCGACCTCGGCGTCCTCCGCCTGGAGGTACCGGGACGCGTGGTCGAGCGCGAGGGACGCGGGCGCGAGCACGAGGTACGTGGATCCGGCGCCCGCGGCCGCGTCGCCGCCGGGCGTCGCGGAGACGGCCAGCCCGTTGGCCGTGAACGTCGACGCGTGCCGGAGCTCGAGGTCGATCGCCGCGACCGGGCTCGTCGCGAACTCCCACCGGGCGAAGAGGCCGAGGGCCGCGGGGGTCTCGCGCACGCGGAACTCGGTGGATCCCGGCCCCGACGGCAGCGTGTACGAGTACGTGACCGCGCGCTCGCCGTCGCCCGCGGGCTCGTCGGACACGAGCTCCACGTCGGCGAGGCCGGGCAGGGCGCGGGCGTCGAGGAGGGCGCGGCTGCCGTCGTCCGGCAGCACGACGCCGGGGGTGGCGAGTGCGTCGCGGCTGTCCTCGCGGGCGAGCGCGTCGAGGTAGGAGCGCACGAAGCCGTGGGCGCTGAAGGTGCCCTGGTTGAGCGCGGCGACGGTGCCGAGGAACGCCCCGACCAGGAGCGCCGCGAGCAGGGACCAGATGACGACCGCCCGACGCAGCTCGCCGCGCGCGTCGACGGCGGGGCTCGGCATGCGGATCATCCTACGGGCGGGGGATCCGCGCCTCCGCGCCGCGGGGCCGGGGTAGATTCGAGTGCGCATCCGCGCCGCGCCGCCGCCGTCGATCCGCGCCGCATCCACCCTCGAGCCGCCAGGAGCCCCGCGTGAGCACGGTCCCCCTCTCCCCGGAGCAGGCCGCGGTCTTCCAGGCCATCGAGGGGACGCGCGACCACATCTTCGTCACGGGCCGCGCCGGCACCGGCAAGTCGACCCTCCTCACGCACCTGTCGTGGAACACCGAGAAGCAGATCGTCATCTGCGCGCCCACGGGCGTCGCGGCGCTCAACGTCGGCGGCCAGACCATCCACTCGCTCTTCAAGCTGCCCATCGGGGTCATCGCCGACGAGGAGATCGAGCAGACCGGGGAGCTGCGGAAGCTCCTCAACACCATCGACACGCTCGTCATCGACGAGGTCTCCATGGTCAACGCCGACCTCGTCGACGCCATCGACCGCAGCCTCCGCCAGGCCCGCCACAAGAAGGACGTGCCGTTCGGGGGCGTGCAGGTCGTGCTCTTCGGGGATCCGTACCAGCTGGCCCCCGTGCCGGGCGACGGCGACGAGCGCGCCTACTTCGCCGACCGCTACCGCTCCATGTGGTTCTTCGACGCGAAGGTGTGGGAGGAGGCGCAGCTGCGGATCTACGAGCTCACCGAGATCCACCGGCAGCACGAGGAGGCGTTCAAGGAGATGCTCAACGCCGTGCGCCACGGACGCGTCACGGCGGAGATCGCGGGCGTGCTCAACGCGGCGGGCGCCCGGCCGGCCCCGACCGACGGCGCCATCACGCTCGCCACCCGCAACGACACCGTGAACCGGATCAACGCGGAGGCCCTCAAGCGCCTGCCCGGCCGCTCGCTCACCGCCACCGCCGACGTCACGGGCGACTTCGGCGGCCGCACCTACCCGGCCGACGAGAAGCTCGACCTCAAGATCGGCGCGCAGGTGATGTTCCTCCGCAACGACGTCGACCAGCGCTGGGTGAACGGATCCGTCGGCGTCGTGACGCGCATCGACACCAACGTGTACGTCGAGCTCGACGGCGTCGTGCACGAGGTCGAGCCCGTCACGTGGGAGAAGCACAAGTACTCGTACTCGCCCACCACCAAGCAGCTGCGGCGTGACGTCGTGGCCGACTTCACGCAGTTCCCGCTGCGCCTCGCGTGGGCGGTCACCATCCACAAGTCGCAGGGCAAGACGTACGACCGGGCGATCGTCGACCTCGGCGCGCGCGTCTTCAGCCCGGGTCAGACGTACGTGGCGCTCAGCCGGATCACCGACATCGGCGGCCTGTACCTCACGCGTCCGCTGCGCCCGGGCGACATCATCGTCGACGAGAACGTGCGGCGGTTCATGAGCGAGGCCACCCGGATCCGGGTGACGCCGGCGGTCGCGCCCGCGAGCTGACGCGCCTGTCCGACGGCTCGCGCCCGCCGGCTCAGTGGCCGGAGTGCTCGCCCTGGATGCCGTCGAGGTCGATGGAGCTGTGCTGGCCGTGCGGGACGGCGAACTCGCCGGCGCGCGTGAGCGAGAGGGCGGGCGTGACGAGGCCAGCGACGACGAAGGCGCCGATGAGCACGCCCACGAGGTAGCGGCCGCCGGTGCGCTCGGGCTCGGCCGCGGAGGTGGCTGCGGCGGTCGCGACGGGCGCCGGGGAGGCCGGCGCGGCCGGGAGCGGGGCGCCGGATCCGATGAGCGCGGCGTCGGCCGGGAACGTCGCCTCGACGGCCGTGCACACGGCCTTCGCCTCGGACTCGGCGCGGGAGCGGAGGTGGCGGCCGACGACCGCGGCGACGACGAGGTCGAGCAGGGTCGCGGCGAGCATGGGGATCGCGGGCAGGTCGCTCGTGATGCCGGGGGCGGACATGACGACCGCGGCGGTGACGAGGAGCGCCCAGCCGGCGACCGGGACGAGAGCGCCGACGGCGGCCCAGCCCGGGATCGGCAGGCGGTCGGAGCGGAGGACCGCGATGGCCCAGGCGCCCTCGGCGACGCCGATGACGAGCAGGGCCACCATGGCCGCGGGCGGGGATCCCGCGCCGACGGCCAGGTGGATGAGCGCGGCGCCCAGGGCGGCGAGAGCCAGCCAGTGGCGGATGAGCAGTGACACGTGCTGGTCCCTTCGTCGTCCCGGGCGCCGCGGGTGGTGCGGTGCTGCGTGCTGTCGTGCGGGTGGTGCCGTGGTGCGTGACGCGCCCGGTGCGGCGGCGCGGCGGTGGTGCTGTGGTGCCGGGTGCTGCCTAGGCGGCGCGGGCGGCGCGGTTGCGGACGCCCTTCTCGGCGCCGAGGCCCACGATCAGCAGCACGACGGCGCTGCCGAGGTGCAGGAAGTGGTCCGCGGTGTTGAGCGCGAGGATGTTGAAGTCGGTGCTCACGAGGAAGAAGCCGACGATGCCGAGCGCGAGGTACGCGAACCCGACGGTGGAGTTGACGGCCTTGGCCGACGCGACGCTGGAGAGGCCGCCGATGAGCAGAGCCGCGCCGATGAGGAGGTGGGCCACGTTGTGGAACGGGTTCACCATGAAGATCCCGAGCAGCAGGCCGCCGTCGGAGGAGAAGAAGCCCCCGCTCTGCGGCGGGAACAGGAAGCCGAGAAGGCCGACGAGGACGTAGACGGCGCCGAAGACGGTGCCGAGCAGGCGGTTCGGGGATGAGCTCATGATGGTGCCTCCACTGGTAGGGAAGAGCCGGGGATCTCCCAGGCTCCCTACATTCGTACCGCCTACGCGCGTGGATTGGTGACACCGCGACACTGATTGGTCACGGGTTTCCGAGATGCTCCAGGAGGAAGGCCTCGGTGCGCCGGTAGGCGAGGGCCGCGGCGTCGGGGTCGAAGCGGTCGCGGAGGCTCGCGTTCGGGAACACGGGCGACGTGCCGGGGTAGGTGCGCGAGGTGATGGGCGTGCCGTGCTCGCGGAGCCGGCCGATGAAGGCCTCGGGCCGCTGGTCGTCGATCCAGTCGTCGTGCTCGGCGAGGTGGAGGAGCACCGCGCACGGGATGACGCCGTGCTCCTGGGGGCCGAGGCTCGCGCAGTAGGCGACGACCGCGTCGGCGCCGCCGTCCTGCGCCTCGAGGAGCGCGAGCCAGCCGCCGGGCGCGAAGCCGACCAGGCCGACCCGCCGGGATCCGCGGGCGCGCGCCGAGTCGATGCCGTCGCGGATCGTGCCGAGGGCGAACCCCACGTCCAGCTGCGCCGCGAGCCCCTCCGCGAGGCCGTCGTCGAGGGTGGCACGGCCGTCGTAGAGGTCGGGCACGAGCACGTGGAAGCCCGCGCGGGCGAGCGCGAGCGCGTACTGGTCGAGCCAGGGGAGGCGGCCGTGGTCGTCGTGGACGAGCACCACCACGGGGCCGCCGGGTTCGCCGAACTCGAGGGTGATGCCGGGATGCGGCAGGTCGACGATCTCGGGCATGGGGAGAACCTATCGTCGGGCTGTCGCGTGCCGCGCCGTGGAGGAGGATCGACGCATGGGATACCGCAACCGCCTCGCCGCCGCCACGACCGCCCTCGCCATCGCCGTCGCGCTCGCCGGCTGCTCGACGCCGCCGCGCACACCGGAGGACGCCGCCAGCCCGAGCGCCGACGCGGCCGCCCCCTCCGAGACCGAGTCGCAGGGATGGAACCGCGCCGACCTCTCCTTCGCCGAGGAGATGGGCGACCACGCCGCGGGTTCCGTGGAGCTCGCGGTGGCCGCGCTCACGGTGGCCGACCTCCCGCAGGGGGCGGAGGAGCTGGCCGTGCAGATCCGCGACGAGCAGGGCCCGCAGGCCGAGGAGCTCGCGCAGCTCGCCGAGGGGTGGTCGGGCGAGGAGGGCGGATCCGGCGCGAACGGCACCGAGGATCGCGACGAGGCGGGCGGCACCTCCGCCAGCGGCGGATCCGAGGACGGCGCGGCGAGCGGCGCCGCGTCCGAGGCCGACCTCGACGCGATGCGCGACACGGCCTTCGACTCGGAGCTGCAGGTGCTGAAGGCGGCGACCGGCACGGACGCGGCCCGCCTGTTCCTGCAGGGCATGATCGCCCGGCACCAGGCCGCGATCGAGCTGGCCGACGGCGAGGCGCAGCTCGGCACGTCGACCGAGGCGCTCGACCTCGCGGGCGCCATGTCGGCGTCGCAGGGCGACCAGCTCACCAAGATGCGCGCGCTGCTGGAGTCGTACGGCGGCTGATCCCCGGTGCACGACCGAGGGCCCGACGCGCATCGCGTCGGGCCCTCGGTCGTGCGGGCGGGTCCTGCCGGTCCGCGCGGCCGGCTCAGGCGGCCGGGCGGAGGAACGCGGCGGCCGCGGCGGCGAGGTGCCCCGGGTCGTCGGCGCCGCACAGCTCGCGGGCCGAGTGCATCGAGAGCAGCGGGATGCCGACGTCGACCGTGCGGATCCCGAGGCGCGTCGCCGTGATCGGGCCGATGGTCGAGCCGCACGGCACCGCGTTGCTGGAGACGAACTCCTGGTAGGGCACGCCCGCGCGCTCGCAGGCCAGGGCCCACTCGCGCGCGCCCACGCCGTCGGTGGCGTAGCGCTGGTTCGCGTTGATCTTCAGCAGCGGGCCGCCGTTGGGCACCGGCCGGTTGGCGGGGTCGTGGCGGTCGGGGTAGTTCGGGTGCACGGCGTGGCCGGCGTCGGCGGAGAGGCACCAGGAGGAGGCGAACGCGCGGCGGCGCTCCTCGGATCCGGCGCCGAGCCCGGCGGAGATGCGACCGAGCACGTCCTCGAGGATGGGGCCGGCGGCGCCCGACGGGGTCGCGGATCCGACCTCCTCGTGGTCGAAGGCGGCGAGCACCGCGACGGGCGCGTCCGGGTCCTCGTCCGCGGCGGCGGCGAGCTCGAGCAGGGCGACGAGGCCCGCGTGCACCGAGCTGAGGTTGTCCATGCGGCCGGCGGCGAAGAGCTCGCCGTCGAGGCCGAGGGATCCGGGTGCCTGCGTGTCCGCGACGCCCACGTCGTAGCCGAGCACGTCGTCCGCGGCCAGCCCCACGAGGCCGGCCAGGTGGCCGAGCACGTCCGCCTCGGCGGGGGAGCCGGTGCCGAGGATCGGGGACATGTGCCGCTGCGGATCCAGCCGCAGGCCGTCCGTGTTGACCCCGCGGTCGAGGTGCACCGCGAGCTGCGGGAAGCGCAGCAGCGGGCCGGTGCGGACGAGGTGGCGCCGGCCGTCGCGCGCGACGAGGCGGCCGGCGAGCTCGAGGTCGCGGTCGAGCCAGGAGTTGAGGAGCGGGCCGCCGTAGACCTCGACGCCGGCCTGGAGCCAGCCGTCGGATCCGATGGTGGGCTTGGGCTTCAGCTTGAAGCCGGGCGAGTCGGTGTGGGCGCCGAGCACGCGGAAGGGCGTGGTGGCGTGCGCGCCGGCGGGCTGGATCCACGCGAGGAGCGCGCCGTCGCGGACGATGAACCGCCGGCCGGCGCCGGTGGGCCACGCGTCGCGCTCGTCGAGGCGCGCGAAGCCCGCGGCCTCGAGGCGGCGGGCGCCCTCCTCGGCGGCGTGGAACGAGGTGGGGGAGGCCTGGATGAAGCGGCCCAGGTCCGCGAGGTGCGCGCGGCGGTCCGCCGGCATCAGTAGCCGCTCGATCCGAGCGCGCCGTCCTCGGGCGTCTGCACGGGCCCGGCGAGCACGACCGCGCTGCCCGAGACGCCGAGGCGCGTGGCGCCGGCCTCGATCATCTGCACCGCGGTCTCGTAGGTGCGGATCCCGCCGGACGCCTTCACGCCGGCCTTGCCGTCGACCGTGCGGCTCATCAGCTCGACCGCGTGCACGGTGGCGCCGCCGGTCGGGTGGAAGCCCGTGGAGGTCTTCACGAAGTCGGCGCCGGCGGCGACGGCCGCGCGGCACACGCCGACGATCTGGTCGTCGTCGAGCGCGGCGGACTCGATGATCACCTTGAGCACGGCGGGCGCGGGCACGGCCTCGCGCACGGCGCGGATGTCGGCCTCGACGTCGTCGAAGCGGCCCTCGCGGGCGGCGCCCACGTCGATCACCATGTCGACCTCGTCGGCGCCCTGGCGGATCGAGAGCGCGGCCTCGGCGGCCTTGACCTCGCTGTGGTGCTTGCCGCTCGGGAAGCCGCAGACGACGGCGACCTTGAGGTCGGCGCCCGCGGGCAGCTCGAGCGGGAGCATCGACGGCGAGACGCACACCGAGTAGGTGCCGAGCTCGACGGCCTCGGCGACGAGCGCGGCGACCTCGTCGCGCGTGGCCTCGGGCTTCAGGAGCGTGTGGTCGATGATGCGGGCGATCGCGGTGGTGTCGGCCTGGGGCGTGGACGGGCTGGTGCTCATGCGGGGATCCTCACGTCGTGCGGGACCTCGATCCTACGGCGGGCTCGGATCGGCCCGGCCTGACGGGGCCAGCCGCGGCGCGGGGGCGCCGGTAGCGTCACGGGTGTGATGACCGACGGCACGACCACCGCGCTCCTGTACGTGGCGGCGGCCACGCTCATCCTGAGCGCGGTGCTGCTGTGCACGGGTGGATCGCGGAGCGCGCGGGAGCGCGGCATGGGGCGCGCGCAGCTGTTCTCGGCGCCCGCCCTGCCCTGGACCCTCGCCGCCATCGGTGCGGGGGCGGTCAGCGTCCTCTGCTGCCTGCCGATCCTGCTCGTCTAGCGCGCGTCGGCTCCGCGGATCAGGAGTAGTCGGCGCCCGGCCGGCCGGCGGGACGGTAGACGTACCCTTCGGCGTCGGCGTCGAGCTCCCACACGACCTCCTCCTCGTCGAGCGAGGTGGCGCGGACGAAGCTCTTCACGGGCTCGCCGTTGATGAGCTCGACCTCGGTCTCCTCCGTGCCATCGGGGCCGACGAGCTGTGCGGTGTACGTGGGATCAGTCATGCTCCGACCCTACGACCGTCCGCGCGCGACGACCGGGTGGGCCGGATCCGCACAGCCGCCGCGCAGGCCGGGAGCGGGATCCCCCTCCTCCGCCGACGTCCAATACCACATGCGCACGGGTCTCCCGCACGAGCCGGAAATCGCCGACAACGCTGGCATAGTGGGTGGGCACGGCCGAAGCTCAGCGCCGCTCTCTGGCCCCCTCTCCGTCGGCGCGGGGCCCGAGAGCTCATGAGGGGGACACGGGATCGATCATGGGGACGTTCAAGTACGACTCGACGCTGACGGCGGAGTTCGACGACCGCCTGCTGGCGCACCTGCAGCTCGTCATCGGCGCGAAGCTGCGCCGCGGGGAGAACTTCTACTTCTCCTGGCGCGACGACGTGGAGGTGGGCGACGGACGCACGACCATCTGGATGCACAACTCGCTGCCGCTGGTGTTCAAGTACCACGGCAGCCGCGTGCCGCCCATCAACCGCAAGTGGGTCGACGCGCTCATGACCACGGCGAACAGCCCCGGCGGCCTGCTCATCATGCGCGAGCCCCTGGAGGACGAGCCCCGCGACGACGTGCGCTGATACCGCGCGCGTCCGCGCCTCCCACTACGCGTCGAGGGCCGCGCATGTCAAGCCCCTGGCCCCCATTGGGGCGGCGCCCGGGCTCCTGGCATCGTGGTCGCGCAGGTCGCGCGGGTGCGTCGCCTGGGAGAGGGACGCCATGCAGGACGTAGGCGCCGACGACGTGGGCGATCCCGTCCAGTCGTCGGCGAGCGAGTCCCTCCCCGAACGGCGCGAGGGGCCCGGCCGCAGCCCTACCGAGCAGGCCCGGTTCGTGGCCGGCTACTTCGGCTGGTCCATCACCGGCGACGCGATCCTGGGCGCGCATCAGGCTGTCGCCCTCTACGTGGAAGACCTCGCGGTCGCGCTCGGCGAGCTCGGCTGGATCTCCGCGGAGGGCATCCACTGGGAGCGCCTGCCGTTCGTCGCGCACGAAGCCGCCGAGGCGCTGCGCGAGGTGCAGCGAGCGCACGGCTGGGACGTCTGAGCCCGCCCCACCGTGGATCCGCCGGGAACGACATCGCTGCTATGGGCTTTTCCCCGGCTGAGGAGCACACTGTGCCCACGAGGCCGCCACGGGCTCGGGCGCTTGAGGGTTGTCGAGAGTCCTCCTATGCAGTCCGGACCGTCGTCACCGGCCCTCCAGATCCGCCCCGGTTCGGTCGTGTCGTGGACGACCGACTCCCCGGGGCGGATCGTCTGAGCCGCCGCCCGCCGTGGCGCCCGCGTCCCCTCCGCCGCGCCCGGGCGTCCGCGCTCCCTGGGCGACTTCTGGCGTTCGCTTGGCGGACAGCCCCGCAGGGCGTTGTCTGGATGAGCGCGCGTCCCACGAGGATCCGCGCCCGAGAGCAGAAGGAGCACCATGAAGGCACTCACCTGGCAGGGCATCCACGACGTCGAGGTCAAGGAGGTCGCCGACCCCGTGATCGAGCAGGACACCGACGCGGTGATCCGCATCACGTCGACCGCGATCTGCGGATCCGACCTCCACCTCTACGAGGTCTTCGGCCCGTTCCTCGAGAAGGACGACGTCCTCGGGCACGAGAACATGGGCGTCGTCGAGCAGGTCGGCAGCGCCGTCACGAAGCTCAAGGTCGGCGACCGCGTCGTCGTCCCGTTCGTCATCGCGTGCCACGACTGCTTCATGTGCGACAAGGGCCTCTTCACGCAGTGCGAGACCACGCAGGTGCGGGCGCAGGGCAGCGGCGCCGCGCTCTACGGCTTCAGCGAGATGTACGGATCCGTCCCCGGCGGCCAGGCCGAGCGCCTCCGCATGCCGCTCGCCGACGTCAACGCGATCGTCGTGAACAGCGAGCTCCCCGACGAGCGCTACCTCTTCCTCAGCGACATCCTCCCCACCGCCTGGCAGGGCGTGCAGTACGCGAACGTGCCCGAGGGCGGGACGCTCGGCGTCATGGGCCTCGGTCCGGTCGGCCAGTTCGCCTCGCGGATCGGCAAGCACCTCGGCTACCGCGTCATCGCGGTGGATCCCGTCCCCGAGCGCCGCGCCATGGCCGAGCGCCACGGCGTCGAGACCCTCGACCTCACCGACGACGTGGCCGACAAGCTGCGCGAGATGGTCGACGGCCGCGGGCCCGATTCCATGGTCGAGGCCGTCGGCATGGAGGCGCACGGCAGCCCCGCCGCGTCCTTCGCGCAGAAGGCCGCGGGCCTCCTGCCCGACGGCATCGCGAAGAAGGTCATGGACGTCGCGAGCGTCGACCGCCTCGCGGCCCTGCACACGGCGTTCGACGCGGTCCGCCGCGGCGGCACCGTCTCCATCTCGGGCGTCTATGGCGGCGAGGCCGACCCGCTGCCCATGAAGTCGCTCTTCGACAAGCAGATCGCGATTCGCATGGGCCAGTGCAACGTCCAGCACTGGATCGAGGACCTGCTGCCCCTCGTCGAGGACCCGTCCGACCCGCTCGGCGTCCTGGACCTGGTCACGCACTCCGTGCCGCTCAGCGAGGCCGCGCACATGTACGAGATCTTCCAGAAGAAGGAGGACGGCTGCATCAAGGTGGTGCTGAAGCCGTAGCCTCCCGCACGCACGACGACGGCCGCGTCCCCGAGGGGGCGCGGCCGTCGTCGTGCGCGGGGCGTGCTCCCCGGTCCGGCGGGCCGGGTCAGGCGGCGGTCGCCGAGGTCCGCACGGCGTCGAGCACCGCGCGGAGCTGCTCCACGACCTCGGCGTCGTCGGCCGGGTGGCGCTCGGCGAAGCGGACGACCGACTCGGGGACGGCCATCCTCACGTCCTCGAGCACGTGCGCGCCGGCGATGCCGAGCGACTTGCGGGCCTCGTCCTGCGCCCACACGCCGCCGTACTGGCCGAAGGCGCTGCCGATCACCGCCGTCGGCGTGCCCGCGAGGGCCGAGGCGCCGAACGGGCGCGAGGCCCAGTCGATCGCGTTCTTGAGCACCGCGGGCATCGTGCCGTTGTACTCGGGCGTGACGACGAGGAGCGCGTCCGCGGCGGCGATCGCGTCGCGGAAGGCCACGGCCTCGGCGGGGACGGATCCCGCGACGTCGACGTCCTCGTTGTAGAAGGGGAGCCGGTCGAGGCCGGCGTGGATGTCGAGGGTCACGCCGTCCGGCGCGTGGCGCAGCGCCGCTTCGGCGATCTGCTGGTTGGTGGAGCCGGCGCGCAGGCTGCCGACGAGCACGAGGACGTGCGTCATGGTGTTCTCCTTCGGGTCGTTCCGGTCGGATCGTCTCCGTCGACGTACCGCAGGGGGAGGCGCGTGCCTCGCCTTCGACCCTAACGACCGACTTCTGACCGCTCCCCGGACGGACGCCGGGCGCCGGTCAGCGCGCGCCGATGTCGGCCAGGATCCCGTCCATCAGCTCCGCGAGGGCGACCGACTCCGCGTGCGGCATTTCGGCGCACTCGACGGCGCCCGCGCGGATCGCGTCGCGGGCCGCCCGGAACATGGGGACGTAGCCGCGGCCCTCGATCTCGTGCTCCTGCCGCTCGGGATCCCCCTCGGCGGGCACGACCGTGAGCGCGCGGGAGGCGAGGAAGAGCGGATCCACCTCGATGCGGCCGGCCGTGCCGCTGACGGTCGCGCCCGTGGGGAGCGCCGCGACGAGCGAGCAGGCGAGGGTGGCGTGACGGCCGTCGGGCCAGCCGAGCAGGATCGCGACCTCGGTGTCGACTCCGCCGTCGATGACGGTCCCGACCGCGGCCACCGACGAGGGCGTGCCGAACAGGCCGTGCGCGAAGGCGAGCGGGTACACGCCCATGTCGAGGAGCGTGCCGCCGCCGACCTCCGGGTCCCAGAGGCGGCCCGTCCCGTCGGTGACGAAGCCGAAGGCCACGGAGATGGCGCGCGGATCCCCGATGCGGCCGTCCGCGATCGCGTGGCGCACGGCGAGGTAGCCGGGGGAGAACGCCATCCAGAGCGCCTCGAGGAACAGCAGGCCCTCCGCGCGCGCGAGCTCGACGAGCGCGCGGGTGTCGGCGGCCGTGGTGGTGGCGGGCTTCTCGCAGACGACGTGCTTGCCGGCGCGGAGGGCGGCCTCGGCCTGCGACCGGTGGAGGGTGTGCGGGGTGGCGACGTAGACGGCGTCCACCTCGGGGTCGGCGAGGAGCGCCTCGAGGGTGTCGTGGATCCGCGCGATGCCGTGCGCGGCCGCCAGCTCCTCGGAGCTGGCCCGGGTGCGGGAGTGCACCGCCACGACCTCGACGCCGGGGACGAGCTGCATGTCGGGGACGACAGAGGTCGCGATGCCGGCGGCGCCGATCACGCCGAAGCGGATCGGGCGGGCGTCGTCGCTGCCTCCCGCCTCGGGGTCGGGCGTGCGGGCGGGGGCGGGCGGCATCGTCGTCGACATGGATCGAGCCTAGGCGCGCGGTTGGGCGGCGGCCCGGCGGATCAGCGGCCGCTGAGCAGCGCGAGCATGTCGTCGTGGCGGCTGTCGCGCTCGGCGAAGCGGAGGCCGTGGACGTCCTGCACGAGGATCTCCTCGTCCTCCGGGCGGGCCTGGAGTATCCCCATCACCTCGTCGAGGAAGTCCTCGAGCGGCAGGGCGTCGCCCGCGTCCTGCTGGCCGGGCATGAGCGCGGTCTGCACCTTGGGCGGCACCAGCTCGACGACCTCGACGGACGTGCCGACGAGCTGCGCGCGGAGGCTCTGCGTGTAGGAGTGCACGGCCGCCTTCGTGGCCGAGTAGGTGGGCGTGGCCGGCAGCGGCACGAAGGCGAGGCCCGAGGAGACGGTCACGAGCGTCGCCTCGTCGCTCGCGAGGAGGCCGGGCAGGAACGCGTCGATCGTGCGGATCGTGCCGAGCAGGTTCGTCGTGACGATGGCCTCGGCTGTGGCCTGGTGCGCGGGATCGCGGAGGTCCTCGGCGCGCATGATGCCGGCCATGGTGATCACGACGTCGAGGTCGGGGTGGCTCGCGGCGAGCTCGTCGCGCGCAGCCGTGATGGAGGCGGGATCCGCGACGTCGAGCACGACCGAGGCCATGCCGTCGTGCTGCGCGGTGATCTCGTCGAGCAGCTCGCGGCGGCGGCCCGCGATCACGACGCGGTTGCCCGCGGCGTGGAACCGCTCGGCGAGCCCGCGGCCGATGCCCGAGGTGCTGCCGGTGATGAGGACGGTGCGGCCGGTGATCTTCATGGGTCTCCTCCGCCGCGGACGCGGCTGACGGGTGCGGGTGCGTGGGTCGAGTGTGGCCCGTCGCGCGGGCGGCGGTGCGGGGCGCGCGGCGATGCGGGGAGGATCCAGCGGGAGTTCATGTGGGGAGGGGTGCGAGGCTCGAACGGGGGCCGGCAGCGGGTCGGTCGGGTGCAAGTCGGGCCGATACGTTCGAGGGATGAGCGGACGCGGCATCGACGAGGCACCATCCGGCTCGGCGGCACCCCGGGAAGGCAAGGCTCTGTTGATCACGGTGCTGGCCCTGCTGGGCCTCGGCACCTTCGTGCTCCTCTTCGTCGGCATGTTCCTGACGTTCGTGGACGTGCAGGAGGATCCCCCCTTCGTCCTCCTCGTCGTGCAGATGATGGCGGGCACGATCGCCGTCGCGCTGGCTGCTGGAGTGGGGCTCCTCGTCGTCCAGAGCCCGTCGCGTGCGCAGGCCGGTCCGACCCCGCGCCCGGTCCGACTGCTCGTCTTCGGCGGCGTCGCGGCGGCGATGGGAGTGCTGCACGCGGTCGCCGCGCTCATCGTGGGGACTCCCGTCCTCGTCGTCGTCGGGTTCCTGCTCGGTCTCGGCGGGATGGCCGCTGCGGGAGGGATCCTCGGCCACCGTGCGCGCCTCGCCTCGTACCCGAGGGAGCAGGTCAGGGCCGGTGCAGCGCCCGGGACCGCCGCCTCGCCGGATCTCGGGTGGAGCCCGGAGGTCATCCGCAGGAAATGGCGGGCTGTCCTCCTCGCCTTCCTGATCGGGCTCGTCGCGACGACCGCCTTCGCCGGCGTCCTCGCGCTCACGACCGACGAGGGCCTCGACGAGACGTGGGCGTTCATCGTGCAGCTCTCGTTCCTCGCCGCTGGGATCACCTCCCTCGTCGTCGCGTTCCCGGCGCAGCTCGCCGCGGCGCCCATCACGCGTGCCCTCGGCATCCCGGACCGCAAGGCGATCAACCGGCGCGTCTTCGGCAAGGGCGGCCCGCTCGCGCCGGATCTCGAGTGGCGGGCCGCGCGGGTGGCGGCGGTGACGCGCACCTCGCAGCCGTTCCTCATGGCGCAGAGCGGGCTCGTGTTCGTCGGGGTCGTCGTTCCGAGCCTCTTCCGGGGGATCTTCGAGGGCTGGTTCCTCCTCGTCTTCGTCGCCCTGGGCGTGTTCCTGCTCGCCATGACGCCCTACATCGTCCGGTCGCAGCGCGGTCTGCGGCGATTCGCAGAGGCGACGCGCGAGCTCGCGCTCTCGCCGCATCCGGTCGGTGCGTCGGAGACGGCCCCCCGGTAGCCGCCGGCCGGCACGGTGTCGGCCGCCCGGACTACCGTCGACCCATGCCCGAGGGTGACTCCGTCTTCGTCCTCGCCGCGCGCCTCCGCGCCCAGGTCGGCGGCGCGCTCGTCGCCGACGGGGAGCTGCGGTCCGGCGCCAGGGCGGGCGCACGGCTCGGCGGCCGGCGGATCACCGGGTTCGACACCCACGGCAAGCACCTGCTCATGCGGCTCGACGACGACACCACCCTCCACACGCACCTGCGCATGCAGGGCTCGTGGACGGTGACCGGTCCCGGCAAGCGCGTGCCGCAGCGGATCCAGCACCAGGTGCGCGTGCGCCTCCGCCTCGACGACGACCGCACCCTCTGGGGCATCGACCTGCCCGTGGTCGAGCTGATCCCCACCCGCGACGAGCGCGCGGCCATCGGCCACCTCGGGCCCGACCCGCTGCGCGACGACTGGGATCCGGCGCTCGCCGTGTCCCGCCTCTCTGCCCGCCCCGACGACGCGATCCGCGCCGCCCTCCTCGACCAGCGCCCGATGGCGGGCCTCGGCAACCTCTGGGTCAACGAGGTCGGCTTCCTGCGCGGCGTGCATCCGGCGACCCGCGTCCGGGACGTCGACCTCCCGCCCCTCGTCGACCTCGCCGCCCGCTCGCTGCGCCGCTCGGCGACGGTGCCGGCGGCGTACCAGATCACGACGGGCGATCCCCGCCGCGGCCGCACGCACTGGGTGGTCGGCCGCGCGGGCCGGCCGTGCCTGCGCTGCGGGACGACGGTGATCGGCGTCGACGATCCCGGGAGCACGAGCGAGCGCGGGCGGCGCGCGTGGTGGTGCCCGCGGTGCCAGCCAGATCAGTCGAAGAAGTCCGAGTCGATCTCGACGGTGGAGTAGGTCCGGGTCACCTGCACGCCGACGCGATACTCGATCATGAGGCCGACGAGCCTTTGTCCGTCGATCGATATGACGCGCGCTTGCAGCGAGTCCGCGTAGGAGACAGCGTGCCGCAAGTGCGCAGATGCGACCCGCCTACAGTGCCCGGCACCCCTGGTGGCCGAACTGAGCGGAAGGCGCTGCCGCTGCTCACGGCATTCGACCTATCGTGTCGCGCATGGCTTCAGAGGTGTGGATCGTCCAGCACGACGAGAGTCCCGACAACACGATCCTCGGCGTCTTCGCGACGTCCGAGGAGGCGCACGCGTTCGCGGAGGAGGTCAGCGACCGCTTCCCGAACGGCGCGATGACGGCGCGCTTCCCGGTCGGCTACCGCTACGACGTGGGCACCGGTCATGTCGAGTTCGGCCCGGAGGGCTGAGCCGCCGCGCCGGATCCGCATCGGGGACGGACAGAGGTCCGCCCCGCGGAGAGCGGGACGGGCCTCGTGGCGTCGACGGATGCGGCCCCTACGCCAGCGACGCCACCCCGAACACCGCCGTCGCGATCGCGAAGCCCATGACGCCGATGGTGGTCTCCATCACGGTCCAGGTCTTCAGGGTCGTCTTCACGTCCATCTCGAAGAACCGGCCGACGAGCCAGAAGCCGGAGTCGTTCACGTGGCTCGCGACCACGGATCCACCGGCCACCGCCACGACGAGCGCCGCGACCTGGAACGCGTTGTAGTCGCCCGCGAGGATCGCCGGGGAGACGAGGCCCGCGGCCGTGGTGAGCGCGACGGTCGCGGATCCCTGCGCGATGCGGAGGATCGCCGCGATGAGGAACCCGGCCAGGATGATCGGGATGCCGAGGTCGCCCAGCACGTCCGCGAGGGCGTCGCCGATGCCGCTGGTGCGGAGGACGCCGCCGAACATGCCGCCGGCGCCGGTGATGAGGATCACCGAGCAGACCGGGCCGAGCGCCGACTCGAGCGTCTTCTCGAGCGCGGTCTTGTCGATCCCGCGGCGCCGCCCGAGCACGAACGCGGCGAACAGCAGCGCGATGAGGAGCGCGACGGGCGTCTCGCCGATGGTGCGGAGCACCTGGTACCAGGCCTGGTCGCTCGTGCCCTCGGGGAGGATCCCGCCGGTCGAGGCCGCGTTCAGGCCCGTGTTCATGAAGATGAGGAGCAGCGGGAGCAGCAGCACGGCGACGACGGTGCCGAACTTGGGCGGGTTCGACTCGGCGTGCGCGTCGGCCTCGCCCATGAGCGACGGGATCGGCAGCACGAACTTCTTGCCGACCCACAGGCCGTAGAGGTACGCGGTGACGTACCAGGTGGGGATCGCCGCGACGAGGCCGACGATGATCACGATGCCGACGTTCGCGCCGAAGAACTCGCTGGCCGCGACGGGGCCGGGGTGCGGCGGCACGAAGATGTGCATGACCGAGAAGGCGCCGGCCGCGGGGAGGCCGTAGCGGAGCACGCCGCCGCCGAGGCGACGCGCCACCGAGAAGACGATGGGCAGCATCACGACGAGCCCGGCGTCGAAGAAGATCGGGAAGCCGAAGATCAGCGACGCGACGCCGAGTGCGAACGGCGCGCGCTTCTCGCCGAAGATCCGGATGAGGGTGTCGGCCAGCGTCTTCGCGCCGCCGCTGGTCTCGACCAGGCGGCCGAGCATCGCGCCGAGGCCCACGAGCAGCGCGACCGTGCCGAGCGTGGAGCCGAAGCTGCCGACGAGCACGGTCACGATCTGCGAGGTCGGGATCCCGGTGGCGAACGCGGTCGCGAGGCTCACGAGGATCAGGGCGACGAACGCGTGGACGCGCAGCGTGATGATCAGGAACAGCAGGACGGCGATGGCGCCCGCGGCGATCAGGAGGAGCGGACCCGCGGTGAGGGTCTGCGTCCAGTCTTCGATGGTCATGTTCTCTCCGTTGATGAACCGTGCAGGGGGCTGGTGGGGTGCGGGCTGGCGAGAGCGCGCTAGCTCGCGACGAGGCCGAGCTCGTCGACGATGCGGGTCGTGACCTCGTCGGGCGTGCCGGTGTTCTCGAGCGTCAGGCCGCGCTCGCCGTCGTCGAGCGGCTCGAGCGTGCTGATCTGCGACGGCAGCAGCGAGGCCGGCATGAAGTGCCCGCTGCGTGTCTTCATGCGCTCGAGGATCAGCTCGGTGTCGCCGGAGAGGTGCACGAAGCGCACGTCGCCGTCGGCGCCGTCGAGGAGGTCGCGGTAGGAGCGCTTGAGAGCGGAGCAGGTGACGACGGTGCTGCGGCCGGCGCGGGCCTCGCCGCCCATCCAGTCGCGCATGGCCTCGAGCCACGGCCAGCGGTCGTCGTCGGTGAGGGGCGTGCCGGCGCTCATCTTCGCGATGTTCGCCTCGGGGTGGAACTCGTCCGCCTCCGCGAAGGTCCAGCCGAGCCGTTCGGCGAGGGCGGTGGCGATCGTGGTCTTACCGGATCCGGAGATCCCCATCACCACGACGTGGCGGGGCTGTGCGGCCATGCTGACTCCTTCGTCGACGCGGGCGGTGCCGTGTCGTCGGCCGCCGTCCGGCCAAAGGTAACACCATTGCGGCGCGCATCGACGACCACCCCGCGGACGGCGACCTAAGCTCATCGAGGCGGCCGGCCGGCCGACGCGCACCCGGAGAGGACCATGACGACGCGGTCAGTCCCACCCTCGGCGCCCGCCGGCGCGGTCCCCGCCGCCACGGTGATGGCCACGCGGATCATCGAGGAGCTCGGCCGCGACATCGTCGACGGTCGCCTCACCGAGGGCACCCGCCTCACCATCGACGGCGTGCAGGAGCGCTTCGGCGTCTCCCGCACGGTGGTGCGCGACTGCGTGCGCGTGCTCGAGGCGATGGCGCTGATCGTGCCCAAGCGCCGCGTGGGCCTTGTCGTGCAGGGCCCGGATCGCTGGAACGTCTACGACCCGCGCATCATCCGCTGGCGCCTCACCGGCCCCGGCCGCTCCGACCAGTTCCGCTCCCTCACCCAGCTGCGCCGCGCGGTCGAGCCGGTGGCGGCGTCACTGGCCGCACGCAATGCCACTGCCGCTCAGCGCACCCGCATCGCCGAGCTCGCGGTGGATCTCCGCCGCCTCGGCGAGGCCGGCGCCCTCGTCGACTTCCTCGCCGCCGACATCGAGTTCCACCACCTGATCCTCGAGGCCAGCGGCAACGACATGTTCTGCGCCCTCCGCGAGGTGATCACGGAGGTCCTCAGCGGTCGCACGCACCAGGGGCTGATGCCGCGGACGCCGCGTCCGCATGCGCTCGACACCCACGAGCAGGTGGCGCATGCGATCCGCGACGGGGATGCGGCGACAGCGGAGGCGGGGATGGCGTCGTTGCTGGCGGAGGTCAGCGGCGCAATAATGTGATCCCAAATATTTGCACCAATGACCACTCGCGGGCGCCTATTCCAGATGATCCCCAAAGCTACATTATCACGCACTGGCCATATATCATGAAGTGCGCCTATTCATCTACTGCATGGAGCGAGGTGAACAACTATTCAGAGTTCACTTATAACGAAGTCCGGGCCCACTCGCATAAGCGACCGACAAGAGTGTCGACAGTCCTTATGTACGCTTCCGCCCCCACGCCGTCGACGACATCTTTTCGTTCATGAACATCTGTAGCAAACGCTCGCGCCTTAAGCATGTCCTCCTCTAGGCCACTGGGTAACTTCAAATCAGCGTACATGCGTTGCATAGATCTAATCTTCCCTCGCGAGCCTATGCCAAATCGTAGATAATGAATAACTCGCAGAGTTTGCTTGAGATCGGCGTAACTGCTTCCGACGATTTCTGCACCAAGCCTAGCGGATGTCGTGGCAGTATTATAGGTACTCCTGCGCAAACGCTCGCGTACTATCCGTTCATAGAAGTTCAGCATCTCGACACGAGAAATCTCATTGGGGGTGCCAGGCGTGGGTGCCTTTTCAAGCAGAGACCCACTATCGTCAGTATCTAAATCACGACCTGCGCGAGCCTCACTGCCATTCTCAGGCCTTTCCGGCTGGGTGATATTGGCTCTGGCGCCACTTTCGTGGCTCTGACCTTCGACCTCATCGTCACCGCCTAACTCGTCGTCCTCATCCCCGTGATCATCAACGGGAGACGCGAATGCCGACGAAGCTGTCACCTTCTTATCAGCGGTACTTGCTTTGAGCTCGGCAGCTCGTTCGTTCCCTTTTCGCGTTCTGCCCTTGGCGCCCCAGAGGTCAATTTCCTCAATGCTGCTGAGCAAGGCCGACAAGGGAAGCCGCAAAATCAACAGTGCCAAAATGGCAAATGTTGGCCAGGATATTGCCGATATAAAGTCAAAGCTGAGACTTACCCAGTCATAGGGGACGCTTCTATTAAATGGGTGCATCTGCTTATGCTCCGTTTTTATTCCGCGAGAAGACCGTGAGTGATAAGTAACGCGCCAACCGTTTCGCTAAATTCGCCACTGTTTGCATCCTCCTTGATTACATCGGCCAAGACGGATTTAAGCGGCGCGTCACTCAGGTGCCATCGTTCAATCAATTCGCGAACCTGTTGTAAGCGCTTAGCGCGGGAAGCGACTAGGTCGATTCGATTTAGTCCCAACTTGTGGACTGTAAGTTCAGCACGAGTATCCCCTCGAGTCCAGTCCATCAACGGGCCCTGCGGTCTGAGGTGAACACTCACATCGTCATTGTATGGGTTTAGTAGTTGCATTGCCGGCTCATAGTAATTGCCCTTACGCGTGTTGCACCGCTCGCAAGCACTAGTCAAGTTCTGCCACTCATGGGCAAGTTCGGGGCTATGGCTTTTTGGTATTATATGTTCAACGTGGGGATACGCGACGTCCTCAACAAAACCCTCGCAATATGCGCACTTCGAGTCGGTTTCATCGCGAAGGCGGGCCTTGATGTCGGCATGGCGCCACCGCTCGTAATGACGACGTGTGTCGGCTGGTGCCTCCACGTACTGCCGTGTCCATTCTGGACCATTTTGAGCAAGCACGCGGGGCTGACTTAATTTAGTCAATTGCTTCATTGAGTGTCCGAGTCACTTGAGCGGTCCAGGAACTGGACCGCCGCGGAGGGAAATTCGGATTCAAGACCCATGTTTGTTAATTCGGCACGTAGCGCGAGGAGCGTCTCCGTAGATACCGAGCCACGCAGATGTCGGTTGACGATTTCGTCGAACCGCTCTTCTGCCCAGATTGGCATAATGGACGGAACTCCAAGAACTCGCTTCAGCGTTTCATCAGCACCTGCAGCTTTATTAGAATAATCGAGGAGCCTGGATTCAACTTTGTTGCCCTCATTGTACTCGAGAGCGTAAACAGCTGAGTCTGGAGTAGCGGTCACGACAAATGGGCTATGCGTCGCAACTATGAACTGCACCCCTGGAAATGCGCTTAACAGTCTCGGTAAAAGTTCCCGTTGAAGGCTTGGGTGCAAGTGATTTTCGGGCTCATCTAAAATTGCGGTGAAAGATGCGTGCCCCCTTGACCTTAGGAATATCTGCCAGGCAACGTCGACTATAGCTGATATACCGCCTGACGCATCGTCGATTACAAAGTCGCCAGTATCAGTTTCTATGATGATGTCAGGCACTTCGACGCGTAGCTGGCGAAAGCGAAGACTGGCTGGAAGCACGGCGGCAACTACTTTTTGGAAGCCATCCCAAATAGATGCCGCATCTGCGTTGAAGGAGACATGATCGTTACCTCTATTGCCGAAAACCGCAGCTGAGATTAGTGTTTCCTTGAGCGCCAGTTGGGAGGTGCGCCCAGTCCACTGTCCTGCCCACTGATTTCGGCGTTCTGTCGCATATTGCTCAAAGAGCTGTTCGGAGGGAGGAAAAATGGTCGGGATGGACGGCACGGTCGTGTAGTTACCATTAGCTGGTCGATGCGAGTTGAGAAATAGTCCGGTCACGGGCTGCTGTAAAGGCATATATATGTCGTATGCTTGACGGACTTCTGCGCCGACTTCTGGAACATTTATTCGAGTTTCGACGTTGTTAACATACGTGAGCGCACCGATGTCACCCCAAACGCCGCCCTCCTGTAGCATGCGTGCTCGTCGCCGAGGGCCTAAGCTTGCCCAGGCACTCCCCTCACTACGCCGTCCTGGAGCTGAAGAATACGACCGGCTCCAGTTAAAATGGCGAGATAGGATCCCCAGTAACGTACTTTTCCCGCTTGCATTTGCGCCCGTAAGAATTGTCAAGCGTGGATGAAACGTGACGTCAACTTCTGCAAACTGCCGCCAATCGGAGACAACTAGCCGCTTAAATGCGTCTGACATATAAATCCTCGTGCCGATGGGTGTAGGCACGGGTTTGCCTAGCAGCCCGGAGCCAATGAAAACGCGGCATACGCACTGCGCTGGCCATCTTAGACAACGAAGTCTCAGCAGGGCGCGTTGCCAAGGGACGCAATTTCTTCAACCTTGCCGGAAAGGACGCCTGACGAACTAACCCAGTTTGGGGGGAGTGGAGCGAGTGACGGGAATCGAACCCGCGCTATCAGCTTGGGAAGCTGAAGTTCTACCATTGAACTACACTCGCGCGACCGGCCAGGAGCCGGGTCGAGACCACAGCCTAGCAAGAGTCCGGCCGGGCGCCACCCAGCGCCGGTAGGCTCCTGCCGTGCTCCTCTCCGACCGTGACATCACCGCCGAGCTCGACGCCGGACGAGTGGCCCTCGATCCGTACGACCCCGGGATGCTGCAGCCCGCGAGCATCGACGTGCGCATCGACCGCTTCTTCCGGCTGTTCGACAACCACAAGTACCCCTATATCGACCCCGCCGAGGACCAGCCCGAGCTGACCCGCCTCATCGAGTCGAAGCCGGGGGAGCCGTTCATCCTGCACCCGGGCGAGTTCGTCCTCGGGTCCACGTTCGAGCTGGTCACGCTGCCCGACGACGTCGCCGCGCGCCTCGAGGGCAAGAGCTCGCTCGGCCGCCTCGGCCTCCTCACGCACTCCACCGCGGGCTTCATCGATCCCGGGTTCTCCGGCCACGTCACGCTCGAGCTGTCGAACGTCGCGACGCTGCCCATCAAGCTCTGGCCCGGGATGAAGATCGGCCAGCTCTGCTTCTTCCGCCTGTCGTCGCCCGCCGAGAAGCCCTACGGATCCGGCGAGTACGCCTCCCGCTACCAGGGCCAGCGCGGCCCGACGGCCTCCCGCTCGTACCTCAACTTCGTGCACACCGACGTGACGGTGACCGACGCGGGGCAGCCGGGGGAGTAGCCCGGCCGGCCCGCCGGTCACTCACGCGGGGTGGGCCGCCGACGCTGCATCGGCCGCCACCTGCACCGCAACCACCGGCTCGCGCCCGAGCAGCATGGCCAGATCTCCGCTCGTCTCGGCGAGGAACCCGTGCCGCACGGCCGTGTGGATCGACATCAGCATCGCGGGCTGGAACGGCTTCATCCCGGTCCCCTCGTAGGAAGCCCGCCGAGTGGCGAGATCGAGACCGTCGAGCGGCGCACCCAGCCGCTCGGCCACCTCGGCGGCCGTGATCGCCGGCCCCACCAGGTCGTACCGCCGCCCGGCGTGATCCTTCGGCGCACGGGCGACGACCGCAGCCGCCTCCGCAAGGTCCCCACGCGCGACGGCCGCGAGGGCGCCGTCCCCGAACGCCGACTCCAGCCGGGATCCGCGCCAGGTCAGCAGCGCGCCGAACAGCTCCGCGTACAGGCCGTTGCGCAGCACGGTCGATGTCACGCGGCTTCGGGCGAGGCGACGCTCGGTCCAGCGGTGCGCGAGCGCGAAGGCGAGGTGATCCCCTCCCGCCGCGACGCTCGTGTAGATCACGTGCCCCACCCCGTCGCCCTCGGCCGCCGTGATCGCGGCGTCATGCCGCGCGGTCACCACGTCGTCCTCGGCCTCGCCCGCCGAGACGAGCACCAGCGTGTCGACGCCGGCGAAGGAGATGGTCGCGGGGTCGTCGAGGTCGATCCGCCGCATCCCGTCGACGCCGGAGCGGCTGCTGCCGATCGCATCGGCGCCCATCGCGCGGAGGTGCTGGAGGATGGCGGAGCCGAGCTGGCCCGTGGCGCCGGTGACGAGGATCATGGATCCACCTCTCGTGGTCGTATCGGTGATGTCTCCGAGCGTGCTGCGACCCCCGACCCCTCACAAGGAGGCACTCCCGTGTCACTCACGCACACCGCGGTGACCGCGGACCTCGAGCCCTGCGGCCGCGAGGACCACCCCGACTGCGGGATCCGCGACGTGCTCGATCGCCTCGGCGACACCTGGTCGGTGCTCGTCGTCGTCGAGCTGGCGTCGGGCGAGCGGCGGTTCCGCGAGCTGCAGCGCGCCATCGACGGGATCTCGCAGCGCATGCTGACCCTCACCCTCCGCCGCCTCGAGCGCGACGGCCTCGTCACCCGCACGGTGTTCCCGACGGTGCCCGCGCAGGTCTCCTATGCGCTCACGCCGTCGGGCAGCCGACTCACGCACCTCATCAAGGCGCTCGGCGACTGGGCGCTCGCGGAGCGCGCGGGCATCGCGGCGGCTCGCGAGGAGTACGACGCGGGGCATCCCGGGCACGGGATCCGGTAGACGAGCGGGATGCGTCCGGCGACGGCGGCCGACCGGCCGCTCGCTCACCTGCCGCCGAACGCCGCCCCCGCCCGGAACGCGCCCGGCGTCTCGCCCGTGCGCAGGCGGAAGGACGTGGAGAAGTTCGACGCGTCGTCGAAGCCCAGCTCGGCGGCGATGTCCGCCACCGGCTGCTGCGTGTGCACGAGGAGGCGCCGAGCTTCCAGAACGATCCGGTCGTCGATGACCGCCTTCGGCGTGGTGCCGTGCTCGGCGGCCGCGCGCACCAGCGTCTTGGTCGACCAGCCCAGGCGGCGTGCGTAGTCGGCAACCAGACGCTCCGAGCGGAAGCGCGCATCCACCTCGGCCTGGAACGACGTGAAGACGCGGTGGCGATCCGTGCTCGGGCCCCCGGCGCTCGCGTGCTGCGCGCGATCCGCGGCATCGGGCGCCGCCGCAGCCAGGCGGAGGAGCACGGCGGACAGCGCCGCCTCGCGGGCCAACGACCGGGCGGCCGGATCCCGGATCCCCGCGTCGTCCGCGTGCAGCGCCCGCCACGCATCCGCGGCCCCCGACTCCCGCAGCTGATCCGCGGTCCAGGCGGGGATGCTGCCTGCCGAGCCGGAGTACCCCGCAGCGGTGAGCGCCTGCTGCACCTCGGGCGGGATGACGTGCGAGGGGAACATCGCCACCCGGCCCTCGAGGGTGGAGATGTCGCCCCAGCGGTGCACCTGCCCGGCCCGCACCCAGAGCGCTTCGCCGATGCCGAGCTCATGCGGCACGAGGTCGACCACGTGCACGGTGCTCCCGCGCTCGAGGAGGTAGACCATGTCGAAGCCCAGGCGCTGCGTGCTCGCGAACTCCCGGCGGCCGCCCCGGCGGATGATCTCGCGGAGGCCCGTCAGCTCGATCCCCGGTCCGGGTCCGGGAAGCGAGAACTGCACGCGCCTGACCGTCGGTTGTCCCATATCCACCATGATGGCAGCCATGACGACCGTGACGTCGCCTTACCGCGGCGGCAACATCGGGGCATGACAACCACGCAGGAGACTCCCGCCAGTCTCGACTACACCATCCTCGACTCGGGCTCCTCCTCCCTCGAGAAGACCCTCACCCTCGTGACCGGCAGCACGGAGGCCGTGCTCGTCGACGCCGGCTTCACCCGCTCCGCCGGCCACCGCGCCGTAGCGGCCGTGCTCGACTCCGGCAAGGAGCTCACCACCGTCTTCATCGGCGCCGGCGACCCCGACTTCTACTTCGGCGCGGAGGTCATCCAGGACGCGTTCCCGGAGGCCCGCTTCGTCGCCCCCGCCGCCGTGATCGAGCACATCGACCACAGCTACGAAGGCAAGCTGGAGGCCTGGGCGCACCTGGGCGCGAACCTCCCCACCCGCAAGGTCGAGCTCACGCCGTTCGACGGCGACCGCATCGCCATCGACGACGCCGTGCTCGAGGTGCGCCACGCGGAGGTCGACCCGGCCGACCGCGGCTGGTACCTCTTCGACCCGGCCAGCCGCACCATCCTCGGCGGGATCCTCGTCTTCGGCGGCCTGCACGTCTGGACGGCCGACACCGCGGCTCCCGAGCAGCGCGCGGCCTGGTCAGCGGCCCTCGACGGGCTCGAGGCCCTCGATCCCACGCTCGTCGTGGCCGGCCACCGCGACCCGGCGTTCCCCGCCGACGTGCGCGCGATCCGCCACACCCGCGACTACCTCGCGGCCTTCGAGGCCGCGATCGCCGCCAGCGGCACCGCGGAGGAGGCCGAGCAGAGCCTCCAGGCCCGGTACCCGGACGCCGGCCTCGGCGTGGCCGCGCACCTCGGCACCCGCGTCGCGAAGGGCGAGATGTCATGGGGCTGACCCCGACCGACGACTCGCCGCGCGCCGTCGTGCGCCGGCAGTACCTCGCCTCCGCCGCGGGCGACCTCGAGGCCCTCCGCGCCACCCTCGCTCCCGACGTGGAGTGGACCGAGATGGCCGGCTTCCCCCTGGCCGGCACCTACCGCACCCCCACGGGCGTCACCGCCGCGGTGATGGAGCGGCTCGGCGCCGAGTGGGTCGGCTGGGCCGCCCACGACGACACGTACGTGGTCGAGGGCGAGGACGTGGTGGTGCTCGCGCGCTACACGGCGACGCACGGCACCACGGGCAAGGCGCTCGACGCCCGGGTCGCGCACCACTTCGTCGTGCGCGGCGGCCTCATCGTGCGCTTCGAGCAGTTCGTCGACACGGCGCTCGTGCGCGACGCCGCATCCTGACGGAGGTCCGCCTCGCGGTCGGGTCGCGCTGGTCCGGCGGCGGGCGGGAGGCTACGGCCCCTCGCCCACCGCCGGCCCCGAGTAGTGGTGGTCGAACACCACGCTCGTGCGGGTCGACGCCACGGCCGGGTGCGCCGAGAGGTGCTGGAGGACGAAGTCGCGGAGGTGGTCGCTGTCGCGGACGGCGATGTGGACGATGAAGTCCTCGGATCCGCCGAGGAAGAAGAGCTGCACCACGTCGGCGAGCTCGCGCATCTCGTCGGCGAAGCGGGCCATCTCGTGGCGGGCGCCCGCGCGGATCGCGATGCTGATGAGCGCCTGCAGGCCCACGCCCACCGCGTCCGCGTCGATCGTGGCGGTGAATCCGGTGATCACGCCGCGCTCCACGAGGCCGCGCACCCGGGTCACGCACGTCGACGGCGCGATGCCCGCCTGCTCGGCGAGGCGGCTGTTCGGGGTGCGCGCGTCGGCCCGGAGGAGGGCGACGAGCTTCCGGTCGATCGCGTCGAGCGGCTCGGGCGCCCGCATTTCCTTCGTCGGCATCGGCCATTCTCGCTGTCGGGGCGAAGGATCGCGCAGGTGAGGCGATCCGCACCGACGATCCTACGGAGTTAACGCGTTTGAAACGCACGATGGCCACCATGAGTCTCGCCCTCCCGCATCGCTGCCGCCGGCCGCACCTCGCGGGGAGACGAGACGGAGCACGCATGAAGGTCGGGATCCCCACCGAGATCAAGAACAACGAGAACAGGGTCGCCGCCACGCCCGCGGGCGTGCACGAGCTCGTGCGCCGCGGCCACGAGGTGCTCGTGCAGGAGGGCGCGGGACTCGGATCCAGCATCACCGACGCCGACTACGTCGAGGCGGGCGCGACCATCGTCGCTACGGCCGACGAGGTGTGGGGCGCCGCGGACCTGCTGCTCAAGGTGAAGGAGCCCATCGCGGAGGAGTACCCGCGCATGCGCCCCGGCCAGACCCTCTTCACCTACCTGCACCTCGCGGCGTCGCGGCCCTGCACGGACGCGCTCGTCGCCTCCGGCACCACGGCCATCGCCTACGAGACGGTGCAGCTGCCGAACCGCCAGCTGCCGCTCCTCCAGCCGATGAGCGAGGTCGCCGGCCGGCTCTCCACCCAGGTCGGCGCGTACCACCTGATGCGCGCGGCCGGCGGGCGCGGGATCCTCCTCGGCGGCGTCCCCGGCACCCCGAAGGCGCGCGTCGTCGTGATCGGCGGCGGCGTCGCGGGCGAGCACGCGGCGGCGAACGCGCTCGGCATGGGCGCCGACGTCACGATCATCGACCTCTCGATCCCCCGGCTCCGCGAGCTCGAGATCCGCTTCGGCGGGCAGGTGCAGACGCGCGTCTCCTCGGCGTACGAGATCGCGGCGCAGCTGAAGGACGCCGACCTCGTGATCGGCTCGGTCCTCATCCCCGGCGCGCAGGCCCCGAAGCTCGTGACCGACCAGATGGTCGCGACGATGAAGAAGGGCGCCGTGCTCGTCGACATCGCCATCGACCAGGGCGGCTGCTTCGAGGGTTCCCGCCCCACCACGCACGACGACCCCACCTTCGACGTGCACGACAGCGTCTACTACTGCGTCGCCAACATGCCGGGCGCGGTGCCGGAGACCTCGACGCGCGCGCTGACGAACGCGACGCTGCCGTACGTGATCGCGCTCGCGGAGAAGGGGTGGAAGAAGGCCCTCGCGGAGGATCCCGCGCTCGCCCTCGGCCTCAACGTGCACGACGGCCACGTGACCAACTCGCACGTCGCGGCGGCGCTCGACATGCCGCTGACGCCGGTCGCCGAGGTGCTCGCCTAGCCCACGCGCCCGAGGCCGTCGCGGGATCGTGACCCCGCGACGGCCGGATCCGCCCGCATCCCTGGCAGGGTCGACGCATGACCTTCCGCTACGCGCCCGAACCCGACTCCAGCGCACCCCGCGAGCGGAAGGCCGTCAACGGCGTCGGCATCGCCGCGCTCATCGTCGGCGGGCTCGCGCTCATCGGCTCGGTCATCCCGCTCGTGAACTACGTGTCCGGGTTCCTCGCGGTCGTCGGCATCGTGCTCGGGATCATCGGCCTGATCCTCAGGGACCGGCCCAAGGGCATGGCGCTCGGCGGCCTCGTCCTGAGCGCGATCGCGCTGATCCTCTCGATCGTGCTCGCGATCGTCTACACGGCGGGCATCGTCACGGCCATCACGGGCGCGGTGCGCGAGTCCGAGTCGCGGTCGTCGGCGGAGGCATCCGACGAGCCGCACGTCACCTACCAAGTTGAGGGCACGGGCGGCACGGTCACCGCGGGCGTGCTCTGGACCACGTCCGTCGGCGGCTCCGTCGGCTCCGAGCAGGCGTCCGACCAGCCGCTCCCGTTCAGCCGCGAGGTCGTCATCCCCGACACCGCCGCCTTCGACATGGCGGCGTTCTCCGTGAGCGCGGTCGCGAGCGTCGACCCGGCGGTCTCGGCGGACGGCGACATCACCTGCCGGATCCTCGTGGGCGACCACATCGTCACCGAGCAGCGGGCCGAGGGCGACGGCGCCACGGTCACCTGCACCGCCACGGCGGAGGACCTGCGGGACATCGCCGGGTGATGCGCCGGCCGATGCGTCGTCCGGGCGTCGGAACCGCGTCCCGGTCGCGAGCCCGCGCGTGACGGGATCGACCCCCTACGGCCCGGCGACGCCTCCGCGGGATCCAGCGGCATCGCCCTCTCCGCCGGTCGCCCCGGTGCGGGGACGGAACGAGGCGGCGTGGACCGCCGTCGTGCTCGCGGTCCTGGCGCTCGTCGGCGCCCTGGTGCCGGTGCTGGATCTCGTCACCGGGCTCCTCGCCGTCGTGGGTGCGGTGTTCGGGATCCTCGCGCTCACCCGCAAGCGGCAGCGGAACTCCCGACCCCTGGCGATCACCGGGCTGGCGCTCAACGTCGTGGCGCTCGTGACGTGGGCGATCGCGATCACGACGATCGTCGGCCTGGTGCTCGACACGTACCCGCCGTCGCCCCCGGACACCGCGTCCAGCCCGGTGCCGACGACGCCCGGCACCCCCGAGGTCGTCTACCCGGTCACGCTCACCGTGGAGCTGAGCGGCAGCGCGCCCCAGGTGCGCACGATCTGGCTGGGCGGCCTGAACGAGGAGTACCGCGACGAGCCGGCGGATGACCTCCCCCTCACCCAGGAGCACGACGTCTACCTCACCGACGCCGCCTACTCCGCCGGCGACTACTTCAGCGTCACCGCCGTGCTCGGCGAGACGGGCGGCACCGTCTCCTGCCGGCTCCGGGTGGCGGACCGGATCCTGGCGGAGGACACCGTGACGGGACGGGACGAGGCGGCGTCGTGCCAGGTGACGGCGTTCGACATGCTCGACTACCGGCACAGCGCGGGATAGCCCCGGCGGCCCGACGTGGGGGCGAGGTCCCCGAACCCTCCCTCGTCGTCCGACCGGCACGTGGTGGTGAGCTGTACCCGTGCACCGTCCCCGGTGCGAGGTGCGGGGCTGACTCGTGCTCGGCTCTCGCCGGGTGCGCTGCCCTCCGCGCCACAGGTGGATCGGATTGCCCGCCGATCCGTCGGGGTGTGCCCGCTCCGGACGACTACCGACTCGCCCCTACGCCTCGTCGACCACCTCCACCTCCCAGTTCGCGCGCTGGATCAGGGCGTCGAGCTCGCGGAGCTCCCGCGCCGTGTCGTCGGCCCGGTCGCGCACCTCGCGGATCGGCAGCGCCGCGATCTGCCGCAGCTCGCTCCGCATCTGCCGCGGCGCGTACGAGCCGCCGCCGCCCCGGCCGGAGGCGGCGTCGGCCGCGTCCACGAGGATCCCGTGCCGCGTCCGCAGCGCGTCCCGCCGGGCGAGCGCCGACGTGAGGGGCGTGCCGTCGTCGAGGCGGGCCGCCGTGTTGGTGAGGTTGATCCGCGTCACGAGCCCCGCGAGCCGGTCGACCGTCTCGACGGCCTCCTCGAGCAGCGCGGCCGCGTCCTCCGCCGGATCCTCGCCCTCCTGGTACCGGGCGCTCGCCTGGATCCTGCTCCGCAGCGACTCGACGCGCCTCTGCAGGTCGGACCGTTCCATCAGCGCCTCGGCGAGTCTCATGCGTCCACCGTGCCACAGCGCCGCCGGTCCGGGGACGGGCGCCGGGATACCATTCCCGACATGCCGTCGACCCCGCCGAGCGATCGGCCCGCCCTCGGCCGCCCCGCCGCGATCGACCCGCAGGAGCTCGCCCGCGCGGCCATCGGCCTGTTCGCCGAGCGCGGCTACGAGGCCGTGAGCATGGCCGACATCGCCGAGGCCGCGGGCGTCGGCCGCCGCAGCCTCTTCCGCTACTTCCCGACCAAGGCCGACCTGGTGTGGGCGGGGGCCGACGTCGTCGGCGCGGAGCTCGAGCGCCTCCTCGGCGAGGGCCCGGGTGACCGGCCGCTGGGGGAGGCGTACGCGGACGCGTTCGTCGGCGCGCTCGGACCGCGCTTCCTCGACCTCGGCATGACGCGGGTGCGGCTGCGGATCATCGACGCGCACCCGGATCTGCACAGCCGGTCGTCACCGCGGATCACGGCCGCGTCGCCCGCGCTCGCCGAGTTCGTGGCGCGCGGCCTGCCCGACCTCCGCGGCACGCTCGAGGCGGCCGTGGTCGCCGAGGCGCTCGCGTCGGCGAGCCACACGGCCCTGCGATGGTGGGCGACCCGATCCGACGACGAGCGGCCCGACGACGCGATCCGCCGGGCCGTCCGTGCGCTCGCGCTCCCCGGCGACGCCCGCGAGATCGACGCCCGCTAGATCGCGGACCAGCCGCCGTCGGAGGCGAGGATCACGCCGTTGACGTTGCTGGCCTGGTCGCTCGCGAGCCAGATCACCGAGTTCGCCATCTCGTCGGCCTCGACCGGCGCCGGCACGATCGTCTGCATGATCGGCCCGAGGACCCGGCCGGTGAGCTCCGAGCGCATGGGCGCCTCGATCGCCGTGTTTGTCGCGCCCGGCGCCACCGCGTTCACGCGGATGCCCTGACCCGCGTAGAGGACGGCCGTGTTCTTGGTCATGCCGGCGACCGCGTGCTTCGAGGCGGTGTACGCGAGCCCGGCGGCGGATCCGCGGAGCGCGGCCTCGGAGGCGATGTTGACGATCGCGCCCTTCCCGGCCTCGACCATGAGCGGCAGCACCGCGCGCGTCAGGCGCATGACGGCGGTGACGTTCACCGCGAACACGAGGTCCCACGTGCGGTCGTCGACCTCCGCGGCCGGCAGGAAGCCGTCCATGATCCCGGCGACGTTCGCGAGCACGTCGACCCGGCCGTCGGCCGCGGCGACGATCGCCCGCACGCCGTCCTCCGTGGTGATGTCGCCCACCACGGGCACGAGGTCGAGGTCGGGCTCCTCCGCGACGAGCGCGTCGAGCCGCTCGGCCGAGACGTCCGCGGCGATCACGCGCGCGCCCTCCCGGGCGAAGCGCAGCGCCGAGGCGCGGCCGATGCCGCTGCCGGCTCCGGTGACGATGGCGGTGCGTCCGCCGAACTGCTGGTCCTGGGTCATGTCGTTCCTCCGCTGTCGGGTCGGCCTCGTCGCCGACCCGATCATTATGGCACGCGGTGCCATATAGCGGTGGGGGTCAGCTCGCGACGGCCTCGACCTCGGCCGCGTGCCGCCCTGCCCGGCCCGACGGCCACCAGAACCGGTCGCCCAGCAGGAAGACCAGCGCCGGCACGAGGAGCGTCCGCACCACGAGCGTGTCGAGCAGCACGCCGATGCAGACGATGACGCCGATCTGCGTCAGCGCCACCACGGGCAGCACGCCGAGCACCGCGAAGACCGCGGCGAGCAGGATGCCCGCGCTCGTGATCACGCCGCCCGTCGACGCGAGAGCCCGCACCATGCCCTCGCGCGTGCCGTGCAGGCGCCGCTCCTCGCGCGCCCGGGTGACGAGGAAGATGTTGTAGTCGACCCCCAGTGCCACCAGGAAGAGGAACGCGAACAGCACCACGTTCGCGTCGAACGCGGGGAAGCCGAGCACCTGCTGGAACAGGACGTTCGCCGCGCCGAGGCTCGCGAAGAACGTGGCCAGCACGCTCGCGATGAGGAGCACCGGGGCCACCAGCGAGCGCAGCAGCAGGCCGAGGATCACGAAGACGATGGCCAGGATGATCGGGATGATCAGCCCCTGGTCGCGCTCGGACGACGCGGCGGTGTCGGCGGCCGTGGCGTCGCTGCCGCCCACGAGCGTCGTGGACTCCGCGCCCGGCGCGTCCGCGTAGGCGTCGCGGAGGTCCTGCACGGCCGCGAAGGCGGCCGCGCTCTCGGGCTCGGCGTCGAGCTGCACGTCGATGCGGGCGCGGCCCTCCGCCGACTCGCCGGCTCGGGCGCCCGCGACGCCGGGGACGGACAGGGCGGTGGCGACCGCGTCGGCGGCCACCGCATCCGGCGCGAGCACGACGGTCTGCGCCGTGAGGCCGGCGGAGAACGAGGCGTCGACGACCTCCTGGGCCGCGACCGACTCGGGGTCGCCGAGCAGCTGGTCCGTCTGCGACAGACCGACGCGCGCGCCGACGAGGCCGAGCGCGAGCACGCCGACGCCCGCGAGGGCCGCGACGGCCACGACCGCGGGGCGGCGCCGGACCCGGAGGCCGAGCCGCCGCCACACGCCGGGCTTCCCGCCGTGGTCGGCGTCGGTCCCGGCGCGCGGGATGAACGGCCAGAACAGGCCCCGGCCGCAGACCACGAGCGCGGCGGGCAGCACGAGCAGGGCCGCGGCGATCGCGATGAGCACGCCGATCGCGCATGCGAAGCCGAGCGCTCGGTTGCCGGAGAGCTCGGCGAGCAGCAGGGTCACCAGGCTGAGCGCGACCGTCCCGCCGCTCGCCGCGATGGCGGGTCCCGCGCTCGTGACCGCCGTGAGCATGGCCGCGTGGCGGTCCTCCTGGCGCGTCAGCTCCTCCCGGTAGCGCGCCACGAGCAGCAGCGCGTAGTTCGTGCCGGCGCCGAAGACCAGCACCGAGAGGATCCCGCCGATCGAGGCGTCGATCGTGATCCCGAGCGGCTCCGCCAAGGCCGTCACGACCACGCGAGCGAGGCCGTCGGCGACGCCGACCACGACGAGGGGGACGATCCAGAGCACGGGGCTGCGGTACGTGACGATGAGCAGGACCGCGACCACGAGCACCGTCACGAGCAGCAGCCGGAAGTCGGCGCCCGCGAACGCGTTCGCGATGTCGGCCTGGAAGCCGACGGGGCCGGTGAGCTGCGCGACGAGCCCGTCCGGGAGGCCGTCCGCGGCCGTGGTGCGGAGGGCCTCGGCCGCCCCGGCGACGTCGTCGGCGACCACGGACGCGTCGAGCGGCACGGCGACCAGCGCCGCGCGTCCGTCGTCGCTGGTCTGCGGCACGACGGCCCGCGGGGCGATGGATCCGGTGGCCAGCGCCTGGGCGCGCTGCGCGATCGCGGCGGTGTCGGCGTCGGTGAGGGCGGCGCCGTCGCGGCTGAAGACGAGGATCCCGACCGTCGTGTCCGCGCTCGGGAACCGCTCGAGCAGCTCGCTCACCTGCCGCGCCTGGCTCGACTCCGGCAGGCCCGAGGGCGGGAACGCGTCCGCCTCGCCCTTCGGCAGGAAGGCGAACAGGGCGGCGACGGCGACGGCCGCCGCGACGAGCGCCATCCAGGCGGTGCGGCGGGAGCTGACGAAGCGGGCGATGGATCTCACGGGTCCTCCAGACGTGCGTTGATCGTCAGCCTACTGATGGTCAAGCGCCTTAGCTACCTCCGGCGTACGATGGCGCCATGCCCCGCGCCCGTCCCCGCCCCGATCCGGACGCGCCCGCCGCCGTCCCGGCACCGGGGACGGGCGTCCCGGCCGAGGCGCACGAGGCCGGCGAGCTCGGCCGGATCCTGCGCGACGTGCTGGGCCTCGCCGCGGGGTTCGAGCGCCGGCTCGGCGCCGTGCTCGAGGTCAACGCCACCGACATGAAGGCGATGGAGCACCTCATCCAGGAGGGGTCGCTGTCGCCCACCGAGCTCGCGGGCCGCCTCGGGATCTCCACCGCCGCCGCGACGCTCGTGGTGGACCGGCTCGTCGAGGTCGGCCACGTCGACCGCCGCCCGCATCCGCACGACCGCCGCCGCGTCGTCGTGGTCCCGCGGCCCGCGTCCGTCGGCCGTGCCATGGCGGAGCTGATGCCCATGATCGGCGGCGTCGCGCGCGCCGCCGACGCCCTGACCGACGAGGAGCGCGCCGCCGTGATGCGGTTCCTCGGCGAGGTGCGCGAGGTCTACCGGGAGGCGGCCGCGGGTCCCGCGGGATCCGGGGTCGGCGCGGAGCCGCCCGCCGCTCGATGATCCCGTCCCCGTCCACCGCGCGTGCACCCGGCGCTCGGGCGGCGTCCACCGTGTTCGGGGATGATGGACCCGCATCAACCACCACCACCACGACGCGCACGCGGCCTGCGGGCACGCGGCAGAGGAGGACCATGAGCGGGACCGAGCGGGACACGACCACGCCGACGCGGGGACTGGTGCTGGGCGGCGGCGGCGTCGCCGGGATCGCGTGGGAGACGGGACTGCTCTCGGGCCTCATCGCCGCGGGCGTGGACCTCGGCGCGGCCGACACGGTCGTCGGCACCTCGGCCGGATCCGTCGTCGCGATCAACCTGCGCGCGGGCGCCATCGACGCCGCCTACGACGAGCACTTCGTCGACGTGGCCGGCATGGCCGAGCCGACCGGCAGCCGCGACCTCGCGCGCACGGTCGAGGTCATCGGCGAGGGCGTCGCGAGCACCGAGGGCGAGATCCCCACGCGCCAGCGCATCGGCGAGTTCGCGCTCGAGGAGTACGACCCCGAGGTGGACGACGCGGCGAGCGTCGAGCGCATCGGCCAGCTGCTGCCCATCCGCGACTGGCCCGAGCAGGATCTCCGCATCACCGCGGTCGACGCCGGCACCGGCCGCTTCACCGTGTTCGACAAGGAGTCCGGCGCCGACCTCGTGCGCGCGTCCGCCGCGAGCTGCGCCGTCCCCGGCGTCTTCCCGCCCGTCACCATCGACGGCCGCCCCTACATGGACGGCGGCATGCGCTCCGGCACGAACGCCGACGTCGTCGCCGACCACGAGCGGATCCTCGTCGTCGCGTGCGGCCCCGAGGCTCCGCAGAGCGGCATGGGCCCGACGCTCTCCACCGTGGTGCAGCAGCTCCGCGGCCGGGCCGACGTGCTCGTGATCCAGGCCGACGCCGAGAGCACGGCCGCCTTCGGCGAGAACTCGCTCCTGCTCTCGACCCGGAAGGCGTCCGCCGAGGCGGGCCGCCGCCAGGCCGAGCGCCTGGCCGAGGAGATCCGCGCCTTCTGGGGCTGATCCCCCCGCACGACGTCGAGGGGCCCGGCCGCGCGAACGCTGCCGGGTCCCTCGTGGTGCGGGGTGGGGATCAGGCGGCGGGCACCGCGTCCGCGAGCCCGGCGTGCGCCGCGTGCTCCGGGTAGAGCAGCGGCAGCTGGAGCGTGAGCCACGGGCTGAAGGCCCACGGCGTGTGGGCGACCGCGGGGATGAGCTCCTCGGGATCCACCCACTGGAACTCGCCCACCTCCTCGGGCCGCGGGTCCACCGGCGTCGCGGCCACGGCGCGGAAGACCGGGCAGATCTCGTTCTCGACGACGCCCGCGGCGTCGGTGGCGCGGTAGCGGAAGTCCGGCAGCACGAGCTCGACCGACGCGAGCGTCAGCCCGAGCTCCTGCTCGGCGCGGCGGTGCACGGCCTCGAGCATGTCCTCGCCGGGCGCGGGGTGGCCGCAGAAGGAGTTGGTCCAGACGCCCGGCCAGGTGAGCTTGCCGATGGCGCGGCGCGTGACGAGGATCCGCCCCTCGGCGTCGAAGACGTGGCACGAGAACGCGAGGTGCAGCGCGGTGTCGCGGGTGTGGACCGTCGCCTTGGGCGCCGTCCCGATGGTCTCGCCGTCGTCGTCCAGGAGGACGACGAGCTCGGTGTGCTGTGACATGCGCTCCCTGCTTTCCGTTACCCCCTCGATGTTAGGTTTCATCCGTGGACGCCACCAACCTCGCTGCCGTCTCCACGACGAGGCAGGCCCATGTGAACGGCGTGCTGGACGCGTTCTTCGCCCGCTCGCTCGTCCGGGCCGAGGTCATGGGCCCCGAGTACGTGAAGCTGTGGCGCACGCTCGAGTCGAACACCGCGGGCGGCAAGCGCTTCCGCCCCCGCATGGTCATGGCCGCGTACGACGGCCTCGGCGGCCAGGACGTGCAGGCCGCGGCCCACGTCGGCGCCGCGTTCGAGATGCTCCACACCGCGCTCATCGTCCACGACGACGTCATCGACCGCGACTTCACCCGGCGCGGCGGCCCCAACGTCTCCGGCGCCTACCGCGACATCGCCACCACGCAGGGCCTGCCCCAGCCGCTCGCCGAGCACCGCGGCATGTCGGCCGCCGTCATCGCGGGGGACCTGGCGCTCGTCAACGCGTACCGCCTCATCGACGCGAGCGGCGTGCGCGACCTCACCCGGTCGCACCTGATGGAGATCCTCGACGACGCCGTGTTCGCGTCCGCCGCGGGCGAGCTCATCGACGTCGAGTTCTCCCTCACCGCGGACGTGCCGAGCGTCGACGAGATCCTCCGCATGGAGCGCCTCAAGACCGCCGTGTACTCGTTCGAGGCGCCGCTGCAGGCGGGCGCCGTGCTCGCCGGCGCGAGCCCCGCGATCGTCTCCGCGCTCGGCGACTTCGGCCGCGACATCGGCATCGCCTACCAGGTGGTCGACGACGTGCTCGGCGTCTTCGGCGACGAGCAGGAGACCGGCAAGACCAACCTCGGCGACCTGCGCGAGGGCAAGCGCACCGTGCTCATCGCGCACGCCGTCCGCTCGTCGGAGTGGGGCGAGATCAGCTCGCTCGTCGGCAAGGACGACCTCTCCCGTGGCGAGGCGGCGCTCGTCCGCTCGGTGCTGGAGAGCTCGGGCGCGCGCGCCTACGCCGAGGGCGTGGCGCGGGACCTCGCGGTCGCCGCCGTGGCGCGCCTCGACGACCCGGTGGTGCCGGAGGCCCTCCGCCGGGAGCTCGCGCCCGTCGCGGAGTCCGTGCTCGGGCGCATCCGATGACGCGTCGCCTCCCCGGCCGCCGGCCCGCCGCCCCCGAGGCACCCACGGGCCTCGAGAAGTACGACCGCGTGGCGCAGGAGACGGCCTCCGTCGTGATCCGCCGCTACTCCACCTCCTTCGGGCTCGCGTCGCGCCTGCTCGGCGCCGACGTCCGCCAGCACATCGAGAACGTCTACGCGCTCGTGCGCGTGGCCGACGAGATCGTCGACGGCGCCGCGGCCGGCGCCGGCGTGGATCCCGCGCACGTCGAGGCCCTGCTGGATGCGCTGGAGCAGGAGACCGAGGACGCGATGCTGCGCGGCTACAGCACGAACCTCGTGGTGCACGCCTTCGCGATCACCGCCCGCCGCGCCGGATTCGGCGCCGAGCTCACCGCGCCGTTCTTCGCCTCCATGCGCATGGACCTGCGGCGGATGGAGCACACCCCGGCGTCCTTCACCGAGTACGTCTACGGATCCGCCGAGGTCGTCGGCCTCATGTGCCTGCGCGCGTTCCTCGTCGGCCACGCGACCACGCGCCCCGAGCGGATCCGCTTCGAGGAGGGCGCCAAGCGCCTGGGCGCCGCATTCCAGAAGGTCAACTTCCTGCGCGACCTCGCCGCCGACCACGGCGCGCTCGGCCGCAGCTACTTCCCCGGCGTCGACGTCCAGACCTTCTCGGAGGCCGACAAGGAGCGCATCCTCGACGACATCGACCACGACCTGCGCATGTCCGGCGCCGTGATCCCCGACCTCCCCGCCTCCAGCCGCCGTGCCGTCGCGCTCGCGCAGGGCCTGTTCGCCGAGCTCACCGTGCGCCTGCGCGACACGCCCGCGTCGGAGCTCGTGCGCACGCGCGTGCGGGTGCCGGATCCCGTCAAGGCCCGCATCGCGCTCGCCGCCGCCGCGGGAGCCGAGCCCTCCGGCGTCGACGGCCGCCTCGTCCGCCGCTCGCGCGCCCCCCGCGTGCACGCAGTCCGTCCCGCCCCGACCCAGCCCGCCCCGTCCGACCCCGAGCAGCAGGAGAGCGCCATGACCGCACCCACCGCCATCGTGATCGGCGGCGGGATCGCCGGCCTCGCCTCCGCGTCGCTCCTCGCCCGCGACGGCTACCGCGTCACCCTCGTGGAGGGCCGCGACGAGGTCGGCGGCCGCGCGGGCTCCTGGGACAAGGACGGCTTCCGCTTCGACCTCGGCCCCAGCTGGTACCTCATGCCCGAGGTGTTCGACCACTTCTTCAAGCTCATGGGCACGAGCGCCGCCGAGCAGCTCGACCTCGTGCGCCTGCCCGGCTACCGCGTGCTCTTCGAGGGCGAGAGCGAGCCCATCGACATCCGCGACTCCCGCGAGGCGAACCTCGACCTGTTCGAGAGCGTCGAGCCCGGATCCCGCCCCGCGATGGCCCGCTACCTCGACTCCGCGAAGGACGTCTACGAGGTCGCGAAGAAGCGCTTCCTCTACACGACCTTCTCCGACTACCGGCCGCTGCTGAAGCGCGACGTCGTCACCCGCACGGGCACGCTCGCGAAGCTGCTGCTCACGCCGCTCGAGACGCACGTGGCCCGCTACGTGAAGGACCGCCGCCTCCGCCAGATCCTCGGCTACCCGGCCGTGTTCCTCGGCTCCTCGCCCAAGCTCGCGCCGAGCATGTACCACCTGATGAGCCACCTCGACCTCGAGGACGGCGTGCTCTACCCGCAGGGCGGCCTCATCACCGTCATCGACGCGATCGCGAGCGTCGCGCGGGCCGAGGGCGTCGAGATCCGCACCGGCGCGCCCGTCTCGCGCATCCTCACCGAGCCGACGAAGGCCGGGCGGGCCCGGGCGCGAGGCGTGCAGATCACGACCGACGCCGGCACCGAGACCCTCGAGGCCGACGTGGTCGTCTCCACCGCCGACCTGCACCACACCGAGACCGAGCTCATCCCCGAGGCGTTCCGCACCTACCCGCAGTCGTACTGGGACAAGGCCACCGCGGGCCCCGGCGCCGTGCTCGTGTACTTGGGGGTGAAGGGCGGCCTGCCCGAGCTGCACCACCACACGCTGCTGTTCACGGAGGACTGGGACGAGAACTTCTCCCGCATCTTCCCGCCGAAGGGCGGCACGACCTCGGTGCCGGATCCCGCGAGCATCTACGTCTGCAAGCCCAGTGCCACCGACCCGTCGGTCGCGCCCGAGGGCCACGAGAACGTCTTCATCCTGGTGCCGATCCCCGCCGACCCGACCATCGGCCGCGGCGGCATCGACGGCGCCGGGGACGCGCGCGTCGAGGAGATCGCCGACCGCGCCATCCAGCAGATCAGCGACTGGGCCGGCATCCCCGACCTCGCCGACCGCATCGTGCTCCGCCGCACCTCGGGCCCCGGCGACTTCGCCGCCGACCTGCACTCCTGGAAGGGCACGATCCTCGGGCCCGCACACACGCTCACGCAGTCGGCCATGTTCCGCGCCGGCAACACGAGCAAGAAGGTCGACGGGCTGCACTACGCCGGCGGGTCCACCATCCCCGGCATCGGCCTGCCCATGTGCCTCATCAGCGCGGAGATCCTCGTGAAGCGCCTCCGCGGCGACGTGTCGACCGGGCCGGGCGCCGAGCCTCTCGTGCGCACGGTCGGCCGCCCGGTGGTCTGATGGGGCTCGTCTACCTCGTGCTGCTGCTCGTCGCGATCGGCTGCATGATGCTCATCGACCGGCGCTGGCGCCTGTTCTTCTGGCGGGACCGCACGGCGGCGGCGCTCACGACCCTCATCGGCGTCGCGTTCTTCCTCGCGTGGGACGTCGCCGGCATCTCGCAGGGCATCTTCTTCCGCGGCGAGACGTCGTTCATGACGGGGATCCTCGTGGGCCCGGAGCTGCCGCTCGAGGAGGTCTTCTTCCTCACGCTGCTCTGCTACCTCACGATGAACCTCGTCAACGGGTTCAGCCGCCTCGCCGACCACCACGTCGCCCGGGCGAGGGAGCGCGCGAACCGATGAGCTACCTCGTGCTCGACCTGCTGTTCCTGATCCCCGTCGCGGTCGTCGGGTTCCTGTTCCGCCGCCTGCTGCTGCGCGAGGCGAACGCGGTGCCGTACGGATCCAGCCGCTTCGACTACCCCGAGTACTACTGGTACCGGCGCATGCCCGTCGCGATCCTGCTCGTGATGACGCTGATCTTCGACAACGTCATGATCCGCGTCGGCCTCGTCGGCTACGACCCCGACAAGCTCGTGGGCCTGATCCTCGGCGTCGCGCCCATCGAGGACTTCGCGTACGCGATCGCCGCCCTCGTGCTGCTGCCCGCGGTCTGGTACCTGCTGCGCCGGCGTCGCGCCGTCTCCGGGATCGAAGCGCATGAGTGACGTGCGCGTGCGGCCGGGCGCCGCGGAGATGCTGCGCACCATCGCGCTGTCGTCGCGACCCCTCTCGTGGGTGAACACGGCGTTCCCGTTCGCGGCCGCGTACCTCACGGTGACGCGCGAGGTCGACCTGACGGCGATCCTCGGCATCATCTACTTCCTCATCCCGTACAACCTCGCGATGTACGGCATCAACGACGTCTTCGACTACGAGTCCGACATGCGGAACCCGCGCAAGGGCGGCGTGGAGGGCGCGGTGCTCGCGCGCGCCATGCACCGGCCGGTGCTCATCGCGGTGCTCGTCACGAACGTGCCGTTCCTCGTCTACCTCGTGGCCGTGGGATCCGCGGCCAGCATCGCGGTGCTCGCCGTGAGCGTCTTCGCCGTGATCGCGTACTCGCTCAAGGGCCTCCGCTTCAAGGAGCGGCCGGTGCTCGACTCGCTCACGTCCAGCACGCACTTCACGTCTCCCGCGGTCTACGGGATCGTGCTCGCGGGCGGCGCGTTCACGCCCGCGCTGTGGGCGATCCTCGTCGCGTTCTTCCTGTGGGGGGTCGCGTCGCACGCGTTCGGCGCGGTGCAGGACATCGTCGCCGACCGCGAGGGCGGCATCTCCTCCATCGCGACCGTGCTCGGCGGGGCCGTGACCGTGCGGATCGCCGTGCTCGCCTACGCCGCGGCCGGGGTCGCGATGCTCTTCACGGGGCTGCCGGGGATCATCGCGGCCGTGCTCGTGATCCCGTACATCCTCAGCACCGCGCCGTTCTGGTCGATCCGGGACGAGGACGCGGGAGCCGCGAACCGCGGCTGGCGCCGGTTCCTCGGCCTCAACTTCCTCTCCGGCTTCGTGGTGACGATGCTCCTCATCGCGTACTGGCTCACGAACGCCTGACGCCGCGCAGCGCGCCCTCAGTAGTGCGTCGGCATCATGCCGGAGACGATCTCGCGGCGGCGACGCGCGTGCTCGCCCGCGAAGGAGAGCAGCTCCATGTCGTGCTCCCGCATCCACGCGACGGCGGCCTCCAGCGTGACCGCGGTGGACACCCACACCCGCCGGCCCGAGTCGTCGACCGCGTCGGCGTAGACCTCGAACACGGGATCCGCGCCGGGCGCGCGCACGGTGGGCACGACGTACCCGAGGACGGGCTGCGACGCGACCTGCACGCGCCAGGCGCCCTGGTGGAAGCGGGCGTGCGGGTGGTGGACGAGGGGCTCGGGCTCGCGGGTCATCGGTGCTCCTGGTGGTGGGACGCGGTCGCGAGCACCCGGCCGTGCTCGTGGACGACGATAGGCTCGGCCTCCGACACCGGGGCCGTCGGGGCAAGATGGACGGACCCCCGCCACCCCAGGAGCCCATGACCCCGCCGATCCGCGTCCTCCACCAGGCCGTACGCCCCTTCGTGGCGGCGAGCCTGCGCGGCGGCATCCCCACCCCGCTGACTGCGGCCGTGCCCACGGACGCGCCCGTCGGCGTCGTGCCGGGGCCGGATCCGGACCGCATCCTCGCGCTCGGCGGGATCGGCGGATCCGGCGTGGGCCTCCGCACGCACGCGGAGGGCGTGGCCGCGCAGTCGGCGCGGGCGCTCGCCGCGATCACCGGCCGCGGCGTCGAGTGGCGCACCGTCCCGCTCGCCGACCAGCATCTGACGGCCACGCAGGAGGCCGTGCGGCAGATCACCGAGCTGCACCGCTACGACGTCGTGCTCGTGATGCCCGGGGTCGCCGACGCGCTCGAGCTCACGCGCATCACCCCGTGGGTCCACCACCTCGAGGACCTGCTCGACCACCTCGTCGAGCAGACCGCCGACAACTCGACCGTGCTCGTCTCGGACGTGCCGCAGGTCTCGCAGTACGTGCAGGCGGGCGGCTTCGTGCGGGGCCTGTTCCGGGACCACGCCGCGTACCTCTCCCAGAGCAAGGCCGAGGTGTGCGCGCGCTTCCCGCAGGTCGCGTCGGTGAAGCTGCCGGACGCCGGCCCCGTCGACTTCGAGGGCGGCGAGTTCCGCTACGCGTCCATGTACCGCCGCTGGGGCGAGCACGTGGGCCGCGTGATCGCCGACCTGCAGGCGGAGCGCGGCCCGGCGTGACCCGGTCCGCGTGACCCGGTCCGCGTGACCCGGCCCGGCGGATCCGCCCGCCCGCGTCCCTAGCGCCCGCGCCGCTGGCCGCGCGGCGGGGGAGTGCGCTTGCCGCCGCCCTTCGGCGCGGGCTTCGATCCGCCCTTCGCGCCCGGGGCGCCCGCCTTGCCCGCGGCCTTGCGCGCGGTCTTCTGCGCGGCGGTGGGCTTCCGGCGATCACGCTCGTCGTCGTCGCGCTGCGACCGGGAGCTCGCGGCGGTGCGCCCGCGGACGATGCCCACGAGCTCCTCGATGTCGGGGGAGGCGTCGCCCTCGCGCCAGGCCACGGCGATCCGCGTCTCCGGCAGGTCGTGCACCGGCACCGCGACGACGTCCTTGCGCGCGTGCAGCCGGCCGAGCGCGTGCGGCACCACCACGAAGCCGACGCCCGCGGCGACCAGCTCGACGGCCGCGGCGACGTCCTCGGGCATGGGGACGGGATCCGCGCCCGCCGTGCGCCCGGGCCAGCCCGGCACCTGCTCGGCCGGCTGCAGGAGCAGGTCCTCGGCGAGGTCGGCGATCGCGATCGCGTCGGACGTGGCGTGCGCGTGCTCCTTGGGCAGGATCGCGACCTGCACCTCGCCGTAGAGCGGCACGATCGTGAGGCCGCGCCCGTCGACGGGGAGGCGGAGGAACGCGACGTCCGCGGATCCGTCCACCAGGGCGGGCGCCGCGTCCGGCTCGGCGAGCGGCACGACCCGCAGCGGCACGTCGGCGACGCGCTCGTCCCAGGCGCGGGTCCACTTGGCGACGGTGACGCCCGGCACGATCGCGACGACGAGACCGCGCGGCGGCGCGGCGGCCTCCGCGGCCAGGCGGGCGTCCTCGGCGGCGATCGCGGCGCGGGCCGCGACGAGCCGGTCCTCGCCCGCGGGGCTGAGGCGCGTGGGGCCGTCGTCGCGCACGAACAGCTCGACGCCCCAGAGCGCCTCGAGGTCGAGGATCGACCGGCTCACGGCGATGCGCGAGACGTTGAGGGCCTTCGCGGCGCGGGCGAAGTGCAGCTCGTCGGCGACGGCGGCGAAGTGCCGGAGGGCGGTCGGGTCGGCGTCCACGGGAGTCCCCTCGATGGCCCGCTCGGTGGTGGCGCGCGGAGCGGCGGCGGGTCCGATCCAGGCTAGTGCAGGGCGCCCGGGGCCCCGACGGTACCCTGGGCACATGACGAGCCCCGGATCCAGCCAGACGATGAAGGCCGCCACCGCGGCGAAGAAGCTGGGCGTGCACCTGCCGGCGACCCCCGTGGAGTTCCAGGAGTCGACCCCGTCCCGCGCCGAGCTCGCCGAGATGCACGAGAACCCGCCCGAGTGGCTCGCCACGCTGCTGCGCGACGGCCCGCACCCGCGCCAGGTCATCGCCGGCAAGCTCGGCGTCTCCATCGCCGGCCTCGCCCGCGGCGGCGTCGACGAGGCGCTCACCACCGCCCAGATCAAGGAGCTGCTGCAGGCCCCGCCGCAGTGGCTCGTGCAGGAGCGCGCGACGCAGGCCGAGGTGCGCGAGGAGCAGATCCGCGTGAAGAACCGCGACGCCGGCCGCGCCGCGATGGCCGCCGAGCGCGACCGCCAGGAGGGCACGGACGGCTCGCGCCGCTGAGCGCCGCCTCCGGGCCCGCGGCGCCTTCTGCGACGCCGGCCGCCAGGACGTAGCCGCGATCCGATCAGGGTTTGACAGCACTCAACCCCGATGTGACACTTGTGACACCTACATTGACATGTGGGTCAACGTGATGACACTCCACTTCAGAAGGCAACCCACATGCCCACGACTCTTTCCGCTTCCTCTGTCCCCTCTTCGGAGATTGATGCTCTTCGTCACTTACAGCAGTCGCTGCCGGAAGAGTCCGAGCTGGGTCGGGTACTTGGAAAGTTGAGCGAAGGGCTGTCGCACGGCGTCAGCATGACCGTTGCAAGCGATGATGACGTGCTCACTCCGTCGAAGGCCGCAGCCATTTTGGGCATCAGTCGCACGCACCTCTATAAGATCCTTGACGCTGGGGTGTTGCCCTTCCACGTCGTAGGTGAGCGGGACCGTCGGATCTCCATGAGCGACGTTAACGAGTACAACTTGAAAGTGCTCTCGTTCGGGCGATCTGACGCCGAGTCTGTTGCGCGCCGTGCCGCGATGGAGGACGACATACTCGATGCGATGACCTGATTCCCCACCCGAGGGAACGTCATCTATGATGACGAGATGTCAATCGAGCGTCGCGTTACACTCCGTTGCTTGACCGAAGACCTTGTCGCGGACTGGGCTTCCATCGAGCATCATCGGGCCGCACTGGATCTGCGTGCAATCGTAAAGGCGGCACAGCAAGGCGGCGCCAGGCGTTCGGATGTGGCACGTCAAATCAGGTCTTTACCGCGATTGCATTTGTTTGCCCATCCAATCATCTCGTCCTTTAGTTCTGCCTTTGCAGCTGAAGGTAGCGAAGTGGCTCGCGAAAGCGTTTCCGGGCTAAAGAACCCGCACTGGTGGAAGCAAAAAAGTACGCGCTGGCGCGGGGCAGCTACAGATCACAGTTTGGTCGGAACGGATCAAGTGTGGCTTTGCGGCGCGGGCATTCGCGCAGCCGGTGAAGACCGTGATTTCTACTCAAGTTTTATGCAGACAATCACCCGTTCTGGACCGGAGGCTTTCCTCCCAAACGCTGAAGATAAGCTATTACAGAAGATCGATAAGCAAGTATCATCGCTCGACGGGTGGAAAGTCTCTTTGCATGGTGCCATTTTGGTACTTCTCAGTACCTGCGTGGACGCTTTAGCGCATGGGTACGATGCGTGCGCGGGTCCCGTTGATATTCCTAGTAGTGATCCTGAGCGGCCTGATGATGTAGTCGCTCGCGTGGAACTCAGCATCTCCCGCGAAACGGTGGGAGATGAGGACCTTATTGAGGCCTTCCTTACAGTTGCCGTGGTCGATCGTGCCGATGTTTTGGAGGCCGACCTCGCGTCACAGCTGGCGAGGGCGGCCCTCCAGCCCCACGCCGAGGAATGGCGCCAGACTCCCTATGTGGGCGATTCCTTCGCATACTCGGCTCTAATAGATCAGAGTACTCTTAGTAAGGCGAATACACTACGTTCGACGGGAGTACTAAGTCCAGACGAGTCACCCGACGGGCTTTTATTGGGTGTTCACGCTCACTACGCGACGGAGTCGCGCCTCGTGGATGCGCAAGTTGAAGGAGCGGCCGTTAGGGCGCTTTGTGGGTATTGGTTTGTCCCTACGGCCGATCACACGGGATTGGAGACATGCGCAAAGTGCGTAGACCGTCACGCCGCACTTCCAATTTGAGCTTAATCGCCATTCCTAAGGCTATCTTCAGGCGGTTCGGTAGAGGAGGCGCGTTTTCGCTCCCTCCTATAAGGGCTATCTAGGTCACAACCCGACTCAAACGTGAGACCCTGTCCTCCGTGACCCGCACGAACGACACGGCCCGCCGCCGCCACGCCGCCGACGAGGCCGAGCCGGATCCCGCGGGCGTCCTGCCCGCGCCGATCACCGGATCCCGCGTGCCCGGCACGGTCGGCTCCGTGATCGTCGCCGCTCTCGTCACGGCCGTCTACGTGCTCTACTCGGCGCTCGAGTGGCGCCGCTTCACCGTGAAGTCCTGGGACACGGGCATCTTCACGCAGCTCGCGCAGGACTACGCGCGCCTGCAGGCGCCCATCGTCTCCATCAAGGGCGACGGCTTCAACCTCATGGGCGACCACTTCCACCCGATCCTCGTGCTGCTCGGCCCGGTCTACGCCGTCTGGCCGCATGCGTTCGCGCTGCTCGTGGTGCAGTCCGTCCTCATCGGGATCTCGGTGGTCGGCGTCGGCCGCCTGGCCGGTCGCGTCGTCGGCCGGTGGGGCGCGATCGTCGTCGCCGCCGCGTACGGGCTGAGCTGGGGGATCCAGGGCGCGGTCGCGTTCCAGTTCCACGAGATCGCGTTCGCCCTGCCGCTGCTCGCCTTCGCGCTCGACGCCGTGATCGCCCGCCGCGCGCTCGCCGCCGCCGCGTGGGCCGTGCCGCTCGTGTTCGTCAAGGAGGACCTCGGCCTCACGGTCGCGGTGCTCGGCGCGATCATCGCCCTCGCGCTCGACCGCCGCGTCGGCATCGCGCTCGCCGGCTGGGGCGTCGCGTGGTTCGTGCTCGCGACCACGGTGATCCTGCCGGCCTTCAACCGCGAGGCCCGCTGGGACTACGCGTCCAAGCTCGACGCGGGCGGGGCGCTCGCGGATCCGCTCGGCACCGTCGCGGGGCTCTTCGCCGCGCCGAAGCTCGAGACGGTCGCCTTCCTGATCCTCGCGGGCGCGCTCATCGCGCTGCGGTCGCCGCTCATGCTGCTCATCGTGCCGACGCTCGCCTGGCGCTTCCTCTCGCCCACCGAGGCGTACTGGGCGCCCGGCTACCACTACGACGCCGTGCTCATGCCGATCGTTTTCGCCGCCGCAATGGACGGCGTCCTCCGCGCGCGGGCGGGCCGGCAGCGGTGGTTCGCGGCCGCGTCCCGCGCGACCGTGCCCGTGATGGCGGCCGCCGCCGTCGTGCTCGCGCTGTCGTCGCCCATGGCCGAGCTCGCGAAGCCCGCCATGTGGCAGCCGTCGCCGCGGGCCGCGCAGGCGCAGGCCGCGCTCGACCAGGTGCCGGCGGGCGCGAGCGTCCTCAGCGACATCGGCCTCATGTCGTACCTCGTCGACGACCACGAGGTCTTCTGGCTCGGCAACCCGGGCAACCCGGCGCCGCAGTACGTGGTGATCGACACCCTCGGCGGCGGACTCGGCCAGGGCGCCCTCAACGCCGACCAGTACGGCGAGGCGACGCAGGCGGGCACGGTCTACGAGATCGTCTACGCCGACGCCGGGTACCAGGTGGCGCGCCGGGTCTCGTAGCCCGACCACCGGATCCCGCCGACCCCGTACGCGCGGAGGCCGGGCGCTCCCCCGAGCCGCCCGGCCTCCGCGTCCGTGCGCTCGCGGGGGAGCGCTCCCTATCAGATCGGGATCACCGCCGTGAGCACGCCCACGGCGAGCATCGTGAGCGACACGAGCACCGCGCGCCACAGGACCTTGCGGTGGTGGTCGCCGAGGTTCACGTCCGCGAGCGACACGAGCAGCAGGATCGCCGGCACGAGCGGGCTCTGCAGGTGCACGGGCTGCCCGGTGATCGACGCGCGCGCCATCTCGACGGGGTCGATGCCGTAGTTCGCGGCGCTCTCCGCGAGCACCGGGAGCATGCCGTAGTAGAAGGCGTCGTTGCTCATGAAGAAGGTCATCGGGATGCTGAGCACGCCCGTGATGACCGCGAGGCCGGGGCCGAGGGCGTCCGGGATGATCGTGACGAGCCACGCGGACATCGCCGAGACCATGCCGGTCCCGTTGAGCACGCCGATGAGGACGCCGGCCGCGAGCACCATCGACACGACGCCGACCACGCTGGGCGCGTGCGCCGCGATGCGCTCGCCCTGGTGCTTCAGGTCGCGGAAGTTGGCGATGAGCGCGATGGCGGCGCCGACCATGAAGACGTAGGCGAGGGGCAGCTGGTCCATGATCAGCAGCGCGAGCACCACGATCGTGAGGCCCAGGTTGAACCAGATCATGCGGGGGCGCAGGGTCTCGCGGTCGGGGTCGAGCATGGTCGTGCCGAGCGTGGAGACGGCGGCCGTCTCGGCGCGGACGAGGGCCGGGGCCATCGTGATGAGGCCGCCGCGCGGGGTCGCGGGCGCGCCGCGACCGGCGCGCCACCAGCCGGAGCCGCCCGTGGATCCGCCGGAGCCGGTGCCGCCCGCGGCGTCGAGGCCGCCCTCGGCGCGCGCCTCGCCGAGCGCGGCCAGGCGGCTGCGCTCGCGGAGGCCCATCGTCCAGGCGAAGATCATGACGAGCGCGATGCCCACGAGGAGCGACGGGATCATCGGCACGAAGATGTCGGTCGGCGAGACCTTGAGGGCCGCCGCCGCGCGGACGGTCGGGCCGCCCCACGGGACGATGTTGAGCGTGCCGTTCGCGAGGCCCGCAGTGCAGGTGAGGACCACCGGGCTCATCCCGAGCTTGCGGTAGATGGGCAGCATGGCCGCCGTGGTGACGATGAAGGTCGTGGACCCGTCGCCGTCGAGGGAGACCGCGGCCGCGAGGATCGCCGTGCCGAGCACGATCTTCGCCGGGTCGCCGCCCGCGACGCGGAGGATGAGGCGCACCAGCGGGTCGAACAGGCCGACGTCGATCATGATGCCGAAGTAGATGATGGCGAACATCAGCAGCGCGGCCGTGGGGGCCAGGTCGCCGAGCGCCTCGATGACCATGTCGCCGATGCCGAGCCCGGCGCCCGCGAAGAGGCCGAAGATCGTCGGGACGAGGATGAGGGCGACCATGGGCGTCAGCCGCTTGGTCATGATCAGGGCCATGAAGGTGAGGACCATGGCGAAGCCCAGGAATACCAGCACGTGTGACTCCTTCGTCGGTGGGCGGGACGCCCGGCTGAACACCACACGCTAGGTGGGCGTCCGCGGTCCGTCGCGCTTGTGCCGCTTCGCCGCGATAGTGCACGTAGACGACGTTCTGCGCATTATGCTCACCAAGTGGATCGGGCGACGGGGCGACGACGGGCGGGGCTCGACTTCGCGCGCCGCACCCTCGTCCTCCAGCTGCTCGTCGTGCTCGTGGTGGTGGGGATCGCGACGGTCGCCTACGGCCTGCTGAGCTCCTCCGAGAACCGCGAGGAGGCGCAGGCGACGGCGCTCGCGATCGCGCGCACGGCCGCCGAGGACCCCGCGCTCCGGAGCGCCGTGACGGCCGAGACCGCGGATCCCGCGACCGCCTCCGCCGCCGACCTCGCCGACGGCCCGGTGCAGCGCACGGCCGAGGCGGTGCGCGGGCGGACCGGCGCGCTCTTCGTCGTGGTCACCGACGACCGGGGGCTGCGGCTCGCGCACCCCGACGTGTCCGAGCTGGGGCAGCGCGTGAGCACGGATCCGACGGTCGCGCTCGCGGGGCGCGAGGAGGTGACGTGGGCGACCGGCACGCTCGGGGAGTCGGCGCGGGCGAAGGTGCCCGTGCGGGCGCTGACGGACGCGAGCGCCGACGGCGGCGGTGCGTCCGGGGACGACCGCGTCGTCGGCGAGGTCAGCGTCGGCTTCGCGGCGGCGACCGTGCGCGACTCCATCGGCGTCGACGTCGCGGCCATCGCGGTCGTGGCGCTGCTGGCGCTCGGCGTCGGGGCGGTGGCCAGCGGGATCCTCTCGCGGCGGCTCGCGCGCCTCACCCTGGGCCTCCAGCCGTCCGAGCTCGCGGGCCTCGTGCAGGACCAGGCGGCCGTGCTCTCCGGCGTCGGCGAGGGCGTCCTCGGCATCGGCCCCGACGGCCGGGTGACCGTCTGCAACCCGCGCGCTGCCGAGCTGCTCGGCCTCGTGGATCCGGTCGGCCGCACGCTCGCGGACCTCGGCGTCGCGCCCGTGCTGCGGGATGCGGTCTCGGCGGCGCGCGCGGGCGCGGGCGCGGGATCCGCGTCCGGGGTGGCCGGGGCGCCCGCCGCCGGATCCGCGTCGCTCCGCGCGGTGGTCGACGACCGGCTCCTGTTCGTCGACGTGGCCCGGGTCGACCGCGACGGGCGCGACCTCGGCACGGTGATGGTGCTGCGCGACGAGACCGACATCGAGGCGATGAGCCGCCGCCTCACGGCCGTCACCGCGATGTCCACGGCGCTGCGCGTGCAGCGGCACGAGTTCGCGAACCGCCTCCACGTCGTCCGCGGCCTCGTCGCGACCGGCCGGGTGGACGAGGCCGACGGCTACCTCGCGGGCGTGCTCGAGCAGGGTCCCGTCGCGTTCCCCACGGTGGACGCGGGGCTCGTCGACGAGCCCTACCTGCAGGCGTTCCTCGGCGCGAAGGCGATGGAGGCGGAGGAGCGGGGCGTGGCGCTGCGGGTCGGGCCCGGCACGCTCGTCCGCGGGATCCTCGTGCGGCCCGAGGAGGTCACGACCGTCCTCGGGAACCTCGTGGACAACGCGGTGCACGCGGCCGTCCGCGGATCCCGCGCCGACCGGTGGGTGGAGGTGGAGGCCCTCGACGACGGCGCCGACCTGCACCTGGCGGTGTCCGACTCGGGCGACGGGCTGGCCGCGTCCGACGCCGGCCGCGTGTTCCAGCGCCGACCCGACGACGTGGACGGGGCCGCGGAGGCGCTCGCGGCGGGCGGCGGAGCGGATCCCGCCCACGGCCTCGGCTTCGGCCTGCCGCTCGTGCGCGACATCGCCCGGCGCGACGGCGGCGACGTGTGGGTCGCGGATCCCGGCGGCCCGCCGGCCGACGCCGAATCCGGTGCGGTGCTCTGCGCGCGCCTCGCGGGCGTGGTCGAGCCGCCCGACGACGGACCCCACGACCCCGACCCCGACGACGACCCCGACCCCGACCACGACGGAGCCCGCGCATGACCGACGACCTCACCGTCCTCGTCGTCGACGACGACTTCCGCATCGCCCGCCTGCACGAGGGCATCGTGGAGCAGGCGCCCGGGTTCCGCGCCGTCGGCACCGCGGGCAGCGTGCGGGCGGCGCTCGCCGTGCTCGACACGTCGCGCCCCGACCTCGTGCTCCTCGACGCGTACCTGCCCGACGGCAGCGGCGTAGATCTCGTGCGGCGCATCGAGCCCGACGTGATCCTCGTCACGGCCGCCGACGACCCCGCCACCGTCCGTCGCGCCCTCCGCGGCGGCGCCGTCTCCTACCTCGTGAAGCCGTTCGCGCCCGAGCTGCTCACCGCGCGCCTCGCGGCGTACGCGGCCTTCCGCGCCGGGCTCGCGAGCGACCGCCCGCTCGACCAGGCCGGCATCGACCGCGCCATCCACGCGCTGCGGCCCGGCAGGGTCTCCGCGCGCGAGCGGCCGGCGACCGAGCAGGCCGTGCTCGATGCCCTGTCCGCGTCCGACGAGGAGCTCAGCGCGCCCGAGATCGCCGAGCGCGTGGGCGTCTCCCGCGCCACCGCGCAGCGCTACCTCGGCGCGCTCGCCCGCGACCGCGTGGTCGACGTGCAGCTCAACTACGGATCCACGGGCCGCCCGGAGCACCGCTACCGGATCCTGCGGCCGCGGTAGGCGCACGACGGCCCGGCGCCGGGCGTGCGGGGCCGGGCCGTCGGGGATGAGGAGCGCAGATCAGCTCCCGACGGCCACCGGCAGCGGCACCTCGTCGGCCGCGAGCTCCTCGCTCGTGGATCCGAGGACCTCGCGGACGGACGCGCGGATGATGGCGAGCCCCTCCTCGACCTGCTCGTCGGTGATGGTGAGCGCGGGCAGCACCTTCATGACCGTGCCGCCGGCGCCGCTCGTCTCCATGAGCATGCCGCGCTCGAACGCCGCCCGGCAGACCGCGCCGGCCAGGTCGCCCGAGGGGAACTCGATGCCGCGCGCGAGGCCGCGGCCGCGCACCTTCAGCTGCATCTCGGGGGCGGACGCGGCGATCTCGGTGAAGACCTCGTGGATCCGCTCGCCCTTGCGCAGCGTGGACGCCTCGAGCTCGCCGTCGGCCCAGTACAGGCGGATGGCCTCGGCGCCCGTGAGGAACGCGGGCGCGATGCCGCGGAAGGTGCCGTTGTGCTCGCCCGGCTTCCACTGGTCGAGCTCGGGCTTGAGGAGCGTCAGGGCCATGGGCAGGCCGTAGCCGCCGATGGACTTGGAGAGCGTGACGATGTCGGGGACGATGCCGGACTCCTCGAAGCTGAAGAAGCCGCCCGTGCGGCCGCAGCCCATCTGCACGTCGTCGACGATGAGCACGATGCCGTGGCGCGTGGTCAGGTCGCGCAGCTTCCGGAGCCACTCGGGCGTGGCGACGTTGATGCCGCCCTCGCCCTGCACGGTCTCGACGATGACGCCGGCGGGCGCGTCGAAGCCCGAGCCCGAGTCGTCGAGCAGCTTCTCGAAGTACGCGAGGCTGTCGGTCTCGCCGCCGAGGTAGCCGTCGAACGGCACCGCGACCGCGTGGTGCAGCGGGTGGCCCGCGCCGCCGCGCTTGAGCGCGTTGCCGGTGACCGCGAGCGCGCCCTCGGTCATGCCGTGGAACGAGTTCGTGAAGTGCACGATCGTGGTGCGGCCGGTGACCTTGCGCGCGAGCTTCAGCGCGGCCTCGACCGCGTTGGCGCCGCCCGGGCCGGGGAACATGATGCGGTAGTCGAGCCCGCGCGGCTGGAGGATGACGTCCTGGAAGGTCTGCAGGAAGTCGCGACGGGCCTCCGTGAACATGTCGAGGGAGTGCGTGACCCCGTCGCGGAGGATGTAGTCGACCAGCTTCTGCTTGAGCCCTGCGTTGTTGTGCCCGTAGTTGAGCGCGCCGGCGCCCGCGAAGAAGTCGAGGTAGCGGTCGCCGTCGGCCGTGAACATCTCGCTGCCCACCGCGCGGTCGAACACGACCGGCCAGCCGCGGCTGTAGCTCCGGACCTCGGACTCCATCTGCTCGAAGATCGTCATGCCGTGTCGCTCCTTGATGCTCATCGGCGACCTCGGTCGATCGCCGCACGTCGGGCGGGCTCGTGGCTCCGGGCGACGGGGAAGGCGCTGCGATGCGCAGCCCCTCCATCGTCGCACCTCCTCCCGACATCGCAGGAATCCCCCGCCCGGAGGATCTCGGTAGGGTCGCGACATGGCCGCACCCGGGGACGTCGACCCGCTCCGGGCCCCGGGGACCGCGATGACCGAGGTCGACGGCCGGCAGGTGCGGCACCGCGTCACCGGATCCGGGGACCCGCTCCTCCTCCTGCACGGCATCGGCCGCAGCCTCGAGGACTGGGACGAGCAGCACGATCGCCTCTCCGCCGGCCACGCGCTGCACAGCCTCGACCTTCCGGGGTTCGGCTGGTCGGATCCCGTCGCCGGGCCCACCACGCTGGAGTCGCTCGCCGACGCGCTGCCCGGGTACCTCGACGCGGCCGGCGTCGCCGGTCCCGTGACGGTGGTCGGCAACTCGCTCGGCGGCGCGGTCGCGATGACCCTCGCGACCCGGCACCCCGGCCGCGTGCGGGCGCTCGTGCTCGCGGACAGCGCGGGCTTCGGCCGGCAGGTGACCGTGGGCCTCCGGATGCTCGCCTTCGACCCGCTCGCGACCCTCCTCATGCGGCCGACGCCCGGCAACTCCCGCCGCTCGACCCGCACGATCTTCCACGACCCGGCCCTCACGACGGACGCGCGCGTGCGGCACGCGCAGGAGCTCTCGGCCCGGCCGACCCACGCGGCGACGATGCTCGACATCGCGCGCGACCTCGGCACCGTCCGCGGCGTGAGCTCCCGATGGCGTCGCCCGCTCGTGGAGGGCGTGCGGGAGTCGGGCCTGCCGGTGCTCGCCGTGTGGGGCGACCGGGACCGGATCCTCCCGCCCGCGCACCTCGCGGCCGTCGCGCGCGAGCTCCCCGACGCGCGCACGCGCCTCATCCCCGACTGCGGCCACATGCCCCAGATCGAGCGGCCCGACCTCTTCGCGGGCCTGGTCGAGGACTTCCTCGCGTCGCTGCCGCCGGACGCGCCGGAGCGCTAGGAGCGGTCGTCGCCCTCGGCGTCGGCGTCATCCTCGGCGGGCGCGCTCGCCTCGGCCGCGGCGGCGGCGTGCCGGCCGGCCGGGGAGAGCACCTGGTCGTGGCGGGCGGCGAGGGCCTCGAGGCCGTCGTGGGCCGCGACGCGGACGGAGGTGTCGGGGTCGGTGAGCGCGCGGCGGATGACGTCCTCGTCGGACGGGCCGCCGACGGCGCCGAGCGCGCGGAGGGCGGCGCCGCGGACGCGGGCGTTCTCGTCGGTGACGAGCACCGTGAGCGCGCGCACGAGCGGCAGCTGCCGGGTCGCGACGACCTTCGCGCAGGCCTCGCGCACGCGCCAGGCGCGGTTCGTGAGGTTCTTCTCGACGACCTTCGCGGCCTCGGGCGTCCAGGCGTAGAGGAGCGCGCGGGCGCCCCAGGCCTCGGGCCAGTAGAGGGGAGGGGCGCCGTTGAGGATCCCGCGGGCGTGGCGTCCGCCGACCAGCAGCAGGAAGTCGTCGCCCTCGTACAGCCCGTCCAGCAGGCCCATCGCCCGCAGGGCGACCTCCCGCTCGCTCGTGCGCGACACCGCGTCGCTCATGCGCGTCGCGAGGGAGTCCTCGCGACGGCGGGGGTCATCTCCGTCAGCCATGCGGACAACCGTATCGGCTGCGGCAGGCCCGTCCCGCCGCCCGGAGGGGCGGGACGGCGGATCAGCCGGCCTGCGTGTTGAAGAGCAGCCCCAGCAGGTACGTGGCCCCGGCGGCGCCGAAGCCGATGAGCAGCTGGCGTCCCGCGCGGCGCAGCGGCGGGCCCCCGCTGAGGAGGCCCGTGACCGCGCCCGTGATCGACAGCGCGATGGCCACGAGCACGCACGCGACCGCGAGCGCCGCGAGGCCCTGGAGGCCGAAGAGGTACGGGAGCACGGGGATCACGGCGCCCGACGCGAAGAAGCAGAAGCTCGAGATGGCCGCGCCCCACGCGGTGCCGACGCTCTCGTGGTCGTCCTCCGGCGCGGCGACGCCCGCGATGGTGACGGGGATCGGCCGGGTCTCGGCCGCGAGGTCGCGCAGCACCTCGTCGGCGTGCGCCAGCGCCTCCTCCTCGGTCATGCCGCGGGCGCGGTAGACGAGGGCGAGCTCGTTGGCGTCGACGTCGAGGTGGGGGAGCGCGTCGCGCGTGCCCGGATCCGGGGCCGAGGCCTCGAGCAGCTCGCGCTGGGAGCGCACCGACACGAACTCGCCTGCGCCCATGGAGAGCGCGCCGGCGAGGAGGCCCGCGAGGCCCGTCGCGAGGATCACGGAGTTCGCGACGCCCGTGGCCGTGATGCCGAGCACGAGCGCGAGGTTGCTGACGAGCCCGTCGTTGGCGCCGAAGACGGCCGCGCGGAAGGTGCCCGAGAGGCGCATGCGGCCGCGGGTGGCGAGGCCGCGCACGACCTCCTCGTGCACGCGCTCGTCGGCGGCCATGGCGTCGGTCGCGTCGGCGTCGTCCGCGTACGGCGAGCGGCTCTCGGCGCGCTGCGCGAGCGCCAGCACGAAGACGGATCCGAACCGGCGGGCGAGCAAGCCGAGGATGCGGGTGCGGATGTCGCCGCGCACGGGCTTGCCGACGCGGTCGCCGAGCAGCTCGATCCAGTGGTCGGCGTGGCGGCCCTCCGCCTCGGCGAGGGCGAGCAGGATCTCGCGCTCCTCGCCCGTGCGGCGGCCGGCGAGGTCGCGGTAGACGGCGGCCTCGGCGCGCTCGTCGGCGAGGTACTGCCGCCAGCGGCGCACCTGGGCGGGCGTCGGATCGGGCGTGCGGGCAGGGGGCATGGATGTCATGGGTCCTCCGGTCGGGCGACGACCGGGGACGCGGGGTCTCCGGCCGACGCGACGGCGCGACGTGCGCCTGTCGTTCGTCTGGCCGAAGGTCTCGTCCGCCCGCCGTGGTGCTCGTGGCGGGTGATGCACCGGGCCCGGGGGCCAGCATGTCGACGCATCGCCGTCCGGCGCGGAGGCCGGGGGGACTACTCCCCTTCGAGAGGAGACCCTACCCCACGGGTCCCGGCGGGCCCGCGGCGCCCGTCCGCTCAGGCGGGCGGCAGCAGCACGATGACCACCGGCAGCACGGGCAGCGCGCACGCGACCGCGCACAGCAGCCGCAGCGCGACCCGGTGCCCGCCGCGGGGGTGGCGCATGCGGTCGGCGCGGAGGGCGGAGAGGCCGCCGTCGGGATCCAGCTTGCTGAGCGCCGCGGCGACCGTGGCCGGCCCGGTGGCGCGGGCCGCGTGGTCGTCGGCGATGAACTCGATCGCGATGGTGGTGGAGAGCGCGAGGCGCTGGCTGGCGGGGAGGGCCGGGAGGATCGCGCGGGAGACCTGGGCGATCCGCACCGCGAGCGCGTGCCGCTGCTCGAGGTGCGCGGTCTCGTGCTCGAGGACGGCCGCGAGCTCGTCGTCGTCGAGGCGGGCGCGCGCCTCGGTGGTGAGGAGGATCACGCCGGTCGCGGGGGAGAGCGCCGCGAGCGGCACGTCGGACTCGACGATCCGCGCATCGCGCCCCGCCACCCGGTACGGCCGCGACGCCAGCAGCAGCGTGGCGACCTCGCCCGCCCGCTGCCTGGCCTCGCGCACCACCCGGCCGCCCTCCTCCACGATGCGGAAGAGCAGCACGCCCAGCACGCCCGCGGCCACGTAGGCGAGCGGGATGGCGGCGAGGGGCGCGGTGCCGGCGTCCTCCGGCGAGCCGCCGCCCGCCTGCATCGCCATGCCCTGGTGGATGAGGAGCCCGAGCCCGGATCCGAGGCTCAGCACCGCCGTGACGAGGAACCCGTGCCAGGCCGCGAGCATCGCGACGGGTCGCTGCGCGACGAGCGGGAGGCGGCCGAGGAGGAGCGGCGCCAGGAGCGTGACGGTGACGTAGCACTCGAGGAGGAGCACCGCGCGGACCGTGTCGCTCACTGGTCGCGCTCCGATCGGGTGGTGCGGTGATGCGGTGGAGCCGGTGGCGCGGGATGCGGGGACGGCCGGGTCAGATGGTCTCGGGGAGCGCCTTCGCGTTGTCGATGACCTGGCTCAGCACGGTCTTCAGGCCCTCGAGCTGCTCCTCCGTCATGGAGAGACGGTCGCGGATCTGCTGCGGGATGGCGACGGCCTTCTCGCGGAGCTCGCGGCCCTGGTCGGTGAGCCCGATCTCCAGCACGCGCTCGTCGGTGGCCCGGCGCACGCGCCAGACGTGGCCCATGGCCTCCAGCCGCTTGAGGAGCGGGGAGAGCGTGGCGCTGTCGAGCTGGAGCTCGTGGCTCAGGTCCTTGACCGAGCGCGGTCCGCGGGCCCACAGGGCGAGGAGCACGAGGTACTGGGGGTGGGTGAGCCCCAGCGGGTCGAGGATGGGTCGGTAGAGGGCGGTCACGCTGCGGGCGGCGACGACGAGCGAGTAGCTGACCTGCCTGTCGAGCGCGAGCGGGTCCTGCAGGTCCTGCGGTGTTGACATGGTTCCTCCGCGGGTCATTCTGTCACTCCGTGTTGCTAACCCCGGGGTGATGGCGCCCCGGCAGCCGGATCTGTGGAAAGGCTCTTGCGTGTGAGGGATTCGGAGCGGCGTCCTCAGGCGGCGGGTCGGGCGGCCGTCGGGAGCAGCCGGGCCTCGAGCTCGGCGGCCGTCTCGACCACCGCGATGGTGCCCACGGCCTCCGCCGGGGAGCCGTAGCCCCAGCCGACCATGACCGTCGGGATCCCGTGGGCCGCGGCGCCCTGCACGTCGTGCTCGCGGTCGCCCACCATCACGACGTTCTCGAGGTCGACGCCCGCCTCGCGCAGCCGGCGCAGCGCCTCCTCGATGACGTCGGCCTTCGCGGATCGCACCTCGTCCTCGCTCGCGCCGCAGATCTCGGTGAACAGGTCGGTGAGGCCGTAGTGGTCGAGCACGCGGCGGGCCTGCGACTCGGGCTTGCTGGTGGCGAGGGAGAGCGGGACGCCGGCCGCGTGGATCGCGCGCAGCACCTCGGGGACCCCCGCGTACACCGAGCTGTCGAACACGCCGCCGCCCGCGTAGCCCGCGCGGTAGTGGGCGAGAGCGCGCTGCTGGGCGGCGTCGTCCATGCCGGCGAGGTCGCGGAACGAGTCGAGGATGGGCGGGCCCACGTACTCGAGCAGCTGGGCCGGGCCGGGCACGGGCAGGCCCATGAAGACGAGGGTCTTCGCGAGCTGCGCGGTGATGCCGGGGGCCGAGTCGGTGATGGTGCCGTCGAGGTCGAAGAGGATGCAGCTCCAGGGCGCGGAGCCCGCGACGGGGGACGGCGTGGACGTGTCGGGTGCGGTCACCCGCCCACCCTACGAGGGTCGATCGGATGCCCGCCGGGAGCGCCCCGAGGCCGGGTCAGAACAGGCGCGAGTGCCCGTCGTCCATCCCGCGCATGGCGTCGTAGTCGAGGAGGAGGCAGCGGATGCCGCGGTCCTCGGCGAGCGTGCGGGCCTGCGGCTTGATCTCCTGCGCGGCGTAGACGCCCGTGACCGGCGCGAGGTGCGGATCCCGGTTCATCAGCTCGAGGTAGCGCGTGAGCTGCTCGACGCCGTCGATGTCACCGCGGCGCTTGAGCTCGACCGCGACCGACTTCCCGGCAGCGTCGCGGGCGAGGATGTCGACCGGCCCGATGGCCGTCATGTACTCGCGGCGCACGAGCTCGTGGCCGTCACCCAGCAGGTGGATCTGCTCCGCCAGCAGCTTCTGCAGGTGGGCCTCCACGCCGTCCTTCACGAGGCCCGGGTCGACGCCGAGGTCGTGCGCGGAGTCGTGCAGCACCTCGTGGATCGAGACGACGAGCATGTCCGCCGTCTTGGGCTGCACCACGCGCCAGATCTCGCGGACGCCCGAGAGCGCCTGGTCGTCGTCGGGCTCGACCTCGACGATGGTGCAGGGCGGGCTCATCCAGTTGAGCGGCTTGTAGGAGCCGCCGTCCGAGTGGACGAGGAGGCTCCCGTCGGCCTTGACCATGAGGAGGCGGGTGGCGAGGGGGAGATGCGCGCTGAGGCGGCCGGCGTAGTCGACGGAGCAGCGGGCGATGACGAGACGCACCCGGCGAGCCTATCCGGGCGTCGGAGGGGTGCGCGTCGCGGCGGGCGCGGCCGCGGCCGGTGCGGCGGTCGCGGAGGCCGAGGTGGCGGATCCGCGTCCGGCGCGGCGGCGGCCCTGGGAGAGGAGCACGCCGAGGAGCACGAGGACGGCGCCCGCGGGCTCGTTCCAGTGCAGGGTCTCGCCGAGCACCAGGATCCCGAGCGCGACGCCCACGACCGGCGTGATGTACGTGACGGTCGAGGTGGCGGTGGGGCCCCAGGCGAGGAGCACGTTCATGTTCCAGAGGTACGCGAGGCCCGTGCCGACGACGCCGAGCACCACGAGGCTGAGCACGACGGGGAGATCCAGCGACACCGGGCCGGTCGCGAGGAACGGGGTGGCGGCGACCATCGCGGCGGCGCCCATGCCGATCTGCATGAACGCGGTGACGACGCCGGGGATGCCGCGGTGCGTGAGGAAGCGGCGGAGGTAGCCGAAGGTGATCCCGTAGCAGAGGGCCGCGCCGAGGCACGCGAGCTGGCCGGCGAGCTCGAGCAGCGGCTGGCCGGACGCGGCGGCCTCCGCGTCCGGCGTGAGGCGCCAGGGGCCGATGATCACGACGACGCCGACGATGCCCAGCGCGATGCCCGCGAGCTGCCGGCGGCCGAGCCTCTCGACCCGGAAGGCGAGGGTCGCGAGGAGGGCGGTCATGATCGGCGTGGTCGCGTTGTAGATGCTCGCGACGCCCGACGTGACGTGCTGCTCGGCCCAGGCGAACAGCGAGTACGGGATGGCGGATCCGACGACGCCGACGACCGCGAAGTGCAGCCACACGACGCGCTCCTTCGGCAGCGGGAGGCGGCGCGCGGCGACGATGAGGCCGAGCGCGACGGCCCCGAGCACCAGCCGCGTCCACGAGACCTGGCCGAACGAGACGCCCTCGAGCGCGACCTTCATGAACAGGAAGCTCGCGCCCCAGACCGTGCCCATGGCGGCGAACTGGACGGCGATGCGGCGGCCGCCGGGGATCGCGAGCGGCGAGGCGGGGGCGGGGGATGCGGAGGGCGCCGGTGCGCCGGGGGGTGTCACGTCGTCAGCGTATCGGCGGGGTGCGACGGCGCGAGGCCTCGCCGAGGTCAGCGCGCCCGAAGCGTGCGAGGCTCGGGCGATGACGACGTCGCCCGCCCCCGTGCTCGTCACGGCGCGGTACGCGCTCGAGCCGCTGGTGGTCGCGCACGCGCGGGAGATGGTCGAGGTGCTGGCGGATCCGGCGCTGTACCGCTTCACCGGGGGCGAGCCGCCGTCGCCCGCCGCGCTCGAGGTGCGCTTCGCGCGGCAGGCCGCGGGGCGCTCGCCGGACGGATCCGCGCGGTGGCTCGTGTGGGTGCTGCGCGACCGCGGGTCGGGGCGCGCGGCGGGGTTCGTGCAGGCGACCGTGACCGGCGAGGCGCCGGGGCGGGTGGCGGAGGTCGCGTGGCTCGTGGGGACGGCGGCGCAGGGATCCGGCGCCGCGGCCGAGTGCGCGGCCGCGATGGTCGCGTGGCTGCGGGAGGACGGCGTCGGGGTCGTGCGGGCGGCCATCCACCCGGATCACGCGGCGTCGGAGGCCGTCGCGCGGCGGCTCGGGCTCGCGCCGACCGACGAGCGCGTCGACGGCGAGGTCCGCTGGGAGCTGCGGGCGGGCTAGACGCCGTCCGGCGACGGGTCGCCGAGGTCGCGCACCATCCAGATCGTGTCGCCGTGCTCGGGATCCGGCGTGACGCGACCGCTCTCCCTGAAGCCCGCCTTCACCAGCACGCGGGCCGACGCGGTGTTCCACCGGCGCACCGTCGACCAGAGCCGGACGCGTCCCGTCGCGCGGGCGGCCTCGACCACGGCGCGCGCCGCCTCCGTCGCGATGCCCTGGCCGTGCAGATCGCGCAGCAGCTCGAACGCCATCTCCGGCTCCTCGACGGAGGCGCTGCCGACGACGAGGCCGCAGTACCCGATGACGCCCGGCTCGTCCCGGCGCTCGATCGCGAGCAGCCCGATGCCCGTGCGGAGCGACTCCTCCGCCTGCACCGTCAGGCGGTCGCGGACCTCGTCGCGCGACGGGTGCCCCTCGTCGTCGACGCGACGGCGCGGGGGATGGCGCGGGTCGCGCTCGGCCCAGAGGCGGTGGACGACGTCGACGTCCGCGGGACCCAGCGGACGCATCCGCAGGCGCGCAGTCTCCAGGAGAGGCACGAGCGGGGAGGCGGTCATCCCCTCACGCTACGTCGATCGCCCGCGGGTGGCCGGGATCGGATCCGGAGCGGATCAGTGGACGGCCAGCTCCACCGCGAGCACCGCGACGCCCAGCACCGCGACGCCCGCGAGCACGAGGAGCTTCACGCCGAGGCCCACGCGGAGGCGGCGGACGGCGACGAGCGTCACGAGCACGAGCGTCGCCACGAGGACGATCGCGATGATGCGCAGGGCGGCCGCGAGGTCGAGCACGCCGAGCGCGGACAGCCCGAGGATCGCGAGCGGCGCGGGCAGGACGCCCAGCGAGCTGCCGCACACGTAGAGGATGTGGCCGATGTCGCGCCGGTCCGGCACCTCGCCGTCGCGCACCATCTGGGCGATGTACTCGGCGGTCGCCACGGCCAGCAGCGTGCCGACGACCGTCAGCAGGAGGGTGAGCGCGGCGCCGCCGATCGTCGCGTGCTCGGCCTCGCGCACGGTCGCGATGGTGACCGCGAGCGCGGTGAAGGTGACGTAGATCCGCTCCTTCAGCGCCTCGGAGCGCTGCTCGGCGTCAGGGGCGCGGCGTCCGCGGGCGGGCTGCTGTTCAGGATCCGTCACGGGATCAGGCTAGGCGCCCGCCCGCTACCGTCGGGGCATGCCCGACCTCGATCCCCGCCTCGTCGCGCTCTACGACGGCGACAACCCCGACGGCCCCGACCACGACTTCGACCGGGCGCTCGCCGCGGAGGTGGGCGCGCGGTCCGTGCTCGACCTCGGCTGCGGCACGGGCATGCTGACCGTCACGCTCGCGACGGCCGGGCGCCGGGTCGTGGGCGTGGATCCGTCGGCCGCGATGCTCGACGTCGCCCGGCACCGGCCGGGCGGCGACGCGGTCGAGTGGGTCCACGGCGACAGCCGCGCGCTGCCGCCCGGCCCGTTCGACATCGCGTTCCTCACGGGCAACGTGGTGCAGCACATCCCCGACGCCGACTGGATCCGCACCCTCGCCGACCTGCGCGGCGCCCTCCGCGCGGGCGGCACGCTCACGTTCGAGAGCCGGAACCCGGCGGATCGCCCGTGGGAGCGGTGGTCGGGCCCGGCCACGACCCGGGACACCGCGCACGGCCCGCTCGAGGAGTGGGCCGAGGTCGAGGAGACGGGACCGGGCCGCGTCACGGTCGTCTTCCGCAGCCGGTTCGTCGCGACGGGCGAGCTGGTCCCCGACGAGCAGGAGTTCGCGTTCCGCGACCGGGCGACGATCACGGCGCAGCTCGACGCGGCCGGCTTCGACGTGGAGGCGGTGCACGGCGACTTCGCGCGCGGCCCGCTGACGGAGGCGTCGCGGGTGATGGTGTTCGTGGCGCGGGCGCGCTGACCGCGCCGGCCGCGCTGACCGCGTCGCCCGTGCCCGGCGGCGCCGACGCCCGTGGGAGCATCGGATCCATGCCCGATGCGCCCGCGCCCGTCTCCCCGCCCGACCTCGCGGCCGCCGCGCGCATGTGGGCCGCGTACGCCGCGGCGCACCCGCAGGCCGCCGCGGCCGGGCGCGAGCACACGGTCGAGCACTTCGGGGATCACGCCCGGCTCGCGGACGAGCTGCTCGGGATCGTGCTCTCCGGCCGGAAGCGCGCCACCGCCGAGCTGGTCGCCGACTTCCTCGCGCGCGGCGACGAGGTGCCGCGCATCGGCTCGCACTGGATCGCCTGCGACAGCACCGGGTCGCCGCGCATCGTGATCCGCAGCACCGAGCTCCGCGTCGGCCCTTTCACGAGCGCCGACGCCGCCTTCGCGCGCGACGAGGGCGAGGACGACCTCTCGCTCGAGAGCTGGCGCACGCAGCACCGCATCTACTGGGAGCGCGTCAGCGCGGCCCGCGGCGCCGCTTGGTCGGAGGACGACGAGATCGTGTTCGAGCGCTTCGCCGTGGTCTGGCCGCCGGAGCACGCGGACCCGCGGTGAGGCGGACGTCGCGCCTCCCCCCGGCGCGCACGGCGGCCCGCCTGTGGTTCGCCGCGCAGGCGGCGGGCGGGGCCGCGTTGTGGATCGCCGTGCCGACGATCCCCGCGGTGCGCGTCGCGACGCTCGGCTCGCTGGATCCGCTGCCCGTCGCCCTGCTCGACGTCCCGCTGTTCGTGGTCGGGTCGGCGCTCGCGGCCGCCGGGATCCGGTGGGCCGCCGTCATCGCGTCCGCGTGGACGCTCGTGGTCGCCGTCGCGCTCGCCGGCTACGCGACCGTGACGACCGAGGCCGGGATCGGCGTCGTGGTCATGGCGGCCGCGGCCCTCGGATCGCTCGTCGACTGCGCCCTGCTGCTCCTCGGCCGGCTGCCGACCCGCTGGGCGCTCATCGGCCCGTTCGCCGCGCGCCCCGCCGACGCGAGCGCCGCCACCTCGCGGCACGTGGTCGCCACGGCCGCGCAGATCGTCGTCTTCTGGGGCTCCTTCCTCGTCGTCGCGCCGCTCGGGATCCGCTGGCTCGAGCTGCGCTGGCGGGTCGCGGTGCCGCTGCCGGCCGCCGCGCTGCCCGTCGGGATCGTCGTGCTGGTGCTCGCGAGCGCGCTGGGCATCTGGTCGGCGGCCGCCATGTCGACCCGCGGCGCCGGGACCCCGCTCCCGGCCGCGACCGCCACGCGCCTCGTGATCGCCGGTCCGTACCGCTTCGTCCGCAACCCCATGGCCCTCGCGGGCGTCACGCAGGCGGCGGCCGTCGGGCTGATCCTCGGATCCTGGCTCGTCGTCGCCTACGCCGTCATCGGCTCGTCGCTCTGGAACCACGTCGTGCGCCCGGGCGAGGAGGCCGACCTCGAGGCCCGCTTCGGGGACCCGTTCCGCCGCTACCGCGCCGCCGTGCGCTGCTGGGTGCCGACGTTCCCGGGCGTCGAGGCGACGCCGCGCTGACGACCCGGCCCGACCGGCGCAGGATGGGACGATGGCTGACACCGAGATCCCCACGACCACCTTCCCCGACGGCCGCACCGCCGTCGCCCTCGCGCAGGGCACCTGGAACATGGGCGACGACCGCGGCGCCCGCGCGACCGAGCTCGACGCCCTGCGCGCCGGGATCGACGCGGGCCTCACCGCGATCGACACCGCCGAGATGTACGGCAGCGGGCGATCCGAGGAGCTGGTGGGCGAGGCGATCGCCGGACGTCGCGACGAGGTGTTCCTCATCAGCAAGGTCCTGCCGTCGAACGCGTCCCGCCGCGGCACGGGCGATGCCGCCCGCCGCAGCCTCGCGCGCCTCGGCACCGACCGGCTCGACCTCTACCTGCTGCACTGGCGCGGATCCCACCCCCTCGCCGACACGGTCGCCGCGATGCAGGAGCTCGTCGAGGAGGGGCTGATCCGCGCATGGGGCGTCAGCAACCTCGACGCGGACGACCTCGACGAGCTGGCCACGATCCCCGGCGGCGACGCCGCGCAGACCGACCAGGTGCTCTACAACCTCGCCCAGCGCGGGCCGGAGCACGACGTGATCCCGTGGGCGCGCTCCCGCCGCATGCCCGTGATGGCGTACTCGCCGCTCGACCAGGGCCGGCTCGCGACGGATCCGACGCTCGCCGCCCTCGCCGAGCCGCTGGGCGTCAGCGCGGGCCAGCTCGCGCTCGCGTGGGTCGTCCGCCAAGCGCCGCACGTCTTCGCGACCGCCAAGGCCGCGACGCCCGCGCACGTCGCCGACAACCGCGCGGCGCTCGACCTCGTGATCCCCGAGGAGACGCTCGCGGAGCTCGACCGCGCGTTCCCGGGTCCGCGCGGCGGGGGTCCGCTCGCGATGTACTGACGCGGGACCCGCCGCCGGGTCAGGCCCGCGCGACCCCCGTCACGATCCACCGGTCGCCGCGCGCCCGGAGACCCAGCGTGAGCGCCCGCGCGCCGATGTAGACGAGGCCGAAGGCCGCCCATAGCGCGAGGAGGGCGGGGGTGCCGGCGACGCGGCCGGTCTCCGTGAGCCACGCCACGAGGATCAGCGCGGGCGCGTAGATCGCGAGGTTCACGAGGCCGGCGAGGGCGAGGTAGCGGGCGTCGCCGGCGCCGATGAGCACGCCGTCGAGCACGAACACGTACCCGGCGACGGGCAGGCCGACGGCGAGCACGAGCGTCACGGCGGTGAGCATGCGGTGGATCCCCGGATCGCCCGTGAAGACCGGCCCGAGCAGCGGCGAGAGGGCCGCGAGCACGAGGCCGAGGATCGCGCCGAGGCCCACGCCCCACTGCACCAGCCGGCGGGCGACGGCCCGGACGCGCGGCACGTCGTCGGCGCCGAGGCCGTGGCCGACGAGGGCCTGGCCGGCGATCGCGAGCGCGTCGAGCACGAACGCGACGGTCGAGAAGAGGGTGAGCGCGATCTGCAGGGTCGCGAGCCCGGTGACCCCGAGCCCCGCGCCCACCGCGACCGTCGCGAGGATCGCCGCCCGGAGCGACGCCGTGCGCACGAGCAGCCAGCCGCCGGACGCCGCCGAGCGCGCGACCCCGCGGAGCCCGGGCCGCAGCGTCGTGCCGGTGTCGCGGGCGGCGCGCACGGCGATCACGACGAAGACCGCGGCCATGCCCCACTGCGCGATGACGGTGCCCCACGCGGATCCGGCGATCCCGAACCCGAGCCCGTAGATGAGGGACGCGTTGAGGGCCGCGTTCGCCGCGAAGCCCGAGACGGCGACGACGAGCGGCGTGCGCGTGTCCTGCAGGCCGCGGAGGAGGCCGGTCGCGGCGATGACGAGGAGCATCGCGGGGATCCCGGCGAGCGAGATGCCGAGGTAGGTGCGCGCGGCGTCGACCACGGCGGAGGTCGCGGCCGGGTCCGCCTCGGCGCCGCCGGTGTCCGCGAGGGCGCGCACGAGCGGATCCGCGAAGAGCAGGCCCAGGACCAGCACCACCGCGCCGAGGGCGAGGGCGAGCCACAGGCCGTCGATGCCTGCGCGGATCGCGCCCGGCCGGTCGCCCGCGCCGAGGCGTCGCGCGACCGTGGGCGTCGTCGCGTAGGCGAGGAAGACGAGGAGGCCGACGATCGTCTGCAGGATCACGCTCGCGATGCCGAGTCCCGCGAGCGGCGCGCTGCCAAGGTGCCCGACGAGGGCGGTGTCGGTGAGCAGGAACAGCGGCTCGGCCACGAGCGCGCCGAGCGCCGGCACCGCCAGGGCGAGGATCTCGCGGTCGAGCGGGCGGCGGATCCGCGGGCGCCGCCCGGTGGATCCGCCCGCGGACGCGTCCGTCAGCGGACCGCGTGCGCGAGCCGCTGCACGACGCCGGCGGTCGCGGCCGTGAAGGCGCGCGCGACCTCGGGGTCGAGCGAGGCGAGCGAGATCGGGCCGCGCTCCGCGATGTGCGCGTCGTACGGCACCGTGAAGATCTGCGCCGGGCGGGCGTCGTCGAGGATCCGGTCGATGCGCGCGACGACCGCCGGGTCCTCCGGGCGACCGTCGTGCAGGCGGATGATGACGGCGTTGTCGGCGAGCATCGCCGCGTGGCCGCCGAGCTCGCGCAGGAAGTCGAGCAGCGCCACGGCCTCGAGCACCGCGTCGCCCGCGTTGAGCACGGGGACGACGAGCACGTCGGTGACCTCGATGGCGCCGCGGAAGGCGGACGATGACGGCTGGTTGCCGGAGTCCATCACGCGCACCGCGTAGTACTCGTCGATGAGGCGCGCGACGCCGACCACGTCCTCGCCCGTGAGCTCGCGGCGCGGGCCGACGGACGCGACGACCGAGGCGAAGCTCGTCTGCGGCGCCGTGTAGCCGGCGAGCTGGCCGGCGCTGTGGATCTCGTCGCGGTCGCGCACGAGCTCGCCGAGCCCGCGCTGCGGCTGGCCCTCGGCGCGGTAGCCGAGCGCCCCGGGATCGTCGGTGACCTCGACCACCGCGACGGATCCGCCGCGGATGGAGCCGAGCACGCCGCCGAGGATGAGGGAGGTGGGCGTCTTGCCCACGCCGCCCTTGCGGTTGGCGACCAGCACGCTGACCGCGCGCGACCACGTGGCCTGGCGGATCACGCGCTCGTCGCCCTGGCGTCGGGCGACCTCCGAGTTCGCGGCGGCCTCCTCGGCGCCGGGGCCGATCTTGAGGACGCCGCCCGTGATGCTGTTCACGAAGCCGCGGAAGCCGGTGCGCGCGAGGACGGGACCGCGCGGCGCGCGCTGGCCGGTCTGCTCGGGGAAGAGGGTGAGGGCGCTCGTGGCGGCGTCGGCGCGCGGGGTGCGCATGACGTAGCGCTGCGGATCCGCGTCGGGGAACGCCGTGAGGTCGGTGCCGGGGCGACGCTCGTCGGCGGGCTCCTCGACGTCATCCGGCGCGGCGGGGAGGGACGCGACCGGGGTCGGCTGCGGCTCGACCGCGGAGGCGGGGCGGGCGGGCGGCGCGTCGTCGACGGGGACGGCGTCGGCGGGCGCGGGTGCGTCGACGGGCTCGGATGCGGACCCGGCGGCGCGCGCGGGCTCGGCGTCGGTCGGCTCGGGCGCGGAGGGCTCCGCGCTCGGGCGCAGCGGCATGCGGAAGGGGTGCGCGTTCACGACGTGCGGCGCGGGGACCGTCCACGCGGATCCGGCCTCGGGGGAGACGACCGCGTCGAAGGGGGTGGGCGCGTCGGCGGGGCGCGCGTCGTCGGCGTCGTCGTCCTGCTCGGGAGCGGCAGCCGCCGGGGCGGGCACGCGGTCCTCGGGATCCACGTCGTCGTCCTCGGCGTCGTCGAACAGCTCGTCGAACGCGTGCGTGCCGACGACCTCCTCGTCGGGCTCGGCGTCCGTCGCGTCGGCGTCGGGCGCGTCCGCGGTGTCGGGCGCGGTCGCGTCATCCGCGGGAGCCTCGGTCTCGGGAGCCATGGCCTCGACGGGCGCGGCGCCGGGGCGCACGCGGTCGGGTCCGAACAGGCCGCCCTCGGAGGTGCGCGGCACGGCGGGGAACGGATCCACCCAGCGGTGCGCGTCGCCCGACGACTCGGCGGAGGTGCGCTCCATCTCCTGCTGGCGGCGGCGCAGCTCCCGGCGGCTGAGGAGGGGAGGCTCGGCCGCCCCGCCGTCGCGGTGGCCGGTGTCGTGCGTGTCGTCGGTCATGTGGCTCGCCTTCGTCGTCCCCGCCTGCGCGGACGAGGCTACCAGGGGGCGGTCCTGCGGCCGATCCGCGCGGGCGGCGGCCGACGGCGCCCCCGCCCCTCCGCCGACGCGCCCCCGCCCGACGCGACGCTCATCCCGCGTGGCGTATGCGCGGATCCGGGTCGGTTAGGGTCTCCCCGTGATCCCCGGAACCGCCGACGCGCCCGCGCCCGCCGACGACCGCTCGGCCGCCGTCTCGTCGGTGGCGACGGAGCTCGGGGCCCTCCTCATGTCGATCCGCTCGCTGCGCATCGAGGAGGCGGCCGTCTTCCACCCCGGCCTCCAGCCGGGCGCCTTCGCGGTCGCGCGCTGGATCCGCACCGCCGGCCCGTCCTCCGCCGGCGCCGTCGCGACGGGCCTCCTCATGGACAAGAGCTCGGTCAGCCGGCACCTCCGCGTCCTGCGCGAGGCCGGCTACGTGCAGGACGAGCCGGATCCCGAGGACCGCCGCTCCACGATCCTCACCCTCACGCCGCTCGCCGAGGAGCGCCTCGAGCAGGTGCGGGCGGGCACGCGCGAGCGCCTGCAGAACCGCCTCTCCGCGTGGGACACCGACGAGGTCGAGCAGCTCGCGGGCCTGCTGCACCGCTTCAACGTGTCGCCGCGGGACCGGCCCGCCGAGGCCTGATCCGCCGCCGGCCGGCGACGGCCGGAACCGCTCCGCCGCCTCACCCCGCCTGGTGCACCGCGTAGCTCGCCACGAAGCCGAGCACGGTCACGAGCCCGGTGAGCGCCTGCGCCTTGCGGAACGCCTCGGGGATCATCGTGTCGCAGATCATCGCGAGGATCGCGCCGGCCGCGAACGCCATCACGATCGACTGCCCGCTCTCCGGCAGACCGCCGAGCAGCGCGTACCCGCCGAGGGACGAGAGCGCGCAGACGACGGCGATGGAGGTCCAGAGCCCGAACACGTAGCGCGCGCTGCGGCCGGACTGCTTGAGGTCGGCCGTGCTCGACATGCCCTCGGGGAAGTTCGAGATGACGACCGCGACCAGCACGCCGATGCTCAGCGCCCCGCCGCCCGTGAGGCTGAGGCCCTGCACGGCCGTCTCGGGCACGCCGTCGAGGAGGGCGCCGAGCGCGATCCCCACCCCGGTGCCGCCTCCGCCGCCCGACCTCCCGTGGTGCTTCCGGCGGAAGCCACCGTGCTCGAGGATCTGGTCGAGCACCACGTAGACGACCGCGCCCGCGACGAAGCCGCCGAGCGTGGGGATCACCCCGCCGCTCGCCGCCGCCTCGTCGACCAGGTCGAACGACAGCGCCGAGATCAGCACCCCGGCGCCGAACGCCATCACGAGCGCGACCACCTCGCGCGGCACCTTCACGAACCACGCGACGAGGGATCCGACCACGAGCGACAGGCCGGAGAGCAGGCCGGCGAGACCGGCCAGGAGGAGAGGCGACATGCCTCCGAGGATGCTCCTCGCGCGCTGTCGCCGTCACATCGGGCGAGCTCGCCGGATCACCGCCCCGACGACACCCCCGCGTCGCGCAGCGCCAGGTCGGCGAGCTGGCGCACCACGCGCGGGTCGCCCGCGCGCCAGGCGGCGACGGGATCCGGGTGCGCCTTGAGGAGCGCCGCCGGCTTCCGCGACGAGAGCGCCCGGAGCGCGAGCAGCTCGGTGCCGCCGGGCGTCGCGGCGAGGGATCGGGCGGCGGCCGCGCGGCGCACGAACGAGACGCGCCGCAGCAGCCAGTGCCGCACGATGAACGCGATCGGCACGAGCGCCACCAGCAGGCCGAGCACGAGCGCGATGGTGCCGACGAGCGACTGCTGGTCGCGCCCCGCCTGCACGAGGCCGGATCCGATGCCGCTCGCGTCCTCGAACGGCCCGCGCGCGGCGTCGCCCACGAGCGGCAGGCGGCCGAGGGCGTCGGCGGCGTCGGTCATGGATCCGCTGAGCCGCGTGCCCGCCTCCTCCATGCTGCGGCCGAGGTCGCCGAGCGGGCGGATGAGCGCGGCCACGGCGATCCCCACGAGCACCGACACGACGATGCCCGCGAGCGCCGCGGTGTCGGCCGCGATCTGCCGGGCGCGGACGAGGGGGAGCGCGGAGTAGAGCTGCATGCGTCCAGCCTGGCCCGCGGGCGGACGGGCCGGCGCACGGGCGGACGGGCAGAGCGCGTCAGCTCGCGGGCTCGTCCAGCGCGTCCAGCTCCCGCAGCGCCTCGCGCGCCCGCTCGAGGCGCGCGTCCTCGGGCTCGTCCCACCAGCGCGGGCCGCGCTCGCCGAGGCCGTGCTTCGCGAGGCCGACGCGCTTCCGGGCGGCGGCCACCGCGTCGTCGTCACCCCGGCGCTTCGCGGCGCCCACGCCCGAGCGGCCGCGGCCGAGGTGCGACTTCAGTCCATCCACGAGGTCGGCCGGGAGCGACGGATCCGTGCGCGGCCACCGCCGCCCGCCCACGACCAGCCAGCGCTCGTCGTCGGTCGAGGCGTCCGTGGATCCGTCGGCATCGCCCCCGCGCTCGCTCATCCCTCGACGCTAGCCCGGCCGGATCCCGCCGACCGCCCGCGCACGCACGAGGGCCGGGGCGCACGCACGCCCCGGCCCCAGGATCGGCCCCCCGATCAGCTCAGCGGGTCACCCCGCCGAGCGGCTCTCCGCGGATCAGCCCCGCCACACCTGGATCACCGACGGGCGCGGTCCGCGCCAGGCGCCCTTCGGCGGGGTGGCGCCGGCGGGCACGTAGTCGGGGAAGTACGAGTGCTGCTCGGCGAACGAGCCGTCCTCGCCCGGGTGCTGCACCGCGACGAACACCATGCCCTCGGTGTCGTGCACGACCGGCCCGCAGGTCTCCGCCTCGGTCGGCACGGAGAGGAACTGCTGCACGTGGCCGCGCTCGGCGCCCTCGACGGGGACCTTGAACAGGCCGTCGTTGAGTCCGATGGTGCTCGGGGCGCCGTCGGTCGAGATCCAGAGGTTGCCCTCGGAGTCGAACGCGACGTTGTCCGGGCAGCTGATGGGCGAGACCTTGTCCTTCGGGAACCCCGCGAAGTAGGTGGACTCGTTCTTCGCCGGGTCGCCCGCGACGAGCAGCAGGTTCCACGTGAAGGTGGTGGAGCGGGCGTCGCCGCCGTCCTCGGTGATCTCCACGATGTGGCCGTCGCGGTTGGTCGTCCGCGGGTTCATCTCCGTGGCGCCCTCCTTGCCCGCCTTGCCGCGATCGGTGTTGTTGGTGCAGGCGACGTAGACCTTGCCGGTGACGGGGCTGGGCTGCACGTCCTCGCAGCGGTCCATCTTCGTGGCGCCAGCCGCGTCCGCGACGAGGCGCGTGTGCACGAGCGCCTCCTCGGTCGTGAACCCGGGGACCTGGCAGACGCCGTCGACCACCAGCGGGATCCACTCGCCGATGCCGTCGAACTGCCCGTCGGAGGGGAGCTGGCCGGTGCCGGTGATCTCCGCGACGGGCGAGTCGCCCGTGAAGCGCGCCACGTAGAGCGCGCCGCGCGTGAGCAGCTCCTTGTTCCGCTTGCGGTCCTGGCGCGTGGTGCCGGTGACCATCGTGTCGTGCGACACGAACTTGTAGAGGTAGTCGAAGCGCTCGTCGTCGCCCATGTACGCGGCGACGTGGCCGCTCTTCCCGAGGATCACGTTCGCGCCCTCGTGCTTGAAGCGGCCGAGCGCGGTGTGCTTCACGGGCGCCTCGCCGGGCTCGAACGGGTCGACCTCGACGATCCAGCCGAAGCGGTTCGGCTCGTTCTCGTAGCCGGCGGTGCGGGCGTCGAAGCGGGGGTCGATGGCCTCCCAGCCGCGGGTCGTCGCCTTGTCGGCGAGGCCGTAGCGCTTGTCGGCGGCGGAGGTGCCCGCGGTGCGGAAGTAGCCGTTGAAGTTCTCCTCGCCGGACAGCACGGTGCCCCACGGGGTGGTGCCGCCGGCGCAGTTGCCGAGCGTGCCGAGGATCCGCGTGCCCTTCGGGTCGTCCTTGGTGCGCAGCGAGGCGGATCCCGCGGCGGGGCCCGAGACGGCGAAGGGGGTGTCCGCGGTGATGCGGCGGTTGCGGTGGTGGCCGATCGTGTACGTCCACGGCTGGCCGACCGTCTTGCGGCGCAGCGCCACGACCGACATGCCGTGCGAGGCCTTCCCGATGCGGCGCTGCTCGGCGAGCTCGGCGTCGTCGGCCGCGGGCGGGAACATGATGCTCTCGTTCGTGTACTCGTGGTTGGCGACGAGGAGCGCCTCCTTGTTCCGCGAGTTGACCGGGATGATGTCGAGGTAGTCGTTGTTGTAGCCGAACTGGCGCGCGGCGAGCTTCGCGGTCTGGTTCTCGGCGTCGAAGTCGTCGGCGTAGCTGAAGAGCGGGTCGCCCCAGCGGATGATCGGCTGCCAGCGGTACCCGGTCGGCACGGTGAACTGGTCGACGGACGCGTCGACGGGCGTGATCGCCGTGAAGGGCAGGTTCGACGCGGCCTGCGCGGCGGCGGCCTCGGCGCCGGGGGCCGCGGCGTTCTGCGCCACGAGGATCGCGAGGGCACCGGCGCCCGCGCCGCCGAGCAGCGTGCGGCGCGAGAGGGCGCGGCCGGCGATGTCGCGGAAGTAGGAGTTGTCGGTGACGTTCGGCACGGGCTTCGTGCACGCGTCGTCGCACTTGAGGTGGCAGGTGACCGTGCTGCGCTTGCCGCGGGCGTGGGGGTCGCGGGACAGGATCGGCAGCAGCCGGTGGTGGGTCTCACGGGTGAGGGTCATGTGGGGTCTCCATCGATCTCGGGCGTCTCCACCGGGCACGGCGGACGCATCACGCCCGAAAGGTATTGGCGCCCCCGGGCGCGCCCCCGACCCCCGGGTGGACGCCGGGTGAACCCCGGGTGACCGGGTCGTGCGGGCGTACCGTCGAGGGGCGGCGCGGATCCGCGTCGCCTCGACCCGAGGAGGATCCCCATGGCCAGGTTCGACACGAAGACCGCTCTCGTGACAGGCGGAGGCAGCGGCATCGGCGCCGCGATCTCCCGCGCGCTCGCGGCGGAGGGCGCGTCGGTCGTCGTCACCGACATCCAGCTGGAGGCGGCCGAGCGCGTCGTCGCCGAGATCCAGGCCGCGGGCGGCACCGCCACCGCGTTCCGGCAGGACACCGCGAAGGCGGCGGACTCCGAGGCCGCCGTCGCGCACGCCGTCGACACGTACGGCGCGCTCCACCTCGCCGTGAACAACGCGGGCGTCAGCGCGCCGCCGGCCGACATCGGCGACTACGAGATCTCCGCGTGGGACCGCACGCGCGCCATCGACCTCGACGGCGTCTTCTACGGCCTCCGCTACCAGCTGCCCGCGATGGTGGAGGCGGGCGGCGGCGCGGTCGTCAACATGAGCTCGGTGCTCGGATCCGTCGGCTTCGCCCAGAACGCGGCCTACGTCGCGAGCAAGCACGCCCTCGTCGGTCTCACCAAGGTCGCGGCGCTCGAGTACACGGCTCGCGGCGTGCGCACCAACGCGGTCGGCCCCGGCTTCATCGACACCCCGCTCGTGCGCTCCTCCCTCTCGGCGGACGCGCTCGCGTACCTCGAGAGCAAGCACGCGACCGGCCGCCTCGGCACCGACACGGAGGTCGCCGCCCTCGTGCTCTTCCTCCTCAGCGACGACGCGTCCTTCATCTCGGGCAGCTACCACCTCGTGGACGGCGGGTACTCGGCGCGCTGACCCACGTTCCGCGCGCGCACCCGCGGCGCACGACCGCGCACGACCGCGGCCGCCCGGCGCGTCGAGACGCCGGGCGGCCGCGGGGTGCCGTGCCCGTCAGACGGGCGCGAGGAACGTGAGCTGCGAGCCGTCCTCCACGATCAGCGGCCCGAGCGCCGCGTTGAACGCGGCCCCGTAGTCCGCCCCGATGTGCGCCTGGAACGCGGCCTCGTCGCGGTAGACCTCGTGCACGACGAACCGCGCCGGATCCTCCACCCGCCGGTAGGGCGCGAAGACGACATTCCCGGGCTCGGCGCGCACGCGCTCGGCGAGCTCCGCGATCATGCGCGCCACCTGCTCCTCGTTCCCGGGCAGCGCCGTGAACTCCGCGGAGAGGACCGTGGCCGTCATGCCGTCGCCGCGCCCGTCATGATCGCGACGGCGTCCGTCATCGAGTGCGACTGCGGCGTGATCGTGGCGGCCTTCTTGCCGAGCCGCTGGATGTGGATCCGGTCGGCGACCTCGAACACCTGCGGCATGTTGTGGCTGATGAGGATCACCGGGATGCCGCGGTCGCGCAGGTTCCGCACGAGCTCCAGCACCTGGTTCGACTCGCGCACGCCGAGCGCCGCGGTGGGCTCGTCGAGCACCACGACCTTCGACCCGAACGCCGCGGCGCGCGCCACGGCGACGGCCTGCCGCTGCCCGCCGGACAGGTTCTCGACGGGCACGGTCACGTCCTGCAGCGTCGAGATGCCGAGCTCGGTCAGCTCCGCCTTGGCATCGCGGCGCATGCCGGCCGTGTCGAGCATGCGGAAGACGGATCCGAGGATCCCCTTCTTCCGCTTCTCCCGCCCGAGGTAGAGGTTCGACGCCACGTCGAGAGCGGGCGAGACGGCGAGGTTCTGGTACACCGTCTCGATCCCCGCGGCCCGGGCGTCCTGCGGCCGCTTGAACGACACCGGCTTGCCGTCGAGGAACAGCTCGCCCTCGTCGGGCGTCTCCGCGCCCGTGAGGCACTTGATGAGCGTCGACTTGCCGGCGCCGTTGTCGCCGATGATCGCGAGCACCTCGCCGGGGTAGAGCTCGAGGCTGACGCCGTCGAGTCCGACCACCCGGCCGAAGGTCTTCACGAGCCGCTTCGCCTCGAGCACGGGCGCGCGGGTCGGGGCGGGGGCGCTCCCCGCGGGGTCGGTGAGGGTCACTTGCGCACCTTTCGGATCCACTGGTCGACGGAGACCGCCACGATGATGAGGACTCCCACGGCGAGGGTCTGGTACAGCACGTCCAGCCCCGCGAGCGAGAGCCCGTTGCGGAACACGCCGACGATGAGCGCGCCGAGGAGCGTGCCCCAGACGGTGCCGCGGCCGCCGAAGAGGCTGGTCCCGCCGATGACCACCGCGGTGATCGAGTCGAGGTTGAGGTCGGCGCCGGCGTTCGGGCTGGCGGCGTTGCTGCGGCCGATCTGGATCCACGCGCCGAACGCGAGGATCGCCCCGGCCGCGAGGTACACGCTCATGAGCACCCGGTTGACGCTGATGCCCGCGAGGCGCGCGGCCTCCTTGTCGTCGCCGACCGCGTACACGTGCCGGCCCCAGGCCGTCTTGCCGAGGATGAACGCGACGACGACGTACAGCACGAGCATGAGCACCACGCCGAAGCTGATCTTCACGCCGGCGAGGTCGAACGTGCGCCCGGTCCACGAGAGCGCGGACGGCATGTCCACGCCGCGGACGGTCGCGCCGTTGGAGTAGAGGAGCGTGAGCGCCACGAAGATGTTCAGCGTCCCGAGCGTGACGATGAACGGGGGGAGCCGCAGCCGCGTCACGAGCAGTCCGTTGAACGCGCCGGCCGCGAGGCCCACGACGAGCCCGGCGACCAGCGCGGCGGGCGCCGGCAGGCCGTTCTGGCTGGCGGTCTGCGCGATCACCATCGAGGTGAGCACCATGACCGCGCCCACCGACAGGTCGATGCCCGCGGTGAGGATGATCAGCGTCTGCGCCACCGCGAGCGTGCCGACCACGGCGACCTGCTGCGTCACGAGCGACAGGTTGGCGGGATCGAGGAAGCGGTCGTTGAGCAGGCCGAACACGATGATCGCGAGGACCAGCACGACGGCGGGGCTGACGGCGGGGTAGCGGTGGAGCACCCCGCGGATCCGGTCGACGGGCGAGCGCCGGTCGAGGAACTCGTTCGCGAGGTCGAGCGCCGAGGTCGGCGGGTTCGGGTCGGTGGTCCGCTGGCTCACGGTCACTCGCCCCAGCACTTCGTCGCGGCGTCGTCGGACGTGATGCTGTCGAGGCCGTCGACGGGGGTGTCGGTGACGAGCGCGGATCCGGTGTCGAAGAAGTCGAGCCCGGCGCTCGTGGCCGGCTTCGTGCCGTCCTTCGCGAGCTGGGCGATGGCCTCGACGCCGAGCTGCGCCATCTTCACCGGGTACTGCTGCGCGGTGGCGCCGATGACGCCCTCCTTGACGTTCTTCACGCCCGCGCAGCCGCCGTCGACCGAGACGAGGATCACGTCCTTCTCCTTGCCGGCCGCCTGGAGCGCCTGGTACGCGCCGAACGCGGCGGGCTCGTTGATCGTGTAGACGACGTTGACGTCGGGGTCCTTCGACAGCAGCGTCTCCATGGCCGTGCGGCCGCCGTCCTCGGCGCCCTGCGTGGCCTCGTTGCCGACGATCTCGTAGGAGCCGCCGCTGTAGTCGCCGGTCTTCGCCTCGTCGCCGTTCTTCGCCTTGTCGCCGACGTCGATGCCCATGCCGGTGAGGAAGCCCTGGTCGCGGTTGTAGTCGACCGAGACGGCCTTGTCGTCGTACAGGTCGAGGAGGGCGATGGTCGCCTTCTTGCCGTCGAGCTGCGCCGCGGCCCACTTGCCGATGGCCTCGCCCGCCGCGAAGTTGTCGGTGGCGAACGTGATGTCGACGGAGTCGGCCGGGTCGGGCGCGGTGTCGAGCGCGATGACGAAGAGGCCGGCGTCGCGGGCCTTCTGGATCGCGTCGACCACGGACGGGCCGTTCGGGGTGATGAGGATGCCCTTGTCGCCCTTGGAGATGGCGTTCTCGATGGCCTGGATCTGGGTGTCCTCGTCGCCGTCCTCCTTGCCGGCGGCGAGCGTGAGGTCGATGCCGGCGGACGTCGCTGCGTCCTTCGCGCCGTCCTCCATCGCGACGAAGAACGGGTTGGTGGTCGTCTTCACGATGAGCGAGACGCCGACGTCTCCGGAGCCGCCGCTGTCGCCGGATCCGGAGCCGCCGCTGGAGCTGGAGCAGGCGGTGAGCCCGGCGGCGGCGATGAGGGCCGCGGAGCCGAGTGCGATGCTGCGCACGAGGCGCGGGGATCGGTTCGTCATTGATGGATCCTGTCCTTCGGGTGGGAGCGCACTCCCGACAACGTTGTCAGGGAGAGGTCTACCGGGTCCGACCCGCTATGGTCAACCCATACCGCAGAGAGCGAGACCCATTCGTGACACCGTTGTCATCACCGCCTGGTCCGGCGTCGGCCGCGCGCCGCCCCACGATGAAGCACGTGGCGCGGCTCGCCGGCGTCGGCATCAAGACCGTGTCGCGCGTCGTCAACGGCGAGGCCAACGTCTCCGCGGAGATGACCGCCCGGGTGCGGGCGGCCGTGGAGCAGCTGCAGTACCAGCCGGATCTGCACGCCGGCAACCTGCGCCGCGCCGACCGGCGCACCAACACGCTCGGCCTGCTCGTCGGCAGCGTCGCCAACCCGTTCTCGGGCGCCGTGCACCGCGCCGTGGAGGAGGTGGCGAAGGAGCGGCGCGTCGCCGTCTTCGCCTCGAGCCTCGACGACGACCCCGAGCGCGAGCGCTCCTCCGTCGACGCCTTCCTCGCCCGCCGGGTCGACGGGCTCATCCTCACGACCATCGCGCCCAGCCAGGCCTACCTCGGCGTCGCGGCATCGCGCGGCACGCCGCTGGTCTTCGTCGACCGCGTGCCCGCGGGGCTGGAGGCGGACTCGGTCATCGTCGACAACGCGGCCGGCATCTCGAGGGCCGTGGCGCACCTCGCCGACCAGGGGCACCGCCGCATCGCGTTCCTCGGCGACCGGCCGGAGATCTTCACGGCCCGGGAGCGCGAGCGCGGCTTCGTCGAGGAGATGACGCGGCGCGGGCTGCCGGTGCCGCCGGGGTACGCCCTCGAGGGCGCGTACGACGAGCGCGTGGCCGAGGCGCTCGCCGAGCGCCTGCTCGCCCTGCCCGAGCCGCCGACCGCGATCGTCAGCGGGCAGAACCTCATCACCATCGGCGTCATCGCGGCCCTCCGGCGGCACGGCGCCCACCGGTGCATCGCGCTCGTCGGCTTCGACGACCTGCCGATGGCCGAGCTGCTGGATCCGGCCGTCACCGTGATCGCGCAGGACCCCTCGGGCATCGGCCACGCCGCCGCCGAGCGCGTCTTCGCCCGGCTCGACGGCGACACCGGTCCCGCGCAGACCGTCGTCGTCCCCACCACGCTCATCGTCCGCGGCTCAGGAGAGGTCCCCCACCATGCATGACCAGCCCATCGTCGTCGTCGGCGACGCCCTCATCGACCTCATCCGCGAGGACGGCGAGGAGACCGCGTTCGTCGGCGGGGCCGCGCTCAACGTCGCCGTCGGCCTCGCGATCCTCGGGCACCGCGTGCAGCTCGTCGCGATGGTGGGCGACGACGCGCACGGCGACCGCATCCGCGCCGAGCTGGCCGCGCACGGGGTCGAGCTCATCGCCACCGTCGGGCCGTCGGGATCCTCCGTCGCGGTCAGCGAGCGCGAGGACGGCGAGCCGCGGTACTCCTTCAACGAGGCCGCGTGGAACCGGCGCGTCCGCATCGGCGAGGCGGAGCGCGCGGCGCTCGACGCGGCGTCGCTCGTGGTCGTGAGCTGCTTCCCGTACGACGACCACGAGCAGGCCGACGAGCTGCTGGCGGCCGTGCAGGATCCGCGAGAGCGCCTCCTCGTCGACCCGAACCCCCGTGCCGGCATGCTCCACGACGCCGGTCGGTTCCGCGCCGGGTTCGCGCGCGCGGCCGCCCGGTCGCTGCTCGTGAAGATCGGCGACGACGACACCGCGCTGCTCGGCCTGGGCGCGCTGGCCGACGCGCGGTCCGCGCTGCACGCGGCCGGCAGCCGACTCGTGCTCGCGACCGAGGGCCCGCGCGGCGCGTCCGTGCAGCTCGAGGGCGGCGAGGTCGTGGCGGCGGGCATCGCGCCGGATCCGCGGCCGATCGTCGACACCATGGGCGCCGGCGACGCGTGCCTCGCCGCCGCGGCCGACGCCATCGTGCGCCGGGGCGCGCCGCGCACGCCCGCGGAGGGCGAGGCGATGCTCCGCACCTGCATGGCGATCGCCGCGGCCACCTGTCGCGAGCACGGCGCGCTGCTGCGGATGCCGACGACCTGACGCGTCGCCGGTCGACGCGGGCGAGACCGCGTGCGCGGCCGCGGATCCGCCCCCGGCTCAGCGGGCGAGCGCGAGGGCCAGCGCGGCCAGGCCGGCGCACGCCGTGAGCGCCGCCACGAGCGCGGGGAGCGCGCCGCCGGGGAGCGCCGCGGTGCCGGGCCCGGCGGATCCCGCGGCGAGGATCCGGTGGACGCGGCGGTAGCGGCGGTGCGCGGTCGCGAGCACGGCCAGGGCGGCGATCACGCCGGCCGCGGCGACGACCAGGCCAGCGGATCCGAGGAGCGTCGGGAGCACGCGCAGCCCGAGCAGGGATCCGACGACGAGCGCCAGCGCCGTGCGCCGCCACGCGAGGGCCGTGCGCTCGGGCTGGAGGCCGGGGTCGGACGGGCGCTCGGCCGGATCCGGGGCGCTCACGCCGTCAGCACGCCCAGGAGCACGAGCACCCCGGCGACGACCACGGCGATCCCGAGCGGTAGCGACAGCGCGGCGGACGGCAGCGGGCGGTCCCGGCGGAGGGCGCGCTCGGTGTGCATCCAGCCGATCCACGCCTGGGCGGGCGAGGCGATGCCGGTGACGATCAGCGCGATCGAGGCCGCCAGCCGGAACCCGGGCTGCAACCCGAGCCCCAGCGCCTCGAGCGCTACACCGCCGGCGATCAGGGCGAGCGAGGTGCGGATCCAGGCGAGGAACGTGCGCTCGTTCGCGAGCGTGAACCGCACGTCGGGCTCGGCGCCCTCGCGGTAGACGCTCCGCGGGAAGCGGCGGTCGCTCGGCGGCGCGCCGCGGTCGGGGGCGGTCATGCGGCGGGATCCAGGGACCGGTCGGCCGGGGCGCGCGAGGGCATGCCGCCATCCTGGCCGACCGCGCCGACGGCCGCGCCGATCCGCGCCCGGTGCCGCCGCTCGATCGCCTGGCCCGCGTACGACGCGGCGACGATGAGCGCCGCGCCGCCCGCGCCGACCGGCCCGATCGCCTCCCCGGCCAGCACCACGCCCACCAGCAGCGCCCACACCGGCTCGGTGCCCATGAGGATGCTGGCCCGCGACGCCGACGTCCGCCGCACGGCCCAGAGCTGCACCGCGAACGCGAACAGCGAGCACAGCACCCCGAGGAAGAGGACGCCCGCCCAGCCCCGGGCGTCCAGCGCCGCTGCCGCCGCGGGCAGGTCGGGCCCTGCCATCGCGGAGAACAGGGCCGCGCACACGCCCATCTGCACGAGGACGACCCCGAGGGATCCCTCGCTCCGCCCGCGCGTGAGGCGCCCGCTCGCGGTGACGTGCACGGCCCGCACGACCGCCGCGGCGATCACCAGCCCGTCGCCCGGCGTCGGCGCGCGCAGCCCGCCCTCGGAGACGAGCAGCGCGACGCCCACCACGGCCGCGACCGCCGCGACGAAGTACGACCGCGGCAGCCACGAGCGCGACGCGGCGCCCTCGAGCACGGGCGTCATCACGAGCGCGAGGCTGATGAGGAGGCCGGCGTTGGTCGCGCTCGTCAGGTGCACGCCCCAGGTCTCCAGGCCGATGACCGCGGCCTGCGAGCAGCCGAGCGCCGCCGCGATGAGGAGGCCGCGACCCCGCGGCAGCCGCTCGCGCCGGGCGAGGCAGACCAGTCCGGTCGCGGCGAAAGCGACGAGGAAGCGCAGCGCGACGGCGGCGGGGACGCCCGTCTCCGCCGCGAGGTCCTTGGCCGCGAGGAAGCTCGCGCCCCAGACGGCCGCGACGGCCAGCAGCAGCAGGTCGACGACGGGCTCGGGGCGGGTGCGGGAGGCCATGCCCCCACTCTCCAGCGGTCGAACCGGAAGATCGACGGGCATCGTCTTCATCGATGCGTTAGACAGGGCTCATGGATCCCGCCCGCCTCCGACTGCTGCGCGAGCTCGGCGACCGGGGTAGCGTCGCGGCCGTCGCGGTCGCGATGAACGTGAGCGCGTCCGCCGTCTCGCAGCAGCTCGCCGCGCTGCAGGCCGGCGTCCCCGTGCCGCTGACCACCCGGCGCGGGCGGCGCCTGGCGCTCACGGAGGCCGGTGAGGCGCTCGCCGTGGCGTCGGTGCGCGTGGACGAGGCGCTCGCCGCGGCCCGGGACGCCGTCGGGTCGTTCCTCGCGTACGACGCCCGGGCGGTCCGCGTGTCCGCGTTCCACAGCGCCGGGCTCGCGCTCTTCGGGCCGCTGCTCGCCGAGCTGGCCCGGCTCGCCGGCCCGGAGGGATCCGCCGCGCGCGTCGGCGTCGCGCTCGCCGACGCCGACGTGGCACAGGGCGACTTCGCGGGCCTCACCGCGGATCACGACCTCGTCGTCGCGCACCGCCTCCCGCACGACCCGCCGTGGCCGACCGCCCGGATCGTGGTCGTGCCGCTCCTGGTGGAGCCGCTCGACATCGCCCTGCACGCGGGGCATCCGCTCGCCGCGTCCGCGGGCATCACGCCTTACGAGCTGCGCGACGAGCGGTGGATCTCCACGCACGCGGGCTTCCCGCTCGCGGGCGTGCTCGACCACCTCGGTGCGCTGAGCGGACGGGCGCCGCGCATCGTGCACCGCGTCAACGAGTTCTCGGTGGCGGCGCAGATCGTGCGGGCCGGCGACGCGATCGCCGTGATGCCGCGGACGACCGGCGCCCCGCTCGCGGTCGACGGGATGGTGCTGCGGCCGGTCGTCGGCGCGACGCTCGTGCGCCACGTCGACGTGCTCGCCCGGCCGGACGCGCTCGCGCAGGCGCCCGTCCGCGTGGTGCTGGCGGCGCTGCGGCGGGTGGCGGATGCCGCCGCGGAGGCCGCCGAGCGGGGCGGCGGGGCCTGAGGCGGGGCGGGCGCGCCGGCACTCGCATGCCCGCGGGCCCAGCCGTCAGCCGCCGATGCCCTCGAGCTCCGCGAGCGCGTCCTCGGGCAGCCGGATCCGCGCGCCCGCCACGTTCTCGCGCAGGTGCTCGACAGACGACGTGCCCGCGATGACGAGCACGTTCGGCGACCGCTGCAGCAGCCACGCGAGCGCGACCGGCAGCGGAGCCGAGCCGAGGTCGGACGCCACGCGCGCCAGCGCCTCCGACTGCAGCGGCGAGAACCCGCCGAGCGGGAAGTACGGCACGTAGGCGATGCCGTCGGCGGCCAGCTCGTCGATGAGCGCGTCGTCGTCCCGGCGGGCCAGGTTGTAGTGGTTCTGCACGCTCACGATCGGCGCGATCCCGCGGGCCTCGGCCACCTGCGCGGGTGTCACGTTGCTCACGCCGAGGTGCCGGATCAGCCCCTCCCTCTGCAGCTCGGCGAGGGCCGTGAACGGCTCCTCGATGGATCCGTCGGTGGGGCTGTCGAAGGCGCCGACGCGGAGGTTCACGACGTCGAGCACGTCGAGCGTCAGGTGCGTGAGGTTGTCGTAGACGGCCTGGCGGAGCTCGGCCGCGGAGAGCGCCTGCGGCCACCGGCCCTTCTCGTCGCGCAGGGATCCGACCTTGGTCACGATGTGCAGGCGCTCCGGGTAGGGGAACAGCGCCTCCTCGATGAGCGCGTTCGTGTGGCCGGGGCCGTAGAAGTCGGCCGTGTCGATGTGCGTGATCCCGAGCGCGACGGCCTCGCGCAGCACCGCGCGGGCGGCATCCGGATCCGCGGGCGGCCCGAACACGCGCGGCCCCGCGAGCTGCATGGCGCCGTAGCCGAAGCGCGTGACGGTGAGGTCGTGGGCGAGCGGGAAGAGCCCTCCGGGCAGGTCGGTTGACATGGCGATCCTCTCGGGTGGCGCGGCGGGTGGCGTGCGCCCACTCTCCCGCGGGCGGCGGCGCGCGCGGCCGCACTCGCAGGAGCCCGTGAGCGGATCGGCCCGAGAGCGGCCTAGGCGGAGGAGGCCGACCCCGACCCGGGCGCCGCCTGCGCCGCCGGATGCGCCCGCCGCGTCGCCAGCACGCGCGAGAACACGAGCACGAGCAGGCCGGCCGCGGGGATGAAGATCAGGCCGAAGCGGAGCGACGAGGCGTCCGCGATCGCGCCGACCACGGGCGGCGAGACGAGGAAGCCGAGCCGCAGCAGCCAGCCGACGATGGTGAGGCCGGTGCCGGGCTTGAAGCCGGGCAGCTCGTCGGCCGCCTGCATCGCGGCCGGGATGAGGGTCGCGACGCCGAAGCCCGCGACGCCGAACCCGACGATCGTGCCGACGACGCTCGGGAACGCGAGCGCCGCGCCCATGCCGACGAGCACGAGGACGCCGCCGAGGCGGGCGATGGCGCGCTGCCCGAAGCGGTCGACCATGCGGTCGCCGAGCATCCGGCCGATGAACTGCATGCCCTGCAGTGAGATGAAGCCGAGGCCCGCGACGAACGCCGACGAGCCGAGGTCGCGCGAGAGGTAGATGGCCGACCAGGTGCTGCCGGCGTCCTCGACGATGGCGCCGCCGGACGCGATGATCACGAGCGCGAGCAGCACGCCGTACTTCGCCACGAGGCCGAGCGCGCGCGGGGAGGCGGCGCGGGCGACGTCGCCCTCGGGATCCGGCGCGTGCGCGTGCGCGGCGCCGCCCTCGCCGGGCTCCGGCTCCGGTCCCTTCAGCAGCCACAGCAGCGAGACGACCGCGAACGCGCTGAACAGCACGGCCGAGATGGAGAGGTGCACGAGGAGCGGCAGCCGGATCTGCGCGGCGGCCGCGCCCATGAGCCCGCCCGCCACCGCGCCGATCGACCAGACCGCGTGGAACGAGTTGATGATCGACCGCCCGTACAGCCGCTGGACCCGGAGCGCGTGCGAGTTCTGCGCGACGTCGGTGATCGAGTCCATGGCGCCCGCGAGGAACAGGGCGCCCGCGAGCACGATCCAGGCGGGCGCGAGGCCGGCCAGCAGGATCCCGACGGAGGCGACGACGGTCGCGGCGACCGCCACGCGCGCCGACCGGTACCGGCGGATGAGCACGCCGGCCGCGAGCCCCGCGATGAGCGCGCCCAGCGGCGACGCGGCGGCCGCGGCCCCGAACTCGACGTTGGCGAGCCCGAGCTCGGCCTTGATCGACGGGTAGCGCGGCAGCAGGTTCGCGAAGATCGCGCCGTTGGTGAAGAAGAGGATGCCGACGGCGACGCGCGCGCGGCGGACGTCGCGGGGCGGGGCGGGCGTGCGCGACAGCGTCGGCGCGGACGGGGAGGGCATCGTCGGTCTCTCTCTGGCCGGGTGGCGCCGTGGCGCGAGGCGGGTCGGCGCCGGTTCCCCGGCTGCCGGAACCAGCCTAGGGTCGGCGGGACGCCAGCGGGGACGTGTCCTCGGTGATGTCCATGACCAGGTCCATCAGCGGCACGAGCCGGGCGCTCACCTCGTGGCCGAGCTCGGTGAGCCGGTAGTCGACCCGCGGCGGGATGGTGGGCTGCGCCTCGCGGAGGACGAGCCCGTCGTCCGCGAGGGTGCGCAGGGTGGAGGCGAGCATCTTCTCGCTGATGCCCTCGACCTCGCGCCGCAGCTCGCCCCAGCGGCGCGACCGCTCCCCGAGCGCGAGGAGCACGAGCACGCCCCACTTGCTCGTGATGTGGTCGAGCAGCGTGCGCGACGGGCAGTTCGCGGGGTAGCGGCCCTCGGTCACGCCGGGTCGGTCGCGCGTCACCCGGAAGCTCATCTGCGTCATGATGACCAACTTACCGGAAAGTGGGTACCTCCCTGTGGGAAGGTACTCGGCGACGGAGTCGTTGACCCCGACGTACCGCTCCTCCCGACTCGAAAGGCATCCCATGACCATCGTCGTCACCGCCGCCACCGGCCGCCTCGGATCGCGCATCGTCGCGTCCCTCCTCGCCCGCGGCGCCGCCGCCTCCGACGTGCTCGCCACCGCGCGCCGCCCCGAGGCCCTCGCCGACCTCGCCGCGCAGGGCGTCCGCACCGCGCGCCTCGAGTACACCGACGCCGACAGCGTCGCCGCCGCGATCCAGCCCGGCGACACCCTCGTGCTCGTCTCGGGCAGCGAGGTCGGCCAGCGCGTGCCGCAGCACACCACCGTCATCGAGGCCGCGAAGGCCGCGGGCGTCGGCCGGATCCTCTACACGAGCGTCCTCCGCGCCTCCACCACCGAGCTCTTCATCGCGGGCGAGCACAAGGCCACCGAGGAGGTGCTCGCCGCGTCCGGCGTCCCCGTCACGCTCCTCCGCAACGGCTGGTACACCGAGAACTACGCCGGCACGGTCGACTCCGTGAAGCAGTCCGGCGCGCTCCTCACGAGCGCCGGCGACGGCCGCGTCGCCAGCGCCACCATCGCCGACTTCGCCGAGGCCACCGCGGTCGCGGCCCTCGACGACTCGCTCGCCGGGCAGACCCTCGAGCTCGCGGGCGACGAGCGCTGGACCCAGGACGACCTCGCCCGGGCGATCTCCGGCATCCTCGGCCAGCCCGTCCCCGTCTCGCAGGTCACGGGCGAGGAGCACGCGCGCATCCTCGGCGAGGCGGGCCTCGACGAGGGCACCGTCGGCTTCGTCGTCGGCCTCGACGCCGCCACGCGCGCCGGCCAGCTCGACGACGAGACCGGCGACCTCGCGCGCCTCCTCGGCCGTCCCACCACGTCGCTCGCCGAGGGCCTCCGCCAGGCGGTCGCGGGCGCCTGATCCCACGGATCCGCGCCCGAGGCGGATCCGCACATGACGACGGCCCGTCCCCTCGCGGGGGCGGGCCGTCGTCGTGCGCGCGGCCTCAGCCCAGCGCGTCCCGCATCCGCCGGATCTCATCGGGCCCGACCCGGCAGCACCCGCCGACGAGCGACGCGCCCGCGTGGATCCACGCGTCGACGGACGGCAGCGCCGGGTCGCCGCCCCAGGCGCGCGCCACGGCGTCCCAGCGCTCGCCGGAGTTCGGGTAGACGACCACCGGCCGGTCGGTGACGCTGCGGGCCGCGGCGATCGCGGCCGGCACCTCCTCGGGGTGCGCGCAGTTGATCCCCACGGCCACGACCTCGTCGGCCTCCTCCGCGAGCCGGAAGCCCTCGGCCATCGGCTCGCCCGAGCGCAGCCGCCCGTCGGCGACCGTGAAGGCGAGCCAGGCGGACGCGCCCGAGCCGCGCGCGAGGTCCACGAGCGCCAGGCCCTCGTCGAGGCTCGGGATGGTCTCGCAGGCGAGGAGGTCGGCGCCCGCGTCGGCGAGCACGGCGAAGCGCGGGGCGTGCCAGCGGCGGAGCTCCGCGCGGGTGAGGCCGCTGGACCCCGCGTACTCGGAGCCGTCGCCGAGCGTCGCGCCGTGGGGGCCGACGGACGCGGCGATCCACCGGTCGCGCGGACCGCCCGCGTCCTCGCGATCCTCGCGCGCGACCTCGTCCCGCGCCTCGGCCGCGAGCCGCACGCTCGCCCGCAGCAGCGCCTCGGTCTCCGCGGCGCCCAACCCGCGCGCCGCGAACGCCGCGAAGCCCACCTGGTACGACGCCGTGATCGCGACATCCGCCCCGGCGCGGAAGAACTCGGCGTGCGCCGCCCGCACCGCGTCCGGCTCGTCGGCGAGCACGCGCGCGCTCCACAGCGGATCCGACAGGTCGTGCCCGCGCGCCTCCAGCAGCGTGCCGAGGCCGCCGTCGAGCACCAGCGGGCGTTCGGAGAGCGGGAGGGGCCGGGCCATGCGCACATCCTGCCGGAGCCCGGCGTCGGATCCGCGGTCCGAGACGCCCCGCGACATCGGCCGTCCGCCGAGCGCCCACCCGCCCGCGCGGCGCCGGAGTCCCGGGTACCGTGGACGCGACGGTGGGAGTCCCGATGAAGGATGACGACGACGTCGACCTGGTGATCGACGCGTGGGGTGCGGCCATGCCCGACGTCGACTTCGCGCCGCTCGACGTGGTGTCGAGGCTCCGGCGCCTGCTGCCGCAGATGCAGCGGATCCGCGAGGGCGCGTTCGCCGCCGAGGGCCTCACGACGAGCGAGTTCGAGTTCCTCTCGGTCCTGCGCCAGCAGGGCGACGCGGGCCTCACGCGCGCCGGCCTCGCCGAGCGGCTCGGCACCGACACCGGCAGCCTCGTGCACCGGGTGAACCGGCTGACCGCGCGCTCCTTCATCACGCGCGAGGAGGATCCGGCGGGCGGCCGGAGCCGGCTCGTGGTGCTCACGCCGTTCGGCATCGAGCGCGTCGACCGGGCCATGCGCCGCCTCGTCGCCGACGAGGACGAGGTGCTCGCCGACCTCAGCCGCGAGCAGATCGCGACGCTCATCGACAGCCTGCGCGTCATCGCGCGGACGACCGAGCGGGTCCGCGCGCGCCGCTCCTGACCCGACGGCCGATCCGTCCGGGTCGCGCGGAGGTGCGCCGGAGCACGATGGATCCATGGCCGACACGACATCCACCCCGCCCGCCGTCCTCTTCGACATCGACGAGACCCTCATCCACACGGGCGGCTCCGGCGCCCGCAGCTGGGCGATGGCCTTCCGCGACCTGCACGACGTCGAGGCCGACATCGGCGAGCACTCGTCGGCGGGGGAGACGGATCCGCAGGTCGGCACCGCGACGTTCCGCGCCGTGATGGGCCGCGACCCCGAGCCCGCCGAGCTCGCCCGCCTCTACGCCTCCTACCTCCGCCACCTCGCCGACGACATCCGCGTCTCCGAGGGCTACCGCGTGCTCGACGGCGCCGAGGCGCTGCTCGACCGGCTCGCCGACGCGGGCGTCGTGCTCGGCGTCGTCTCCGGCGCGATGGAGGGCGCGGCCCGCACCAAGATGGAGCCCGCCCGCCTCGGACGGTTCTTCGTGTTCGGCGCGTACGGATCCGACTCGCCCGACCGCGTCGACGTCGTCCGCCGGGCGATCGCGACGGCAGGCACCCTCCGCGGCTCGGCGCCCGCGCGCGCGGAGGTGCTCGTCGTCGGCGACACCCCGAACGACATCACCTCCGCGCACGACGCGGGCGCGACCGCGGTGGGCGTCGCGAGCGGCCACTACTCGGCCGACGAGCTCCGCGACGCGGGCGCCGACCTCGTGCTCGAGTCCCTCGAGGACCCGGCGCTGGAGCGGCTGCTCGGGCTCTGATCGACGGGCGTCGCGATGCCGCCCCGTCGCGCGAGCTGCACCACGGCGACGGCCAGGAGCGCGATCTCCGCGAGGTCGCGCAGGGTGATCACCGCGACCATCGCGGGCACCGCGTCGGTGAGCAGCAGGTAGCCGTACGGGTAGACGACCTGCGTGAGCGCGGCCGTCACGAGGCCCAGGCGGGCCGCGAGCACCGTGCCGCGGGAGCGGCGGTCGTGCACGAGCATCACGACGATCGGCACCGCGAACCACGAGACGTACTGCGGCGACCCGACCTTGTTCGTGACGATGAGCGCGGCCACGAGCGCGAGCGACAGCGGCCCGATCAGGGCGGCGGGCGCGGTGCCGCGGCGGGCGGCGCGGATCCCGAGCAGGGTCACGGCGAGGACCGCGACGACCATCACGGGCGTCATCGCGGCCGCGACCGCGTCGACGCCCGGCCCGGCGACCTGGAACGCGATGATGCGCGGGTCGTCGTAGACCCGGTACCGGTCGTCGCCGAGCGCGATCCGCCAGAGGTGGTACAGCGCGGCGCTCGACTCCACCTGGAGGCCGCGCCCCGCCTGCTGGCCCACGAAGCCGAGGACGTTCGCGCCGCTGCCGAGGGCGAGGGATCCGGCTACGACGACGGCCGTGGTGCCGAGGGCGGTCGCGAGGACGGTGAGGCGGGCGGCGCCGCGGCGGGCGATCACGGCCGTGACGAGCAGCGCCGCCGGCCACACCTTCACCCACGCCCCGACGGTGAGGAGGGCGGAGGCGAGGGCCGGGCGGGTCGCGAGCACGAGCAGTCCCGCCAGCGCGAGGGGGACCGTGACGGCGTCGATGCGGCCGAGCGCGATCGGCCCCAGAGCCACGAGGAAGCCGAGCCACCACGCGGCGGGCGCCAGGCCGCGGCCGCGACGGGAGCGCAGGAGCAGCGCGAACGCCGCGGCGTCGAGGAGCGTGATCAGCCCGAGCCACACCGTGCCGAAGAACGCGGTGCCGCCCGCGAGCGCGACGAGCATGGGGGCGGCCGCGAGCACGGGGTACACCCACGGCACGTCGATGCCCATGCGGCCGTCCCCCGCCATGCCGTCCTGCATCCAGGTGCGGTAGATCCCGGTCACGTCGCCGAGCGCGGAGGTCGGCCCGAAGAGGTTCAGCGTGATGAGCCAGAGGTGGCAGAGCGCGAACGCCAGCCACAGCCGCTGGATGCGCTGCGCGCGCTCGCGCGACGGCTCGTCGGCGCGGGCTGCGGTGTCGGCGGTCGCCGGGCCGCGTCCGCTCGGGGCGCCGGGGGCGTGCATGTCGGGTGGATCTCCTGGGCTCGGGTGTCGAGGGCGGCGGCCGGGCGGGCCGGTCGGCGGCCGCCCGCGGTGCCGTCGCCGCAGCGCGATGCTAGGCCACCCGCGCGACGCGGGCCCGTGAGCGGCCAGTCGCTCCCCGTCAGTCGGTGCCGCGGAGCCGCGCGACCGTGTGCATCACGTGGTACACGACGATCGCCGCGATGGTCCCGAGCGCGATGCCGTTGAACGAGACCGTGCCGAGCGTGAAGGTGAAGGGCGCGATGGCGACGATGAGCGCGGTCGCGGCCGTGAGCTGGTTGACGGGCTTCGCGAAGTCCACCCTGTTGTCGAGCCAGATCTTCACGCCGATGATCCCGATGAGCCCGTAGAGCGCGGTCGTCACGCCGCCGAGCACGCCCGCCGGGATCGTGTTGATGACGGCGCCGACCTTGGGCGAGAGGCCGAGCAGCACGGCGAACCCGCCGGCCACCCAGTAGGCGGCGGTCGAGTAGACGCGGGTGGCGGCCATCACGCCGATGTTCTCGCCGTAGGTCGTGGTGCCGGATCCGCCGCCGAGGCCCGCGAGCACGGTCGCCAGGCCGTCGGCGAGGAGCGCGCGCCCGGTCAGCTTGTTCACGCTCCCGTCGGTCATCTGCGCGACGCCGCGGATGTGTCCCACGTTCTCGGCCACGAGCACGAGCACCACGGGCAGGAACGCGGGCAGCAGCGCCCAGAACTGCGGCGTGATCTCGGGCGCGTGGAACTCGGGCAGCCCGATCCACGCGGCCGACCCGACCGCCTGGAAGTCGATCTCCTGGCGGATCGCGGCCACGACGTACCCGACGACCACGCCCAGCACGATGGAGAGCCGGCCGAGGATCCCGCGGAACAGCACGGTCGAGAGGATCACCGCGGCGAGCGTGATGGTCGCCGTCACGGGCGCCTGCACGAAGTTGTCGCGCGACGCGGAGGCGAGGTTGAAGCCGATGAGCGCCACGATCGCGCCGGCCACCACGGGCGGCAGCAGCGCGTCGATCCAGCCGGTGCCCGTGAGCTGCACGATGCCGCCGACGATCGCGAGCATCACGCCGACCGCCACGATGCCCGCGAGCGCCGCGCCGATGCCGCCGCCGCCCGACGCCGTCGCCGCGTTGGCCGCGGTGATCGGCGCGATGAACGCGAAGGACGAGCCGAGGTAGCTGGGGAGCCGGTTCCTGGTGATCAGGAGGAAGAGGATCGTGCCGATCCCGGAGAAGAACAGCGTGGTCGTGGGCGGGAAGCCCGTGAGCACGGGCACGAGGAAGGTCGCGCCGAACATCGCGACGACGTGCTGCATCCCGAGCCCGATGGTGCGCGGCCAGGTGAGGCGCTCGCCGGGGCCGACGACCGCGGAGGCGTCCACCGCCTTGCCGTCGCCGTGGAGGGTCCAGATCTGTCGGGCCATGATCGCCTGCTTCCGCGCGGGTGTGTGGGGAGACGCCCCGATCCGCGAGCGTAGCGACGCCGTGTTGCGGCGGCGTTTCCGGGGTGGATCCGCGCGCTCAGCTCCGGCGGACGACCACGGCGTTGGCGATGGCCCACACGACGGCGAGCGCGAGCGTCTGCGCCCAGACGTACCAGTGGATGTCGCCCTGCAGCGTGGTCACGACGAACGCGACGACCGAGATGATCAGCGCCGCGACGCCGACCACGGCGAAGCCCTGCTGCGCGAGGCGGCCGTCCCGCTCGTCGCGGTACTCGAGGCCGTTGATGCGGGTCACGTCGCTGGCGCCGGGCCGTGCCGCGTGCAGAGCGCCACCGATCCCGATCACGCCCATGAAGGCGAGCACCAGGGCGGAGGGGAGGTGCCCGGTGAGGAGCGCGATCAGCGCGCCGGCCAGGAACACGGAGACCAGCAGCGCGTTCACGCGGGAGATCCCGCGGCGTTCAGTCCTCTTCGACATGGAAGACCTCCTCGACGGTCCGGTGGAAGAAGCGCGCCGTCTTCACGGCGAGCGCGAGCGACGGGTCGTAGCGGCCCGTCTCGATGGCGTTGATCGTCTGGCGGGAGACCCCGAGCGCGTCGGCGAGGGACTGCTGCGAGAGGCCGGCCGCCGTCCGGAGCCCCCTCACCTCGCTGCGCATGGATGACAAGCTAGCTTGACACCCGAAGCGGTGTCAAGCGTGCTTGTCATCGCGGCGGGCGGGCCCCCGGCGGCGCCCCGGCGAACGCGCCTAGGCTCGACCCCATGAGCGCCGAGACACCTCCGACCGGGATCCGCACCGACGAGCTGGACGCGGGGGTGCGCCCGCAGGACGACCTCTACCTCCACGTGAACGGGCGCTGGCTCGACCGCACCGAGATCCCCGACGACAAGGCCCGCTGGGGCTCGTTCCACCAGCTCGCCGAGGCGGCCGAGGACGCCGTGCGCGTGATCATCGAGGAGGCCGTCGACGCCGAGCCCGGCACCGAGGAGCGCAAGACCGGCGACCTCTTCACGAGCTTCATGGACGAGGAGCGCGTCGAGCGCCTCGGTGTCGAGCCCATCCGCGACCAGCTGGACGCGGCCGCGGCCGTCACCGACGTGCCGTCCTTCCTGCGCAGGCTCGGGACCCTCGAGCAGACCAACGTGAGCGGCCTGCTCGGCCTCTTCGTCGACAACGACCCTGGCGACCCCGAGCGCTACGTCGTGCAGATCGACCAGGGCGGCATCGGCCTCCCCGACGAGAGCTACTACCGCGAGGAGGGCCACGCCGCCATCCGCGACGCCTACCGCGCCTTCGTCGAGCGCATGCTCGGCCTCGCGGAGCTGGACGACCCCGCGGGCCGCGCCGACCGGATCCTCGACCTCGAGACCCGCATCGCCGCCGCCCACTGGGACAACGTCCGCACGCGCGACAGCCAGGCCACCTACAACCTCGTCACCTGGGCCGAGCTCCGCGAGCTCGTCGCGAAGGCGGCCGGCGCCGACCTCGACGTCTGGCGCGACGCCCTCGACGCGCCCGCCGCGGCGCTCGACGAGGTCGTGCTGCGCGAGCCGAGCTTCGCCGAGGGCCTCGGCGCGCTGCTGACCGATGGCGAGATCCCCGCGCTCCGCGACTGGCTCACCTGGCAGGTCATCCGCTCGAACGCGGCGCTGCTGCCGAAGGCGTTCTCCGAGGCGTCCTTCGGCTTCTACGGCCGCACGCTCACGGGCGCGCCCGAGCAGCGCGTGCGGTGGAAGCGCGGCGTCTCGCTCGTCGAGGGCGCCATGGGCGAGGCCATCGGCCGGATCTACGTCGACCGTCACTTCAGCCGCACGGCCAAGGCCGAGATGGACGTGCTCGTCGGCCACCTCGTCGAGGCGTACCGCCAGTCCATCTCCGGCCTCGAGTGGATGACCGCGGAGACCCGCGGCCGGGCGCTGGAGAAGCTCGAGAAGTTCACCCCGAAGATCGGCTTCCCGGACAGGTGGCGCGACTACTCGGCGCTCGAGATCGACCCGACGGACCTCGTCGGCAACGTGCGCGCGACCGCCCGGTTCGAGACGCGTCGCGAGCTCGCCAAGATCGGCGCCCCGCTGGACCGCGACGAGTGGTTCATGACGCCGCAGACCATCAACGCGTACTACAACCCGGGCTTCAACGAGATCGTGTTCCCGGCCGCGATCCTGCAGTTCCCGTTCTTCGACGAGGCGCGCGACCCGGCCGCGAACTACGGCGCGATCGGCGCGGTCATCGGCCACGAGATCGGCCACGGCTTCGACGACCAGGGCTCGCGCTACGACGGCGACGGCCGCCTCACCGACTGGTGGACCCCCGCCGACCGCGCCGCGTTCGAGGAGCGGACGGCGTCGCTGATCCAGCAGTACGACGCCCTCGTGCCGGCGCAGCTCACGGCCGACGACGCCCCGCACGTGAACGGCGCGCTCACGATCGGCGAGAACATCGGCGACCTCGGCGGCCTCTCCATCGCGTGGAAGGCGTACCTCCTCTCGCTCGAGGGCGCGGAGCCGCCGGTCGTCGACGGGCTCACGGGCGCCGAGCGCTTCTTCCTCTCCTGGGCGCAGGCCTGGCAGCAGAAGGGCCGCGACGCCGAGGTGATGCGGCTGCTCGCCATCGACCCGCACGCGCCGAACGAGTTCCGCTGCAACCAGATCGTCCGCAACATCGACGCGTTCTACGCGACGTTCGACGTGCAGCCCGGCGACGGCCTCTGGCTCGACGAGGAGGCCCGCGTCACCATCTGGTGACGCGCGGCGCGATGGCCGCCGCCGGCGAGGATCCGCGACACCGCCCCCGGCACACCGGGGGCGGGCCCGCGCGCCACGCGGGGCAGGAGCCGAGCGGCGGCTTCCGCCCCGCGTTCCGCGCGCTCGGCGGCCTCGCCCTCGACGGGATGCGGGTCGCGGCCCGCGCCACCGACCTCGACTCGGGCGACGTCGTGCTCGCCGTCGACGACCACGTCTCCCTGCCCGCGGCCGGCCTCGGCCGCGTGCTCCTCCTCGTCGAGCTGTCCGCGCGCATGACGGGCGGCGACCTCTCGCCGCTGCACCTCGTGGACCGGCGGCCGGACGACGAGGGCGGCACCGCCGGCCTCTGGCGCCACCTCGTCGTGCCGTCGCTGCCCGTCACGGATCTCGCGTCGCTCGTCGGCGCGACGGGCGACGCGGCCGCCACCAACGCGCTCCTCGGCCTCGTCGGCCTCGACGCCGTCCGCACGCGCGCCGAGTCGCTCGGCCTCCGCCGCACGGCGCTCCTCGACGTGGCGCGCGGCACCCGCGGGCCGGACGACGCCCCGCAGCTCTCCGTCGGATCCGCCCGCGAGCTCGCGTCGCTCTTCGCCTCGCTCGTGCACGGCGAGGTGGTCGACGAGGAGACGAGCACGCGCGTGGTCGGCTGGCTCGCGCTCAACACCGACCGCTCGATGGTCGCCGCCTCCTTCGGCCTCGACGCGCCGGTGGGACGCGGCGGCGAGCACGGCATGGCGCTCGTCGACTGCACGGGCGTCGACGCGGGCGTGCGGGCCGAGGCGGGCGTGCTCCGCGGGCCGCGCGGCGCGGTCGCCTACGCCGTCATGGTCCACTTCGACGACGCCGACCTCCGCGCCCGCCTCGCCGTCCGCGACGGCCTGGGCGTGGTCGGGCTCGACCTGCTGGAGCACGTGCACTGAGCCGCGCGGATCCGCCGCCCTGCGGTCGTGGATCCGCCCGGGCGTAGAGTCGGTTGTCGCCCGCCACCCCTCCCGGGCGACGGAGGAGACCCCCACGATGACCGGCATGAACCCCGCCACGGCCAAGCGCCTCGCCCGCGACGACGTGGCGCCGATGTACGCGGAGGTGGACGCGGCCATCGCGCGCGCCGAGATCCCGGGCACCCCGGAGTGGCAGGAGAAGGTCCGCGGCCGCATCGTCATGGTGCGCCACGGCCAGACCGAGTGGAGCGTCAACGGACGCCACACCGGCACGACCGACATCCCCCTCACCGCCACCGGCGAGGAGCAGGCGCGCGCGGTCGGCGGCGTGCTCGCGGGCACCGAGTTCGGCCTCGTGCTCGCCAGCCCCCGCTCGCGCGCCCAGCGCACCGCCGAGCTCATCGGCTACGGCGACCAGGCCGAGGTCGACGACCGCCTGGTCGAGTTCGACTACGGCGCGTACGAGGGCCGCACCACGGCCGACATCCAGTCCGAGCGCGGCCACTGGGACCTCTGGACCGACGGCGTGCCCGCGGGCGACACCCCGGGCGAGACGTCCGGCCAGGTCCGCGCCCGCGTCCTCGAGGTGCTGGATCGGGTGCTGCCCGTGCTCGAGTCCGGCCAGGACGTGCTCCTCGTCGCGCACGCCCACGTGATCCGCGCGCTCGCCGTCGCCTGGGTCGGCCTGCCCGCGGAGGCCGGCGGGATCCTCACGCTCTCGACCTCCACGCTCAGCGAGCTCGGCTTCGAGCACGGCCGCCACGCGATCATGCGCTGGAACTGCCCCGCGGACGGCTGGGCGCCGTCACCCGTGGGCGGCAGCCGGTAGCGCCGCGGTCGCCGGGCGCCGTCGTCACGCAGGGCGGCGCGTAGGATCGCCCCTCGTGGCACAGAAGAAGAAGCGCACCCGCACGGCCCCGTCGTCCTCCGCCCGCGCCCGACAGGGATCGCCCGCGAGGGCCCGCTCCGGGAACCCGGCGAAGGTGCGGAAGGCCACCGCGCGCGACTGGATCTCCGGCGCCCGCATCCGCACCCTCCCGCTCGCCGTCGCCCCCGTCGCGATCGGCGCGGGAGCGGCCCGCGCGCTCGGCCCCGACGAGGGCGTCTCCCTCGGCCTCGCGCTCCTCTGCCTCGCCGTCGCGGTGCTGCTGCAGATCGGCGTGAACTACGCCAACGACTACTCCGACGGCGTCCGCGGCACCGACGACGTGCGCGTCGGCCCCGCCCGCCTCACGGGATCCGGCGCCGCGAAGCCGCGCACCGTGCTCACCGTGGCGCTCGCGTTCTTCGGCCTCGCTGCGGTCGCGGGCCTCGCGATCGTGCTGATCACCGGCCATTGGTGGCTGCTCGCGGTCGGCGCCGTCGCCATCGTCGCGGCCTACTTCTACACGGGTGGCAAGCGCCCCTACGGCTACGCGGGACTGGGCGATGTGGTCGTCTTCGTCTTCTTCGGCCTGGTCGCCACCGCGGGCACGCAGTTCATCCTCATCGGCATGATCACGGGCGAGGGCTGGCTGGGCGGCGTCGCGGCGGGCGGCTTCGCGTGCGCGGTGCTCATGGTCAACAACATCCGCGACATCGAGCAGGACGGCAAGGTCGGCAAGCGCACGCTCGCGGTGCGGCTCGGCCCGCGCGGCTCGCGGATCGTCTACTGCGTCGAGATCGCCATCGCCTACGGGGTCGTGGTCTTCTTCATGCTCTTCTACCCGAAGGCGCTGCTCGTGCTGTTCACGCTCGTGCTGGCGCTGCCGGCCGCGATCATCGCCTGCACCGGCCGCACCCCCAAGGAGCTCATCCTCTCGCTCCAGCTCACGAGCATGGCGGCGCTCACCTTCGGCCTGGGCCTCGGGGCGGCGTTCGCGTTCTGAGCCCGGTGGATCCCGCGCTCGTCCGCGCGCTCGCGGCCGACCACGAGACGTGGGTGACCGACGACCCGCGGCTGCTCGCGCTGCGGCAGCGGTCGGGCGGCAGGCGCCGCGCGGTGCTCGTGGTCGACGCGGCGCTCGACGCGTGGTGGGCGGAGCGGTCCGCGGCGGATCCCGAGGGGTCGGCCGCCGCGCTCGCGACCGGGGTGACGCGGGCCATGGCGGAGACGCGAGCGGGGGAGCGGTACGTCGTGCTCGACGACGGTCGCCTCCGCCCGTCGACGCGCACGACGACGCCCGCGGTGCGCGACACGGTTCCGTCGGCGGGCGCCCGGTGGGTCGCTTACGTGCCGATCGAGCGCGACGGATCCGCGGACCCGGCCTGACGCGCGCGGCTCAGCTGCGCTCGGCCTCGCCGTCGGCGCGCGGGGCGGAGGCGGCGGTGTCCGGGGTGCCGGCACCGGGCGTGCCCGTGGCGGCGGTGGCGACGTCCGCGGATCCGGCCGCGCGGGCCCGGCGCTCGGCGGCGTCGATCGCCGCGTCCTCGGAGTCGTCGTCCTCGACGGGCGCCTTGCGGCCGGCCGCGATGGCCGCGAGGTCCGCGGCCATGGCCTCGCGCTGGCGGCGCAGGAAGATGTAGGACCCGCAGAACGACACCACCGCGCCGATGACCGCGGCGAGCGGCCAGAAGTCCGGGCTCACGGCGACCACCAGCCCGAACGGGACGGCGAACAGGAGGATGCGGACGACGGTGTAGACGAGCCAGTAGCGACGGGAACTCACCGGGTCAGCATAGGTCGGTCGCCTGGGCGGGCCCGCCGCCTGTCCGGGCCGCCGCCGCCCAGCCGGGGCCCGGCCGGCGCCCTCTTCCCGCTCGCTGGACGCCCGGCGTCCTCCCCGGTTGCGGAGCTACCATCGGGAGATGCCCCGCCTGCTGATCGGTCTCGCCGTCGTGATCGTGTTCTTCACGGTCTTCGTCATCGTGGACACCTCCCTGACGCCGCGGACCCGCATGCGCGGCCTCCCCAAGCCGGCGTGGATCGCGGTGGTCGTCCTGGTGCCCGTCATCGGCGGCGTCCTCTGGCTCACCATCGGCAAGGACCGCACCGACCTCGCCCGCGCGTCCGGCCGCCGCCTCGGCCCGGACGACGACCCCGACTTCCTCTCCGGCCTCGGCCGCACCCGGTCGGAGGAGGAGCGGATCCGGCGCCTCGAGCAGGAGCTCGCCGACCTCGACAGCGACGGCACGGGTCCGGACGACCCGCAGGAGCCGGGCCCCACGGGCGGCCCGACCCGGCCGAACCGCGACGACGACGACCGCGCGCCGGGCCGCCGGGACGCCTGACCGCCGGTGACCACGACAGACTCCCGCCCCGCCCAGCCCCCCATCACCTCGCCCCGCACGGGCAACCCGTCCACGGATCGCGCGCTCGCGATGCTCCTGGCGCTCGTCGCCGAGGGCGTCACAGACGTCGTCCTGTGCCCCGGATCCCGCTCCCAGGCCCTCGCGCTCGTCGCCGCCGAGCTGGAGCGCGTCGACGGCGTGCGCCTGCACGTCCGCATCGACGAGCGCGCCGCCGGCTTCCTCGCGCTCGGCCTGGGCGTCGAGTCCGGTCGTCCGGCGCCCGTCATCACGACCTCCGGCACGGCCGTCGCGAACCTGCACCCGGCCGTGCTCGAGGGCTGGCACTCGGGCGTCCCGATGCTGCTGATCACGGGCGACCGCCCGGCGGAGCTCCGCGGCATCGCCAGCAACCAGACCACCCGGCAGCCCGGGATGTTCGGCGACCGGGTCGTCGTCGTCGACGTGCCGGCGCCCGAGGAGACCGACGACGACCTGGCGCGCGACGCGGGTCTCGCCCGGGACGCGTACCGCCGGGCCCGCGACGAGCGGACGCCCGTGCACGTGAACGTGGCGTTCCGGGATCCGCTGTCCGTCGCGGTGCCGGACCTGACAGAGGCCGTCGCGGAGGCGCGCGCCGCCGCCGCCGATGATGCCGCCGCCGCACCTGAGCCCGTCGCCGACGTCCTCGCCCTGCCGCACGGCCCGCGCACCCTCGTCGTCGCCGGGCATGCCGCGGGCGAGGCCGCGGAGGAGCTCGCGCGCGCCGGCGGCTGGCCGCTCGCGGCCGAGATCTCCAGCGGATCCCACTTCGGCCCGAACCTCGTCGTCTCCTTCCGCGAGCTGCTCGCCCGCCCGGGCTTCGGCGACCGCGTGGAGCGCGTCGTCGTGTTCGGCCACCCCACCCTCACCCGCGAGGTGCCGCTGCTCGTGGGGCGCGACGACGTGGAGGCCGTCGTCGTCGGATCCACCGGCGGCGAGGACTACGACCCGCGCCACCGCGTCACCGCGCATCCGGCGGCCGTGCGCGTGGTCGGCGAGCCCGCGGATCCCGCCGAGGCCCGGCGCTGGCTCGGCACGTGGGTGCAGGCGAGCCGCGCGATCCTCGACGAGGCGACCGCCGCGGAGTCCGCGCCGCTCCTGCCCTCCGGCACCACGCCCGCCGAGCGCCGCGAGTTCGCGCGCGCCGAGCTCGCCGCCGTGCGCGCCGACGTCACCCGCCGCCACCTCGTGCGCGCGCTCTGGCAGGCCACCTGGCCGCACGACCGGCTCGTGCTCGGGGCGTCGCGCCTCATCCGCGAGGCCGACCGGGCGCTCCCCGGCAAGCGCGTGCGCGTGCACGCCAACCGCGGTCTCGCGGGCATCGACGGCACGATCTCCACCGGCCTCGGCATCGCGCTCGCGTCGCAGGCGGGACCCGTGAGCGCGGCCGCCGGGATCACGCGCGTGCTCGTCGGCGACCTCACGCTCCTGCACGACGTCGGCTCGCTGCTCCTCGGCACGGGCGAGCGCGTGCCGCGGATCCAGGTCATCGTGGGCAACGACGGCGGCGGCACCATCTTCGACGGGCTCGAGGTCGCGAGCACCGCCGCGCCCGCCGCCATCGACCGCGTCATGTTCACGCCCCAGCGGGTGGATCTCGCGAGCCTCGCGAAGGCCTACGGCTGGGCGTACCTGCGCGCCGCGACCCACGGCCAGCTGGAGGCGGCGCTCACCACCGCGTCCGAGGCGCCGCTGCTCATCGAGGTGCCGCTGGTCCGGTAGCCGATCCGCCGGATCAGCCGCGTCAGGCGACCGGGCCGGGGCTCACGCCGGGATCGCGCCGCGCCACGAGCGCAGCGCCTCGCGCTCGGAGCCCGTGAGGTCGGCCGCGTCGAAGAGCGCGTCGAGGTCGATCCCCGCCATCGCCTCCCGGAACGCCCGCTCGCTCGTGGTGCCGCGCTCGGCGAGGAACGCCTCGATCGCCGGCTCCATGTCGGGCTGGCCGGAGTTCGCCGACCGCTCGGGGCCGCGGCGGATGCTCTCCAGGTAGTCGTCGACGATGTCGTCCGGCTCGGCGCCCACCGCGAGGAGCAGGAGCAGCGCGACGAGGCCCGTGCGGTCGCGTCCGGCGCCGCAGTGGAAGAGGACGCCGCCCGCGGGGGCGTGGGCGATCGTCCGCAGCGCGGCGCCGGCCCGGTCCGGCAGCTCGGCGAGGTGCGGCAGGTAGTAGAGCGGCGTGCCGACGAGGCCGGTGTCCCAGTACGGCACCCAGAAGCCCGGGTGGTCGTCGAGGCCGTCGAGGTCGACGTGCGCGACGTCGATCCAGTCGGGGCGCGGGTGCGTGTCCCGGGCGCGCTCGCCGGGCTGGCGGAGGTCGAGCACCGTGCGGTAGCCGAGCTCGCGCAGCCGCTCCCATCCGGCGTCGGTGATGAGGTCGGCGTCCTCGCTGCGGGCGAGCGCTCCGGTCGGCGAGGTGCCGCCACCTCGGAGGCGGACGCCCCCGAGGTCGCGGGCGTTGACGAGGCCGTCGATCGAGAGGGTGCGGTCGGATGCGGTCATCGCCCGAGTCGACCACGCCGGCGAGCGGCCCCGCGTCATCCTCCCGACCATCAAAGAGATGTTTGACAGTAGTGCCCACGGTGTGGTCGGATGACGCGTGCCCGCCGACGAGACCGACCTCCGCGACCTCCGCGTCATCGCCCACCCGCTGCGCCTGCGCCTGCTCTCCCTCTGCACGCGGTCGCCCGCGAGCGCGTCCGAGGCCGCGCGCGAGCTCGGCGAGACGCAGGCGAACGTCAGCTACCACCTGCGCCGCCTGCGCGAGGCCGGGCTCCTCGAGGAGGCGGGCGTCGAGCGGATCCGCGGGGGAGCGGCCAAGCGCTACCGGCACGTGCCCTCGACCGGCGAGCGGCTCGACGCGCTGACCGGGGGCGCCATGCCGACCCTGGCCGCCGCGCTCACGGCGGAGCTGACCCGCCGCGCCGCGCTGCACGTCGAGGGCACGCGGCCGGTGATCACGGACGCCGAGCTCACGGTCTCGACCGGCACGTGGATCCGCGTCCAGGAGCTGGCCCGCGAGCTCGGCACCGTGCTCCACGACGACTCCGCCCGCCGGCCGGGCGACGACGACGTGGCGGTGAGCGCGACGCTCGCGCTGTTCCGCGTGGCCCGGCCGGATCCCGCGCCGTGAGCGCGCCCGCGCCTCGGGCCGCCGCGGGATCCGCCGGCTACCTCGCCGTCCTCGCGCTGCCGGGCGCCCTCCGCGCGTTCCTCCCGGCGATGGTCGGCCGGCTCTCGTTCGCGATGGTCACGCTCGCGCTGCTCCTCCTGATCCAGTCGGCGACCGGGTCCTTCGCCGCGGCCGGTCTCGCGACGGGCGCCTTCGGGCTCGCCAACGTGCTGGCGTCGCCGGCGCGCGCCCGCCTCGTCGACGCGCGGGGGCAGCGCCCGGTGCTCGTCGCGCTCGCGACCGGCCACGCGCTCGCGCTCGTCGGGCTGCTGGCCTCCGTGCGCGCGGACGCGCCGACCGCGGTGGTCGTCGCGGCGGCCGCCGCCGCGGGTCTCTGCCTGCCTCCGCTGGGCGCCGCGATGCGCGTGCTGTGGGCCGCGTCCGCGCCGGACGTGCGGATGCGCACGCGCGCCTACAGCCTCGACACGGTCGGGGAGGACATCGCGTTCACGGTCGGCCCGCTCCTCGTGGCGCTCCTCGTCGCGGTCGCCGACCCGACCGCGGCCGTGCTGGTCTCCGGCTGCGCCACGGTGGCGGGCACGCTCGGCATGACGTCGGCGCCGCTCTCGCGTGCCCGGGGCGCGCGTCGCGTCGCGGCGACCGCGGTCGCGCGGGACCCGGGGGCGCCCGCGTCCGTCGCGCGCGGCCGCAGGTGGACCCTCCGCGACGAGGATCCGCTCCGCCAGCCGCTCGTCGTGCCGGTGCTCGTGACGCTCGTCGGGGTGGGAGCGGTGTTCGGGGCCGTGGAGGTGGCCGCCGCCGCGCTCGCCGAGCGGGCCGGAGACGCCGCGCTGTCGGGTCCGCTGCTCGCGGCGTTCGCGGCGGGCAGCGCGGTCGGCGGCCTCGCCTACGGAGCCCGCGCGTGGCGCGTGCCGACCCGGATCCGGCTGGTCGCGGTCACGGCCGCCATGGTCGCCGCGACCGGCGTCACCGCGGCCGTCACGTCGCACCTGCCGAGCGCGCCGGGACCGCTCGCCCTGGTGGCGGTCGCCGGGCTCCTCGCGCTCGTCGGGCTCTTCCTCGCGCCCGCGATGGTGACGGGCTACCTCCTCGCCGACGAGCGGACCACCGACGCGGTCCGCACCGAGGCGTCCGCGTGGGTGAACACGGCCGTCAACACCGGCGTCGCGCTGGCCGCGGCCGGGGTCGGAGCGGTCGTCGACGCCGCGGGGCCCGGATCCGGACTCGCCGTCGGGACCGCCGGCGCCCTCGCGCTCGCGGCCCTCGCGATGCCCGCGCTGCTGCGGCGCCGCGCGGCGGCGGAGCCGACCTAGCCCAGCGCCTCCACGACCGGCCGGAACTTCATCGCCGTCTCGGCGCGCTCGCGCTCCGGGTCGGATCCCGCGACGATGCCGGCGCCCGCGTGCGCGACGATGGCGCCCGACGGATCCACCTGGGCTCCGCGCAGCGCGATGGCCCACTCGCCGTCGCCGTCGGCCGCGACCCAGCCCACCGGGCCGGCGTAGCGCCCGCGGTCGGCGGGCTCGAGCTCCGCGATGAGCGACAGCGCGGCGGCCGTCGGGTGCCCGGCGACCGCGGCCGTCGGGTGCAGCGCGTTCACGAGGTCGAGCGACGAGGATCCGTCGCCGAGCGTGCCCGTGACGTCGCTCGCCAGGTGCCACAGGTTCGGCAGCTTGAGCGTGAAGGGCGCGTCGGTGGTGGCGAGGTCGCGGCTGTGCGGACGCAGCGCGTCGAGCACGCTGTCCCGCGCGAACGCGTGCTCCTCGTTGTCCTTGGGGCTCGCGGCGAGGCCGGCGGCCGCGGCGGCGTCCGCCCGCGCGTCCGTTCCGCGCGAGACGGTGCCGGCCAGCACGCGCGCGCCGACCGTGCCGCCGCCGACGCGCACGAGCGTCTCGGGGCTCGCGCCGATGAGGCCGTCGACCGCGTAGGTCCAGCAGTCGGGGTAGCCGAGCGCGAAGCGGCTGAGGGCGAGCCGGAGGTCGCCGCCGAGGGGGAGGCGGCCCACGAGGTCGCGCGCGAGCACGACCTTCTCCACGTCGCCCGCCGCGATCGCGGCCACGGCGCGCGCGACGGCGGCCTCGTAGTCGTCCGGACCCATGGATCCGGGGCGCAGGTGCAGGCGGTACTCGGCGCCGGTGCGCTCGGGCACGGGGATGGCGCCCGCGGCGAGGGCGTCGAGCGGGGAGGCGACGTCGCCGTCCTCCTGGTCGGCCAGCCGGATGCGCGTGACCCACGACACCCCGTCCCGCCGTCCGACCACGACGCGCGGCACGACGAGCACGCTCGCGGCCTCCGAGTCGTCGGCGAAGGCGAAGGCGCAGAACGCGATGAGGCCGGTTCCGGGCATCCCGAGCGGATCCGTCACGGTCGCGGCGGCGGCCACCTCGCGCCACGCGGCGGCGGCGTCGCGCACGCGATCGGGCCCGCGGAACTCGAGGCGGATGGCCTCGCCGATGCCGCCCATCCCGGATCCGTGCCGGAGCCACAGGAGCGGGTGCCGGGCGTCGAGGAGGGGGACGAGCCGGGCGATGGAGTCGACGGGGGTGGTGTCGACGAGGAGCGCTCGGACGCGGGATGCGGTCACGGATGCCAGCCTACCGCCGGGGATCCGGGCCTCCCCGGGCGCCCGCCGACCCCCGTCACGGGCCCCGCCGGCGCCCGCCGCCCCCGTCCTCTGATGGGCCCCTGGGCATCCGGCCGCCGCCCACCGCGTGCCCAGCGCGCCCGAATAGACTGACAGCGTGATGCGAGCAGACCTCAGCAAGAAGCCCGGCCAGGTGTCGGCCATGTTCGACGAGGTCTCGAGCGCCTACGACCGCACGAACACCCTCCTCTCGGTCGGGAACGACCAGCTGTGGCGCGTCGCCACCACGCGAGCCGTGGCTCCCGTCGCCGGCGAGCGGATCCTCGACCTCGCCGCCGGTACGGGCACCTCGAGCGCCGCGCTCGCCGCGTCGGGCGCCCACGTGGTAGCCGCCGACTTCTCCGAGGGCATGCTCGAGGTCGGCCGACGCCGCCTCGCCGGGAACGACCGGGTCGAGTTCGTGCACGCGGACGCCACCGACCTCCCCTTCGAGGACGACTCGTTCGACGCCGTCACCATCTCCTTCGGCCTCCGCAACGTGGTCGAGCCGCGGAAGGGCCTCGACGAGCTGCTCCGCGTGCTCAAGCCCGGCGGTCGCATCGTCATCTGCGAGTTCAGCACGCCGCCCGTGCCGCTCGTGCGCCGTGGCTACGACCTCTACATGAAGGCCGTCGCGCCGTCGCTCGTGAAGCTCGTGAGCTCCAACGCCAGCGCGTACGAGTACCTCAACGAGTCGATCCAGGCCTGGCCCGACCAGGAGACGCTGAGCTCGTGGCTCCGCGAGGCTGGATTCGCGTCGGTCGAGCACCGTAACCTCACTGCGGGGATCGTGGCGCTGCACCGCGGCGTCAAGCCCGCCGGCCGTCACGCCGCTCCCCGTCCCGCCGCGTCCTGACCGCGCGTGAACCCCCACAGACAAGGACGCCGAACATGAGTCCGAGCATCCCGCTCGCCCGCCGCGGCACCTCCGTCGCCTCCCACGCCAGCATCACCGACCGCCTCTTCTCGTCCTCCGGCGACCGCCGCATGGCGCGCAGCATCGACGACGGGCTCGCGCTCGTCGAGGAGCAGCTGCTCCGCGAGGTCCGGTTCGCCGACGACGTGGCCGACGTCACCACGCGCTACCTGCTCGACGCGGGCGGCAAGCGGGTGCGCCCGATGCTCGCGCTCCTCATCGCGCAGCTCGGGGAGGGCAACACGCAGCAGGTGGTGGACGCGGCGGTCGCCATCGAGATCACGCACCTCGCGTCGCTGTACCACGACGACGTCATGGACGAGGCGGACATGCGCCGCGGCGTCCCGAGCGCGCAGGCCGTGTGGGGCAACTCCGTCGCGATCCTCGCGGGCGACCTCCTCTTCGCGCGCGCCAGCAAGATCGTCGCCGACCTCGGCCCGCGCGCCATCCGCCTGCAGGCCGCGACGTTCGAGCGCCTCGTGCTCGGCCAGCTGCACGAGACCATCGGCCCGCGCGAGGACCAGGACCCCATCGAGCACTACCTCGACGTCCTCGCCGACAAGACCGGGTCCCTCATCGCGTGCGCAGCGCAGATGGGCGTCATCTACTCCGGCGCGGATCCCGAGCTCGAGTCGGCCGTCCTGGCCTTCGGCGAGCGCACGGGCGTGGCCTTCCAGCTCGTCGACGACGTGCTCGACCTCGCCGACCAGCCCGAGGAGACCGGCAAGCTCGCCGGCACCGACCTCCGCGCCGGCGTCTCGACGCTGCCGCTGCTCTACCTGACCCGCCTCGCGGCCACCGACCCGGACGCGGCGGCGCTGCTCGCCCGCATCCAGCGCGACGTGGAGCACGACGAGACGCCCGAGTCCGAGGCCGACCTCACCGCCGCCATCGCCGAGCTCCGCGACCACGAGGTCACGGCCCGCACCATCGCCGAGGCGCACCGCTGGGCCGCCGAGGCGGTCGACGCGCTCGCCCCCCTCCCGGAGGGCCCGGTCAAGAAGGCGCTCACGCGCTTCGCCGACACCATCGTCGAGCGCACGCGATAGCTGCCGCTCGTCCCCGCCGGCTCTCGCGGGGATCCGCACCACCACGCCCCCGCACGGCCGGCACGGGGACGACGACGAACCGGAGAACCAGTGACCAAGCTCAGGCTGGCCATCGTGGGCGCAGGGCCCGCGGGCATCTACGCGGCCGACATCATCCTGAAGGCCGAGAAGCACTTCGACGTCTCCATCGACCTGTTCGAGCGCCTCCCCGCGCCCTACGGCCTGGTCCGCTACGGCGTCGCGCCCGACCACCCGCGCATCAAGGGCATCATCGGCGCGCTGCGCGACGTGCTCGACCGCGGCGACATCCGCATCTTCGGCAACGTCGACTACGGCCGCGACATCACGCTGCAGGACCTGCAGAAGCACTACAACGCGGTCATCTTCTCCACGGGCGCGATCCGCGACGCCGAGCTCGACATCCCCGGCATCGACCTGCCGGGCTCCTACGGCGCGGCCGACTTCGTCAACTGGTTCGATGGGCACCCCGACTTCCCCCGCGACTGGCCGCTCGACGCCCGCGAGGTCGCCGTCATCGGCAACGGCAACGTGGCGCTCGACGTGGCGCGCATGCTCGCCAAGCACGCCGACGACCTGCTGCCCACCGAGATCCCGGACAACGTCTACACGGGCCTCAAGCACTCGCCCGTCACCGACGTGCACGTCTTCGGCCGCCGCGGTCCCGCGCAGGTGAAGTTCACGCCGCTCGAGCTCCGCGAGCTCGGCGAGGTGCCGGACGTCGACGTCATCGTCTACGACGAGGACTTCGGCGTGGATCCCGCCGCCGAGGAGGCCGCGAAGACCAACAAGCAGGTCATGGTCATCAGCCGCGTGCTGGAGAAGTGGCGCACGCGCGAGACCGGGACCGCGTCCCGCCGCCTGCACCTGCACTTCTACTCGCGCCCCGCGGAGGTGCTCGCGTCGGACGACGCCGAGCCGCGCGTCGCGGGCCTGCGCATCGAGCGCACGCGTCCGGACGGACTGGGCGGCGTCGAGGGCACGGGCGAGTTCCGCGACGTGCCCGTCCAGGCGATCTACCGCGCGGTCGGCTACTTCGGCTCGCCCGTCGACGGGATCCCGTTCGACGAGGTCCGCGGCGTCATCCCGAACCACGAGGGCCAGGTCCTCGACATGGACAACACGCGCATCCCGGGCGTCTACGCCACGGGCTGGATCAAGCGCGGGCCCATCGGCCTCATCGGGCACACCAAGTCCGACGCCATGGAGACCGTCTCGCACGTGCTCAACGACCAGGGCGACTGGTGGACCCCCGAGGCGCCCGAGGAGCAGGCGATCGTCGACCTGCTCGCCGAGCGCGGCATCGAGTACACGGACCTCGCCGGCTGGCACGCGCTCGACGAGCACGAGATCGCCCTGGGCGAGCCGCACGGCCGCGCCCGCATCAAGGTGGTCGAGCGCGACGAGATGCTCGAGGCGTCGCGCCCGCGGCAGTCCGTCTGATCCGCACCCCCTGATCGACGCCGACGGGCGCCCGCGGTCCTCCCGCGGGCGCCCGTCCGTCGTCCGTCCCCAGCCGCGCGCCCGGCCGTCCGGCCCGTGCGCCGCAGCCCCTAGGGTCGCCGCGTGATCCCCGCCGCCTCGCCCGTCCCGGTCCTCGCGGTCGGACTCGCCGGACTCGCCGGCGCCGCCCTTGGTGCCGTGTCCCCGGCGCTCGCCCGCGTCGCCCTCGCCGGCGGCCGCCGCGCCGACGGCCTCGACTCCCGCCCGCTGGATCCCCTCCCCGGCCTCGCCGGCGCCGCCGCGGTGGTGGCCGCGCTCGTCACGGGGATCCTCGCCGCCGTCATCGTCGCCGAGACGCCACCCGCGCGGATCCCGGTGGCGCTCCTCCTCGTGGTCGTCGGCCCGGTGCTCGTGCTCGCGGACCTCGCGGCCCACCGCCTGCCCGACCGCGCCACCGCCCCCGCGGCCGTCGCCGCCGCGGCGCTCGCGCTGGTCGCGGGCGGATCCCCCCTCCTGCTCCAGGCGGCGGCGTGCGGCGCGGGCGCCGTGCTCGTCCTCGCGCTCCTGCAGGCCGCGACGGGCGGCGGCCTCGGCACGGGCGATGTGAAGGTCGCCGGGGTCGTCGGCCTGGCGCTCGGGCAGCTCGGACCCGGGCAGGTCGCGCTGGGCATCGCCGCGGGCACGCTCCTCGGCGGCGTCGCGGCCACCGCCCTGCTCGTCGGCGGCCGCGCCCGGGCGTCGACCGCCGTCCCGTTCGGGCCGTGGCTGGTGCTGGGCGCGCTCCTCGTGGCGGCCGCTCCCAGTACGCTCGCGTGAGCGTGCGGACGACCCCGGCCGATGGTTGCCTGTGCGCGCAGCTTCCCCGCGCCCCGACAGGCGTACGGTGGAGGGAGTGTCCAAGACCCCGGCATCGACGTACTGACGAGCCAGAGGAAAAGAAATGGCACAGAGATCGCTCACACTGCTGCAGGACGAGACCGGCGTGCTCCTGGCCGCCGCCTCGCGCGCGGTGGTCTCGCTCTACCGGCCCCTGCTGCAGCCGCTCAACCTCACGCATCCGCAGTACCTCGTGCTGCTGGCCCTCGATGAGGAGGAGCCGCAGGCGGTCGTCGACCTCGCCGAGAAGCTGCACCTCACGCCGGGCACCCTCTCCCCGCTGCTCAAGCGCCTCGAGGTGTTCGGCTACGTCACCCGCTTCCGCGACACCAGCGATGAGCGGCGCCTCTCCGTCGGCCTGACCGACGCCGGGCGCGACATGCTGCCCGTCATCTGGCGCGTGGGCGACCAGGTCCGCCGCGACATCGCCGGCGAGGGCGACTCGCCGCTCCGCGACCTGCTGCAGGACGTGCTCGACCGCGCCACCGCCCAGGAGCAGGAGCAGGCCCACGACGACGACCGCCCGGACGCGTCGGCCGCCGACCGCGACTGATCCGCGTCGCGCGCACGGGCCTCGCGGCTACTGCACGCCCGAGGTCAGGCGCGCCAGGTTGTCGAGCACCGTGCTGGTGCGGGTGCGCCGGCTCCACTCCTCCAGCGTCAGCTCGCGGCTGCGCTGCCGGTAGCCGTCCTCGACGCGGCGCATCTCGCGCACGAAGCCGGGGCCGCGCACCATCAGCGACACCTCCATGTTGAGGCTGAACGACCGCATGTCCATGTTGCTCGAGCCGATGACGGCCACGTCGTCGTCGATCGTGAAGTGCTTGCTGTGCAGGATGTACGGCGCCCGGTACATCCAGATGCGCACGCCCGCGTTCAGCAGCTCCTCGTAGTACGAGCGCTGCGCGTGGTAGACCACGGGCTGGTCGCCGATCTCGCTGACGAACAGCTCCACCGAGAGCCCGCGCTGCACGGCCGTGGTGATCGCGTACCGCATGGAGTCGTCGGGCACGAAGTACGGCGACGTGATGACGATCCGCTCCTGCGCGTAGTAGAGCAGCGCATTGAACAGCCGCAGGTTGTTCTCGCCGGGGAACCCGGGGCCGGACGGCACGACCTGGCAGTCGAGCTCCTCGTCGTCGTCGGACGCCGCGATCTCGATGGGCTCCGTCTCGCGCACGAGCAGCTGGTCGGTCTCCGCGTACCAGTCGGTGATGAAGATCGCGTTGAGGCCGCTCACGATCGGGCCCTCGAGCCGGGTCATGAGGTCCTGCCACTTGAGGCCGCGCTTGCGGTTGACGACCTTGTTGTAGCTGCGGTGCACCATGTTCTGGGATCCCATGAAGCCCACGCGCCCGTCGACCACGAGCACCTTGCGGTGGTTGCGGAGGTCGGGCCGCTGGTAGCGCCCGCGCAGCGGCTGCACGGGGAGCATGAGGTGCCAGTCCGCGCCGATCGCCGTGAGCTTGCGCGTGGTGCGCTTGTAGCCGGGCGCGCGCAGCGAGGCGATGTGGTCGAGCAGCACGCGCACGGTCACGCCACGCTGCACCGCGCGCTCGAGCGCGTCGAAGAACGGGGCGCTCGTCACGTCCCAGGCGAGGATGTAGAACTCGACGTGCACGTAGCGCGTCGCCCTCTCGACCTCCGCGGTCATCGCGGCGATCGACTCGTCGTAGTGGCTGTAGAGCTTCGCGCGGTTGCCGCCCACGAGCGGCATGGCGCCGAGCGTGCGGTTGAGCTCCACGACGGAGTCGAGCCACGACGGCCACGAGTGCTCGCGCGTGACCCGCTCGATGCCCTCGGTCGACTCGATGATGAACCGGTTGATCTCCTGCTGCTTCTCGCGGCGTCGCTTCGGCAGCCGCGTCGAGCCGATGAGCAGGAACAGGAAGATGCCGAGGTACGGCAGGAAGAAGATGGCCATGAGCCACGCCATGGCGGTCGACGGCCGGCGGTTCCGGGGGATGACCAGCAGGGCCGTGATGCGCACGAAGAAGTCGACGACGACCGCGAGCCCCGCGAGGATGAGGGTGGTCATCGAGGCATCCATCAGCCGGAGTCTATCCGGCGGCACCCGCGCGTCGACGGGGCCGGGCGCCCGCCGGACAGGCGTCGACCGGGGCCCGGCGGCGCCCGAGGATCAGCGGAAGTTGACGAACTGCAGGTCGAGATCCACGTCGGCGCCCTTGAGCAGCGCGATGGTCTGCTGGAGGTCGTCGCGGCTCTTGCTGGAGACGCGGAGCTCGTCGCCCTCGACGCGGCTCTTGATGCCCTTGGGGCCCTCGTCGCGGATGATCTTGCCGATCTTCTTCGCGTTGGCCTGGTCGATGCCCTGCTTGAGCGTGACCTCGATCCGGTACTCCTTGCCCGAGGCGAAGGGCTCGCCCTCCTCCAGGCTCTTGAGGCCGATGCCGCGCTTGATCATCTTCGACTGCAGCACGTCGAGGATCGCCTTCACGCGCTCCTCGCTCGAGGCCTTCATGAGGATGGTGTCGCCGCTCCACTCGATGGAGGCGCCCACGTTCTTGAAGTCGTAGCGCTGCTCCACCTCCTTCTGGGTCTGGTGGACGGCGTTGTCCGCCTCCATGCGGTCGACCTTGCTGACGACGTCGAACGAGGAATCTGCCATGCCCACCATGTTAAGGGACGGGCGGCCGCGGGCCCGCGGCGGCGGGATCCGACGATTTCGGTTCGCGGCCCGGCGCCCGCTATCATCGACGAGCGTCTCCGGTCCGTGATCACACAGGTCGGGTGCGCATGGCGAGTTACCCTAGCGGCCAAAGGGATCTGACTGTAAATCAGACGGCTCAGCCTTCGGGGGTTCGAATCCCTCACTCGCCACCGAACGAGGACGGCCCCGCCAGCGCGGGGCCGTCCGTCTGTCCCCGACGCGTCCGTCGGGGCCCGCCCGTGCCCGCACCGTCGCGCGCACGCCCGACCGCCTGGATCCCTCTCCCATGTTCCCCGCCGCCCCCGGCCCCTCGACGCGCGCCCTCGGCACGTCCGGCGTCGTCGTCTCCACGCTCGGCCTCGGCACGAGCGGCTTCGGCTGGACCGCCGACCGCGACGAGGCGTGGGCGATCCTCGACGCCTACCGCGAGGAGGGCGGCACCTTCGTCGACACCGCGTCGTCGTACTCGCAGTGGGTGCCGGGCCACGCGGGCGGCGAGTCCGAGGCGATCATCGGCGGCTGGCTGGCCGCGCGCGGCTGCCGCGACGACGTGGTGGTCGGCACCAAGGTCGGCAAGAGCCGCGACGCCCCCGGCACGTCGGCGGACTCCATCCGCCGCGGGGTCGACGCCTCGCTCCGCCGCCTCGGCACGTCGCACGTCGACATCGTGCACGCCCACCTCGACGACACCCGCACCCCGCTCGAGGAGACGGTCGCCGCGCTGTCCGACCTGGTGAAGGAGGGCAAGGCCCGGCTCGTCGGCGTCTCCGGGTTCCGGCCCGAGCGGATCGAGCAGGCGCTCGCGCTCGCGCACGGATCCGGCGCGGTCCCCGTGGGCGTGGTGCAGGAGGAGTACAGCCTGCTGGCGCGCGACCACGCGGAGGGGCGGCTGCAGGCGGTCGTGCGGCAGGAGGGCCTCGGCCTCGTCGCGCACAGCGTGCTCGCCAAGGGCTTCCTCACCGGCAAGTACCTGCCGGGGGCGCCCGCCGTGCCGTCGGCCCGGGCACTCGACGCCGAGCAGTACATGTCGCCCGGCGGGCACGCCACGGTGCGCGCCGCCGAGGAGGTCGCGCGGATGCGCGGCGTCACGGTCGCCGAGGTCGCCATCGCGTGGGTGCTCGGGCGGCGCGGCGTCGCCAGCGCGCTCGTGGGCGCGCGCACGGCCCGGCAGATCCGGCAGCTGATGCCCGCCGCGCAGCTCGTGCTCGACGACGACGAGGTCTCCCGCCTCGCCTCCGCCGCCGCCCGGGCGACGCGCGACGAGAGCGCGTGAGGCGCATCCCGCGTCCGGCCGGCTGACGGTCGACGGGGCCCCGCGACGAGCCCGCGCGGGCGGCCGCCCGTATCCTGGGGCGACCGTCGCCCGAGCCCCGAGGAGATCCGCCCGTGTCCCGTCCCTGGCCCGAGGGCTCCTACATCGCCGCCCTGCTCGTGATGACCACCGCGACCGGCGCCATTGACGGCGTCAGCTACCTGGCCCTCGACCGCGTGTTCACGGGGAACATGACCGGCAACGTGCTGTTCATCGGCTTCGGCCTGGTGGGCGTCGCCGACATCCCCGTCCTCAACAACCTCGTCGCGCTCGTGGCCTTCATGCTCGGCGCGGTCATCGCGTCGCGCATCACCCGCCGCGCGCCCACCGACGTGCACCTGCCGCGCTCGTCCGTCTGGATCCTCGTCACCGGCACCCTGCTGACCCTCGCGCTCGCCGTTGTCTGGCTCGCGGTCGGGACGCTGGAGACCGGCGTCATGATCGCCATCACCGGCTTCCTCGCGCTGCTGCTCGGCGCGCAGGCGGCCGCCGTGAAGAGCATCGGCCTGCGCGACCTGTCGACCGTGGTCGTGACCATGACGATGGTGAACCTCTCCTCCGACAGCCGCGTCGCGGGCGGGACGGGCGCCGCGTGGGCCCGCCGCATCGGCGCGATCGTGTGCATGGGGCTCGGCGCGCTGGTCGCCGCGCTCATCACGACGCACGTCGGCGGCGCGTGGGCGCTGCTGGCGGCGGGCGGCCTCATGGTGCTGGGCGTGGCCCTGCTGTGGAACGCGCGCCGGATCGAGCGGGGGCGCCTCCGCGAGGCCGCGGCGGAGACCACGGCGGTCGACGAGCGCACGGGCGTCGCGCCGGCCTGAGCCGCCCCGCCTCGGAGCGCCCGACGGCTCTGGCAGGGTGGTCGCATGACGACCCCCGGTGACACCGCGCTCCTGACCATCGCCCGCGACATCGCCGTCCGCGCCGGGGAGCTCGCGCTCCGCCGCCGCCGGGAGGGCGTCGAGGTCGCCGCGTCGAAGTCGAGCCCCGAGGACATCGTCACGTTCGCGGACCGCGAGACCGAGGACCTCATCCGGCGGGCGCTTCAGGACGTACGTCCCGACGACGGCTTCCTCGGCGAGGAGTCCGAGGGAACGTCGGGCAGCTCGGGCCTCACCTGGGTCGTCGACCCCATCGACGGCACCGTCAACTTCCTCTACGGGATCCCCGCGTGGGCCGTGAGCGTCGCGGTGGTCGAGGGCGACGCGGATCCGCTCACGTGGACCGCCCGCGCCGGCTGCGTCGTGAACCCGACGCTCGGCGAGGTGTACACGGCGACGGCGGGCGGCGGATCCGCGCTCGACGGCCGCCCGCTCGCCGTGAACGCCGGCGTCCCGCTGCACCTCGCCCTCGTCGGCACCGGCTTCTCCTACGGCGCCGAGACGCGCATGCGGCAGGGGCGCGTGGTCACCGGCCTGCTCGGCGAGGTGCGCGACATCCGCCGCATCGGCGCCGCGTCGCTCGACCTCTGCAACGTGGCGGCGGGCCGCACAGACGCCTACTTCGAGCGCGGCCTGAAGCCGTGGGACCACGCGGCGGGCGCGCTCATCGCCGCCGAGGCGGGTGCGCGCGTGACCGGGATCGGCGGCGGACCGGCCTCCGACGAGCTGCTCATCGCGGCGGATCCGGAGCTCGCGCGCGCCCTCGAGGAGCGGCTGGAGCGCCCGCGCGCATAGCCCCTGAGGGCCCTCGTCCGCATCCCCCGGGTGGCGCGAATCCCTTCCGGCGGTTAGCCTTTACCGATCCGTTACATCGCGACCGGGCTGGAACCGGTCGTCCGCGCACGCCCCGACCCCCGTCGGCCGGCACCGCGCAGCCCCCTGTCCCTCGCGCTAGGAGCTCCACGATCCTGTCCGTCCTCCACGCCTCGCGTGCCCCCCAGCCCTCCGTCCGGCGGCCCTCGTGCTGACCCCCGACGAGACCACGGGGACCGTGTACCCGACGCGACGCGAGCGCCGCGAGGCCGAGCGACGAGCGGCCGAGGCGGCGACGGGCGGATCCGCGCCCCGGGTGGACGCGCCGGACGCCGAGACCGCCGTTCCTGCGGATGCCGCGGTCGAGCAGCCCGCCGTGGAGCCCGCCGTCGCGACGGCGCTCCCCGCGCAGGTCGCCCCCGCGCCCCGCATCCTCCACGTCCCCGTCGAGGCCCCCGCCCTCCCCACCACGCACCTCCCCGCGGACGCCGAGCCCGCCGCCGCGGCCGCCGCGGAGTCCGTGCCGCTCGCGACCCGCGCCCGTCGCCTCCGCGCCGCGACGGCCGCCGCCGCGCCCGAGTCGCGCCGCTCCTCTTACGTGCCCGCGAAGCGCGCGAGCGTCCCCGCCGCCGCCCCGCACGCCCGGATCCGCGGACGCCGCGTCCCCGCCTCCTCGCGCCCCGCGCTCGCCGCGCCGGCGCCCGAGGCCGCCGCCGGCCGTCGCCGCTCGAACGCGTCGCGGGGCCTCACGCTCCTCACCATGGCGTTCGTCGCCACCGTCACGATCGCGACCTCGCTCCCGTCCTCCGCGTTCCTCACCGGCCAGGACATGGCGCAGGCGACCGTGGTCACGGACGCGCCGGCCACCTCGATCCCCAGCCAGAGCGTCGCGCTCTCCGCGGCCCCCGAGGCCCAGGTCGTCGGCGGCACGGACGACGCGTTCACGGCCACGACGCCGCAGCAGATCATGCTGGCCCAGACGTCGAAGGGCGCCGGCGCGTTCACGAACGACATCAACGGCACGATCCAGTGGCCCTTCGCCTCGGGCGTGCCCATCAGCGGCGTCTTCGGCCACCGCATCGCCCCCTGCTCCAACGGCTGCTCGAGCGACCACAAGGGCGTCGACTTCGCGCCGGGCCTCGGGGCGCCCATCCAGGCGATCGCCGACGGCGTCGTCCGCGAGGCCGTGCCCACCGACTCCGGCGGCCTCGGCGTCCACCTCGTCATCGACCACGTCATCGACGGGCAGCTCGTCACGAGCGTCTACGGCCACCAGCTGCCGGGGTCCCTCCGCGTGAAGGCCGGCGACGCCGTCAAGGTCGGCCAGCAGATCGGCCAGGTCGGCAATACGGGCGCGTCCACCGGCCCGCACCTGCACCTCGAGATCCACGTCGCGGACGGCACCCCGGTGGATCCCTTCGCCTGGCTCCAGGAGCACGCGAACTAGCACACGGGCCCGCGCGCGCAGCGCCCGCACGACGACGCCCCCTCGCCCGAAGGCGAGGGGGCGTCGTCGTGCCGGGACGGGTCAGTCCCGGATCAGCCACACGGTGGTGTCCGACGGCACGGCGTCGCCGTCGAGCGGGCGGCTCGCGAGCAGCACGCGGCCCTCGGGCAGCGGCACGGCGGCCGCGCCGAGGTTCGCGATCACGGTGACGCCGGCGCTCTCGAACGCGATCACGTCGTCGCCCTCCGCGGCGATCCACTCCAGCGCGCCGAGCGCGAGGCCGTGCTCGCGGCGCAGCAGCAGCGCCTCCGTGTAGAGGGAGAGGGTGGACGCGGGATCCGCCTGCTCGGCGTCGCGCGCGAACCGGTCCCAGTCGTCGGGCTGCGGCAGCCAGCTGGCGTCGCCGTCGCTGAAGCCGTACGAGGGCTTGCCGGCCTCCCACGGGATCGGCACGCGGCAGCCGTCGCGGCCGTAGCGCTCGCCCGCGGTGCGGTGGAACGTCGGATCCTGGCGCGCCTCGTCGGGCAGGCGGGTGTCCTCGGGCAGGCCGAGCTCCTCGCCCTGGTAGATGTACGCGCTGCCGGGGAGCGCGAGCATGAGCGCGCTGGCGGCGCGGGCGCGGCGGAGGCCGAGCTCCTCGTCGACCGTCACGGTCGACTTGGGCCCGATCCCGACGCCCTGCGGGTTCTCGCCCGAGAGCGCGAGGCGGCTCGCGTGCCGCACCACGTCGTGGTTCGAGAGGACCCACGTGCTCGGCGCGCCCACGGAGGAGAAGGTCGCGAGCGACGCGTCGATGGTGCGCCGGAGCGCCGCGGCGTCCCACGGCGTCTCGAGGTAGCTGAAGTTGAAGGCCTGGTGCATCTCGTCCGGGCGCACCCAGTCGGCGAGCTTCGCGAGCGGCTCGACCCACGCCTCGGCGACCATCGCGCGGTCGCCCTCGTAGGAGTCGAAGATCTCGCGCCACTCGCGGTAGATCTCGTGCACGCCCTCCTGCGCGAAGTACGGCGGCGGGGGAGCGGGCTGGTCGTCGACGCCGCCGGCGCCGCCCATGCTGCCCTGGCCCTCGGGCGGCGTGTAGTCGGGGAGGCCGGGCGCCTTGACCATGCCGTGCGCGACGTCCACGCGGAAGCCGTCGACGCCGCGGTCGAGCCAGAAGCGGAGGATCTCGCGGAAGCGCTCGCGCACCCACGGGTTCGTCCAGTCGAGGTCGGGCTGCGACGAGTCGAACAGGTGCAGGTACCACTGGCCGGGCGTGCCGTCGGGCTCGGTGAGGCGCGACCATGCCGGGCCGCCGAAGATCGACTCCCAGTTGTTCGGGGGCAGCTCGCCGTCGGCGCCCTTCCCGTCGCGGAACATGTAGCGGGCGCGCTCCTCGCTGCCGGCGGGGGCGGCGAGCGCCTCCTGGAACCAGCGGTGCGCGGAGGACGTGTGGTTCGGGACGATGTCGACGATCACGCGGAGGCCGAGGTCGTGCGCGCGGCGCTGCATCCGCTCGAAGTCGTCGAGGGTGCCGAACAGCGGATCCACCGCGCAGTAGTCGGCCACGTCGTAGCCCGCGTCGTTCTGCGGCGAGAGGAAGAAGGGGGAGAGCCAGACGGCGTCGACCCCGAGCTCGCGGAGCGCGGGGAGCCGCTCGGTGATCCCGGGGAGGTCGCCGATGCCGTCGCCGTCGGAGTCGGCGAACGAGCGGGGGTAGATCTGGTAGATGACGGCGGTGCGCCACCACTCGGATCCGGTGCCGTGCTGCGGCGCGCTGTCGGGATGGGCCGAGGTCTCGTCCCGGGCAGCCGTGGACAGGGCTGTGGGGGCAGGCGGAGTCATGCGTCGAGCCTAGGCGACGGGCAGGGAGCGCTCCCGACGCCGGCCGCCGGCGGAATACCCGGGGGCGCGGGCCGGCTTGACCCTGGGGGCGGCCACCGCCCTCATCACCGGACGAAGGAGATCAGCCATGACGAACCCCGCACGCGTGCCCCTCGGATCCAGCGGCCTGGAGGTGCTGCCCCTGTCCTTCGGCGGCAACGTCTTCGGCTGGACCGCCGACGAGGCCACCTCGTTCCAGCTCCTCGACGCGTATACCGCGGCCGGCGGCAACTTCATCGACACGGCCGACGTCTACTCCGCGTGGAAGCCCGGCAACTCCGGCGGCGAGTCCGAGGAGATCATCGGCCGCTGGCTCGCCTCGCGCGGCCGCCCCGACGACCTCGTCATCGCCACCAAGGTCGGCGCGCACGAGGCCGCGAAGGGCACCTCGCGCGACAGCGTCCGGCGCGGCGTCGAGGCCAGCCTCCGTCGCCTCGGCGTCGACGCGATCGACCTCTACTACGCGCACACCGACGACCAGGACACCCCGATCGAGGAGACCGTCACCGCGCTCGCCGAGCTCGTCGCCGAGGGCAAGGTCCGCGCGATCGGCGCCTCCAACTTCACCGCGGAGCGCCTGCAGGCCGCGCTCGACGTCTCGGCGCGCGAGGGCATCGCCCGCTTCGAGGTCCTCCAGAACCGCTACAACCTGGTTGCCCGCGACGACTACGAGGGCGCGCTCGCCGAGCTGCTCGTCCGCGAGGGCATCGCGTCCGCCCCCTACTCGAGCCTCGCCAGCGGCTTCCTCACGGGCAAGTACCGCGGCGCCGAGGTCGACAGCCCGCGCGCCGGAGCCGCCTCGAAGTACTACGACGACCACGGCCGCGCCCTGCTCGAGGTGCTGGACCGGGTCGCCGAGGCCCACGGCGTCTCCGTCACGACGGTCTCGCTCGCGTGGCTGCGGGCGCAGCCGTCGGTCACCGCGCCGATCGCCAGCGCGCGCGACCTCACGCAGCTGCCCGACCTCCTCGCCTCCGTGGAGCTCGAGCTGACGGCGGACGAGATCCGGGACCTCTCCGCGGTCTGATCCCCGGCAGCCCGGCCGGCCGTGCCCCGGTCCGGGGCCGTCGCGCGTCTCGCGGGCGGTCCCGGACCTGCTATCGTCGTATGGTTCCAGCGCGTCTCCGACGCGCCCGGGCACGCCCCCATAGCTCATTGGTAGAGCACTTCCTTGGTAAGGAAGAGGTAGTGAGTTCAATCCTCACTGGGGGCTCGATCCCCGGCCTCCGATCACGGGCGGCCGCGGGGATCGTGGCGGGGTAGCTCAGGTGGTTAGAGCACACGGCTCATAATCGTGGTGTCGCGGGTTCAAGTCCCGCTCCCGCTACGGAAGCGCGGATCCCTCGGGATCCGTCCTCCTCGATAGGCCCCGGACACCTCTCGCCAGGTTCCGGGGCCTTTCCTCTGCCCTGCTTCTGCGCGCGGGGCCGCCGCGGCGTGTCCTCGCGCGGCATCCGGCCTTCCGGCGTCCTCCGCCACGGCGTAGCCTCCGGTCATGACCCACCACGACTCCACGGAGCACACCGACCACGACCACGCCACGGGCGCCGAGCACGACGACGTGCTCTACAAGACCCAGGGCAACCCCGTCCCCGACGCGCACGACGAGGAGCGCCGCGAGGCGCCCGCCGGCGGCGACTACACCGCCAGCGAGTCGGAGGAGGAGAAGGAGGCGCGCGAGGGCGACGCCTGATCCGCATCCCGCGCACCTAGCGCACGAGGGGCCGCCGCGACGCGTTCGCGGCGGCCCTCGCGCGTTCGGGCACGGCGTCCCCGGCGGCACTCGGCGGCACTCGGCGGGGGCGACACGCCGGGTCGGCACGACCGTCGGATCCGCTCCGGGATCCCGGATCCGCATGACGACGCGGAAGGCGCCACGACACGCCGAAACACTAGATGTAGTGGAATGACAGGTCTGTAGTTCGGGTTATATAGTGGAGAACCTCACCGCCCCACCGGGTGGCCGAGCAACCCGGATCCTCGCGACGACGCGGATCCGGAGGCCATCGGGGCGAGAGCCACGAGACCTGAGGAACCGCACCGGCGGTTCCCGACCAGACACAACGGGAGGCACCCATGGACTACGACAACAACGACACCGTCGGCGGCTACGCGATCCCCGTCGACCCCATGGAGCTCCTGCAGTGCGACTCCTGCCAGTAGGCAGCTGACGCCGCACGAGCGGCATCGCGACCCGGGCCCCGGTCCCCACGAGAAGTGGGGGCCGGGGCTCTCGCGTACCCGGGATGACCCGACGCCCGCCGCGTAGGATCGTCCGGTGCCAGTGAATCCAGACCTCCAGGGTCGCGTGCTCCCCGCCGCCGCCCCGTACCTGGTGGGACGCGAGAAGGTGCGCGAGTTCGCCCGCGCCGTCGGCGCCACCCACCCCGTCCACCTCGACCCCGAGGCGGCGCGCGCCGCCGGCCACGCCGACGTGGTCGCGCCGAGCACGTTCCCCGTCGTGCTGCAGGAGGCGACGCTCGCGCAGCTGCTCGCCGAGCCCGACGCCGGCATCGACTTCAGCCGCGTGGTCCACGGCGAGCAGGCGTTCACGTACACCCGGCCGGTGGTCGCGGGCGACGAGCTCACCGCGACGCTCACCGTCACGAAGGTGGCGACCCTCGGCGGCAACGCGATGGTGACCGCCGAGTCCGCCATGGTCGACGGATCAGGCGCGCACGTCGTCACGGCCGTCTCCACCCTCGTGGTCCGCGGGGACGACGCGTGAGCGCCGCGGCCGGCTCCGTGCCCGTGATCGCCGACCTCGCCGTGGGCGACGTCATCGCCGAGCGGTCGATCCACCTCACGCGCGACTCCCTCGTCCGCTACGCGGGCGCGTCGGGCGACTTCAACCCCATCCACTACCGCGACGACGTGGCCGCGTCCGTCGGGCTGCCGGGCGTCCTCGCCCACGGCATGCTCACGATGGGCCAGGCCGTGCAGCCCGTGGCCGACTGGGCGGGCGATCCCTCGCGCATCGTCTCCTACGGCGTGCGGTTCACGCGGCCCGTGGTCGTGGATCCCGCCGACGGCCAGGACCTCTCGATCGTCGCCAAGGTGGGCGCCGTCGACGCCGAGGCGGGCACCGTCCGCATCGACATCGCCGTGTCCGTCGACGGGAAGACCGTCCTCGGCCGCGCCCAGGCGCAGGTCCGGCTGGCGTAGGGCCCCCGTGACGATCGAGACCCACCGCGACGCCCCGCTCGCCGGCCTCACCACGCTGCGCGTCGGCGGTCCGGCCGAGGAGCTCGTGACCGTGAGCGAGCGCGACGAGCTGGTCGACACCCTCCTCGGCCTGTGGGCCGTGGGCGAGGACTGGATGGTCCTCGGCGGCGGATCCAACTCCCTCATCTCCGACGAGGGCGTCGAGGGCACGGTCATCCGCATCGCGACCCGCGGCGTCGAGGTCGGGGACGAGCGGGCCGACGGCACCGTGCTCGTCCGCGTCCAGGCCGGCGAGCCGTGGGATGCGCTCGTCGCGCGCACCGTGGCCGACGGCCTCGCGGGGCTCGAGGCGCTCTCGGGGATCCCCGGATCCACCGGCGCCTCGCCCGTCCAGAACATCGGCGCGTACGGCCAGGAGGTCGCCGACGTCCTCGAGGGCGTCGACTTCCTCGACTACGAGACCGGCGAGGTGGAGCGCTTGGGCGCCGCCGACCTCGGCCTCGGCTACCGCACGTCCGCGCTCAAGCGCGGCCGCGTGGGCGTCGTGCTCTCGGTCGACTTCGCGCTCACCCGCGGCGAGGGCCCCGACGCGCTCGGCCTGCCGATCGCCTACCCGCAGCTCGCGGCCGCGCTCGGCGTGGAGCTCGGCGACCGCGTCCCCGTCGCCCGCGTGCGCGAGACCGTGCTGGCGCTCCGCGCGTCCAAGGGCATGGTGCTCGACGACGCGGACCACGACACCTGGAGCGCGGGGTCGTTCTTCACCAACCCCATCGTCAGCGCCGCGTTCGCCCGCACGCTGCCGGTCGACGCCCCGCGCTGGCCGCAGGAGGATCCGCCCGAGGACCTCGTCGTGCCGCTCGGCGACCCGTGGGAGGTGGCGGAGGCCATCGAGCGCGAGGCCGCCGCGCGCCGCCGTCGCGAGCCCGCGGGCGTGAAGCTCAGCGCCGCCTGGCTCATCGAGCGCTCGGGCGTGCGGCGCGGGTTCCGGCTGCCGGGATCCGGGGCGGCGGTCTCGTCCAAGCACACGCTCGCGCTCACCAACCGCGGCACCGCGACCGCCGAGGACGTCGCCGCCCTCGCGCGCTACGTGCAGGGCCGCGTGATGAGCGAGCACGGCGTGATCCTGCAGCCCGAGCCCGTGCTGGTCGGCCTCGCCCTCTAGGGGCGGGCCGACCCGCGGGGGCCGGGCGGCGGATCAGGCCAGCAGGTCGCGGATCCGGCGCACGCCCTCGAGCAGCGCCTCGTCGCCCAGCGCGTAGCTGAACCGCAGGAACCCGCTCGGGCCGAACGCCTCGCCGGGCACCGCGGCGACCTCGGCCTTCTCGAGCAGCACGTCGGCGACCTCGAGCGAGGTGGTCGGGGTGACGCCGTCGATGTCGCGGCCGAACAGGCCCGTCACGTCGGGGTACACGTAGAACGCGCCCTGCGGCGTGGGCGTGACGAAGCCGGGGATGGCGTCGAGCTCGGCGACGATGGTGCGGCGACGGCGGTCGAAGGCCTCGCGCATCCGGTCGACGGTGTCGCGGGGTCCGCGGAGCGCCGCGATGGCCGCGCGCTGCGAGACGTTCGAGACGTTGGACGACAGGTGCGACTGCAGGTTGCCCGCGGCCTTGATGGCGTCCGCCGGGCCGACCATCCATCCCACGCGCCAGCCTGTCATGGCGTACGTCTTGGCGACGCCGTTGACGAGGATCGTGCGGTCGGCCAGCGCCGGCACCACGTCGACGATGCTCGCGGCCTCGGCCCCGTCGTAGACGAGGTCCTGGTAGATCTCGTCGCTGATGACCCAGAGGCCCTTGGAGTCGGCCCACTCGCCGATCTCGCGGGTCTGCTCGCGCGAGTAGACGGCGCCCGTGGGGTTGGAGGGCGAGACGAACAGCAGCACCTTGGTGCGCGGCGTCCACGCGGCCTCGAGCTGCTCGACGGTCACGAGGTAGCCCTGGTCGGCGCCCGCGAAGACGTCGACGGGCACGCCGCCCGCGAGGCGGATGGCCTCGGGGTAGGTGGTCCAGTAGGGCGTGGGCACGAGGACCTCGTCGCCCTGGTCGAGCAGCGTCTGGAACGCCTGGTAGACGGCCTGCTTGCCGCCGTTGGTGACGATGATCCGGTCGATTCCCACGTCCAGGCCGGAGGAGGCGCGGGTCTTCTCGGCGATCGCCTCGCGGAGGTCGGGGAGGCCGGCGGCCGCGGTGTAGCGGTGGTTGCGGGGATCCCGCGCGGCCTCGACCGCCGCCTCGACCACGTAGTCAGGCGTCGGGAAGTCGGGCTCGCCCGCCGCGAAGCTGATGACGGGGCGTCCGGCGGCCTGCAGGGCCTTGGCCTTGCCGTCGACCTTGAGGGTCGCGGACTCGGCGATGGATCCGATGCGGGTGGAGACGCGGCTGAGGGGGACGGTGCTCTGCGGTTCGGCCATGCATGTGAGCATAGGGATCCGCGCCCGCCGCCACGCGGGTCCCGACGCCCGCCAGGCCGCCCCCCGACCGTGCGCCCGCGGATGCTGGTACACTCGTCCGGGTCGGTATCTCCGCCATGCTCTTCCGCGCCTTCTTGCGTCCGTGCTCGCACGGTCGTGGCGCATGAGGGGAGGCGGGTGTCGACGCAGAGGGTGGTGGCTCAATTGGTAGAGCAGCGGTCTCCAAAACCGCAGGTTGCAGGTTCGAGTCCTGTCCGCCCTGCTAGATGGAACGGGTCCCCGGGCGCGTGACATCGCGGCTCGCCCGAACTCCGGGCGGAAGCCGAGCAATGCAGGAAGGGACCCACGCGTGGCGCGGAAGATCGTCGACGAGCCGAGCGAGGAGATCGTCGCGCAGGCTCGCGAGCAGCGGGACGCGCGACGCAACCCCTTCGCCCGCCTGGTGCTCTTCATCAAGCAGGTCGTGCAGGAGCTCAAGAAGGTGGTCACCCCCACCCGCAAGGAGCTGCTGACGTTCACGGGAGTGGTGCTGGCCTTCGTCATCGTCATGATGGTGATCGTCTCGCTGCTCGACCAGCTGTTCGGGTACCTCGCCATCGTGGTGTTCGGCAACGGCGCCTAGCACCAGGGTCTCCACGCGGAGGCGGCACGGGCCGTGAGGGCGAGCGGCGCGCGGACCACGGGTCCACGCGCGCGGAGCACGGCGGCGGCGCGGATCCTCACGGGTCCCGCATCCGCGCGGCCCGGCGCCCGGGACCAGCACGGCACAGAACGGCAACGCACGACGAAGAACGAGGGAAGTAGATCCATTGGCTGAGAGCAAGCGCGACGACGTCGACCTCGCCCCCGCGGCGGAGCAGTCCTCCGAGGTGGACGAGGTCCAGGAGGGCCACGCCATCGAGTCCTCCGAGGAGAGCTCGGACGCGGCGGAGCACACCGCCCTGCACGTCGAGGGCGACTCGGTCGAGACCGACCTGACGGCCGCGCTCGACGCGATGGAGTCCGTCGAGGACCCCGAGGCCGACGCCATCGTCGAGGACGCGCTCGACATCGACTCCGCCGACGAGGCCGAGGCCGCCGTCGAGGCGACCGACGACGAGGCGGAGGAGGAGGCGGCCGAGGAGGCCCTCGAGCCCGCCGACGTCACGCCCGCCAGCGCGGACGACATCGCCGAGGCCGAGGCCGACCTGGTGCCCGACGCCGACGCGTCCGAGGATGACGCCGACGTCGACCCCTACGAGGACTTCCGCAAGGAGCTCCGCTCCAAGCCGGGCAAGTGGTACGTCATCCACTCCTACGCGGGCTTCGAGCGCCGCGTGAAGAGCAACATCGAGAACCGCATGGTGTCGCTCAACATGGAGGACGACATCTACCAGATCGAGGTCCCGATGGAGGACGTCGTCGAGATCAAGAACGGCCAGCGCAAGATGGTCAACCGCGTGCGCATCCCCGGCTACGTGCTGGTGCGCATGAGCCTCAACGAGGACAGCTGGTCGGTCGTCCGCCACACCCCCGGCGTCACGGGGTTCGTGGGCAACGCCCACAACCCCACGCCCCTCCGCTTCGAGGAGGCCTTCTCCATGCTGAAGAGCCTCGTCGAGATCAAGGAGGTGGCGCAGGTCAAGGGCCAGCCCACCAAGGGCGGCCAGGCGCAGCGCGTCGTCGCCGCCGAGGTCGACTTCGAGATCGGCGAGACCATCACGATCAAGGAGGGCTCGTTCGCGGGCCTCCCCGGCTCCATCAGCGAGATCAAGCCCGAGAGCGGCAAGCTCACGGTCCTCGTCTCCCTGTTCGAGCGCGAGACCCCGGTCGAGCTCAGCTTCGACCAGGTCACCAAGCTCTAGGCGGTCGGGCCGCGCGGCCCGCTCGATCTAGCAATCAAGAAGAAGGAAGAGAAATGGCACCGAAGAAGAAGGTCACGGGTCTGATCAAGCTGCAGATCAAGGCCGGCGCCGCCAACCCCGCACCGCCCATCGGGCCGGCGCTGGGACAGCACGGCGTCAACATCATGGAGTTCTGCAAGGCGTACAACGCCCAGACCGAGGCTCAGCGCGGGAACGTCATCCCCGTCGAGATCACCGTCTACGAGGACCGGACGTTCACGTTCATCCTCAAGACGCCCCCGGCCGCGGAGCTCATCAAGAAGGCCGCCGGAGTCGCCAAGGGCTCGGGCACGCCGCACACGGTCAAGGTCGCGAAGCTCACGATGGACCAGGTCCGCGAGATCGCCGAGCAGAAGCAGGCCGACCTCAACGCCAACGACATCGACGCCGCGGCGAAGATCATCGCCGGCACCGCCCGCTCCATGGGCATCACGGTCGAGGCCTAGCCTCCACCACCTCAGCGGCTCCCGACCGGGATCCGCTCCAGCATCACGCGGGAGAGCCGGCCAGGCTCACATCAACCGCACTCTCGAATCAGGAGACACGAATGGCGAAGTCAAAGGCCTACCGGGCCGCAGCCGAGAAGATCGACCTCACGAAGGCGTACACCGCCTCGGAGGCCGTCGGGCTCGCGCGCGAGACCGGTTCCAGCAAGTTCGACAGCACCGTCGAGGTCGCGCTCAAGCTCGGCGTCGACCCCCGCAAGGCAGACCAGATGGTCCGCGGCACCGTCATCCTTCCTCACGGTACCGGCAAGACCGCTCGCGTCATCGTCTTCGCGACGGGCCCCGCGGCCGAGGCGGCCATCGCCGCCGGCGCCGACGAGGTCGGCGGCGACGAGCTCATCGAGAAGGTGGCGGGCGGCTACACGTCGTTCGACTCCGCCGTCTCGACGCCCGAGCTCATGGGCAAGGTCGGTCGTCTCGGCAAGGTGCTCGGCCCGCGCGGCCTCATGCCCAACCCGAAGACCGGCACGGTCACCCCGGACGTCGCGCGCGCGGTGTCCGACATCAAGGGCGGCAAGATCGAGTTCCGCGTCGACAAGCACGCGAACGTCCACTTCGTGGTCGGCAAGGCGAGCTTCTCGCCCGAGCAGCTCTCGGAGAACGTCGGCGCCGCGCTCGAGGAGATCGTCCGCCTCAAGCCGTCCTCCTCGAAGGGCCGCTACGTGCAGAAGGCCACGGTCTCCACGACCTTCGGCCCCGGCATCCCGGTGGACGTCAACTCCATCTAGCACCGCCGCGCGCGAGCGCACGCACGACCAGCAGCACAGGAAGGGCCCGCCTCGGCGGGCCCTTCCGTCGTCTCCGGGGGAGGCGGCCGTCGAGGTCCGGCGGGCCCTTCCGTCGTCCCCGGGGCGCGCGGCTCCCTAGGCTCGTCAGGGTGAGCATCCCGGATCCCGCCGTCGCCCCTGCCGTCCCCTCCTTCCGCGTCGCCGCGCCCGCCGACGCGGACGATGTGGCCGCCCTCGCCGCCCGCACCTTCGCGCTCGCGTGCCCGCCGACCACGACGGCCGCCGCGATCGCGGAGCACATCCGCACCGTCCTCTCGCCCGCGCGCTTCCGGGCGCACCTCGCGGATCCCGCGCGACGGGTCGTGCTCGCGGAGGTGGAGGGCCGGCCGGTCGGCTACACGATGGTCGTGGCGGCGCCGCCCGCGGACGCCGACGTGGCGGGAGCGCTGCGGCTGCGGCCCGAGGTCGAGCTGAGCAAGGTGTACGTCGAGCGGGGGTCGCACGGCGCGGGGCTGGCGCGGCCGCTCATGGCGGCGACGCTGCGGGTCGCCCGCGAGCTCGCGGGGGAACGGGGACGGGACGCCGACGCCGGGATCTGGCTCGGCGTCAACGAGCACAACGCCCGCGCCATCCGCTTCTACGAGCGCAGCGGCTTCCGCATCGTGGGGACGCGCTCGTTCCGGCTCTCGGACGCCGTGGAGACGGACCACGTGATGGAGCAGGCGCTGGCCGCGACCGCTACCGCGACCGCGTAGGCCGCCGCGGCTGCGCCGCCCGCCGTCAGGCCGTCGTCGCCAGGGCCGCCAGACGCGCGGCCGCGACCCCGGCCGCGCCGCCGTCCGCCGGGGTGACGGGGGCGATCGAGCCGCGCTCGACCACGGGCATCCCCACGAGGCGCTCGCCCGGCTCCGCGTCGCGCAGGACGAGCCGGACCGCCTCGCGTCCCATCTCCTCGTGCGGGAGGGCGATGGTCGTGAGGCCTGGCCGCAGGTAGGACGCCAGCTCGTCGTTGTCGAAGCCGACGAGCGAGACGTCGGTGCCGACGCGGATCCCGCGCTCCTGGCACGCCTGGTACGCGCCGAACGCCAGGCGGTCGTTCAGGCAGAGGATCGCGCGGGTCCCGGGCGCTGAGTCCAGGATCGCGCCCGCGGCCTCGTAGCCGGCGTCCGGCTCCCAGTCCCCGCACGACCGCTCCGCCGCGAAGCGCAGGCCGAGCTCGGCCATCTCGGCGCGGATCCCGTGCAGCCGACGGGCCACGGTCTCCGAGCGGAAGAGGCTCCGCTCGGTCGCGACGTCGCTGCCGAGGAGCGCGATGCCGTCGGAGTGGCCGGCGGCCGCGAGGAGGTCCACCGCGCGGCGTCCGCCCTCCTCCTCGTCCGGCAGCACCGAGCTGCCGTGGTGGGGGCTGGTGGCGTTGAGCATCACGACGCGCGTGGAGGCGGGCACGTCGGGGACGACGAGCTCCCGTGCGCGCATGGTGGCGAAGACGATGCCGTCGACCTGGCGGTCGAGCACCGCGGACACGGCCTCGGCCTCGCGCGCCTCCTCGCCGCCGGTCTCGAGCACGAGCACGACGTGCCCGGCGCGCTCGGCCTCGACGAGCGCGCCGCGGATGAGGCCGCTCGCGAAGCGCGTGGTGGCGACGACGTCGGAGATGAAGCCGATGGTGAGCGACCGGTCGGTGCGGAGGGCCCGCGCACCCATGTTGGGGCGGTAGCTCAGCTCGGCGGCGGCGGCCAGGACGCGGCGGTGGGAGTCCTCGGAGAAGCGCGTCTCGGGCGTGCCGTTGAGGATCTGCGACGCCGCCGTCGGGGAGAGGCCGGCGAGCCGGGCCACGTCCGCCAGGGTCGGTCGCTTCTGGCGCATGTGACGTCCTCCTCCTCGTGAGCGTATCCGGTGACCCGACGACCGCGGAGATGCCGGGTTGACACCCGGCGTCGCGGCGCGCATGATCTCCTGCAACGGGTAAATGGATTTACCACCACCCTGTCACACCGCTGGCACCGCTGCCCGCGGCTCCCGCACCGCCCGCCCCGCCCCGCATCACCTGACGAAGGAGTCACCGCATGTCCACCATGAGAAGGGCGGGACGCGCGGCAGCGCTGACCGCCGCCGCCGCGATCTCGGCGCTCGCCCTCGCGAGCTGCGCCCCCGGCAGCGCGCCCGTCGCCTCCGCGCCCGCCGGCGACGTGAGCACCGCGATCCCGACGGACGACGTCACCATCCGGATCCAGGACGAGACCGGCTTCCCGGTCACGGACGAGCTGACGGCCGAGTTCACGAAGCAGCACCCGAACGTGACGTTCGACATCACGCGCGACAGCTTCCAGAACCTCCTCGCGAACACGCCGCGCCTCCTCGCGAGCGACGACGCCCCGGACCTGATCCGACTGTCGACGCTCGGCACCACGGTCAAGGACGGGCTCCTCACGAACCTCGACCCGTACTTCGACGCCTACGGCTGGGACCGCTTCCCCGCGGGCCAGCTGGCGGGCGCCCGGATGGACGACCAGGGCGTGCGCGGCGAGGGCTCGCTGTGGCAGTTCGGCATCGGCTACAGCGTCACCGGCATCTACATGAACCAGCAGCTCGCCGACCAGGTGGGCATCACCGAGATGCCGACCACCATGGACGAGCTCGAGGCGGACCTCGCGAAGGCGAAGGACGCGGGCGTGCTCCCCATCCAGACGGGCATGCAGGACGGCGTGGGGACCTTCATCCTCCAGTCGCTCATCAACCAGTACGGCGACAAGCAGGACCTCGTCGACTGGATGTACAACAAGCCGGACGCGACCATCCAGACCGACGCGGCGCTCGAGGGCGCCACGAAGTTCCAGGACTGGGCGAAGGCCGGGTACCTCCCGCCGGACGTCAACGCCATCAACTACACGACGATGGTGTCGAACTTCTCGGCCGGCCAGGGGCTGTTCATGTGGGACGGCAACTGGGACGCCGCGAACGTCGAGAAGGCCCTCGGCCAGGGCGGCGCGCAGTTCGCCCTCGTGCCGCCGGTCGAGGCGGGCGGGGAGCACGTCGCGATGGGCACGGGCAACACCTTCGCCATCCCGGCCAAGTCGAAGAACGCCGACGTGGTCGCCGCGTTCCTGAACTGGATCGTGACCGACGAGAAGGCGCGCCAGATCGTGGTCGACGTGACGGGCGCGTCGCCCGGCGGCGACCCGGCCCAGGCCCTGCCGACCGCCCAGGAGGGCAGCCTCATCGCGAAGGCCCTCGAGCTGTCCGCGGTGGTGGGGGACGACGACGGCTTCGTCGACTTCATGGCGAACAGCACGGCCGGCATCTACCAGGGCTCGCTCCAGCCGAACGAGCAGCTGCTGCTCACCGACAAGATGACGCCCGCGGACTTCCTGAAGGCCACGCAGGAGTTCTACGAGCAGGACCTCGCCGCGCAGTGAGCACCACGGACCGCACCATCCCCGCGGGGGCGACGGCGACCGCCGCCGTCCCCGCGGGGCCGTCCCCGCGCGGCAGCGGGCCCGGGCGCGCGCCCGCGAGGCGCCGCCGGCTCGGACCCGAGGCCCGTCGCACCGCGATGGTCGGCTGGATCATGCTGCTGCCGGCCGTCGCGGCCTACGCCGCGTTCGTCGTCTGGCCGCTCCTCACGGCGGTGCAGTACTCGTTCTACAAGTGGAACGGGATCGGCGCCTCGACCTTCATCGGCCTCGACAACTACGTGCAGATCTTCACGGACACCCGGCTCCTGACGCCCATCGTCAACGCGCTGATCCTCGTGATCTTCTTCATGGTGATCCCCATCACCGCCGGCCTCGCGCTCGCCACGCTCCTGCGCGGCATGAAGCAGGGCCCGTTCGCGTCGATCTCGCGCACCATCCTGTTCCTGCCGCAGATCGTCCCGCTCGTCGCGGCGGGCATCGCGTGGTCGTGGATGTACGCGCAGTCCGGCACCATCAACTCCATCCTCGACGCGGTGGGCCTCGGCTTCCTGTCCCGCTCCTGGCTCGCCGACTTCGGCACGGCGCTGCCCGCGGTCGGGCTCATCGGATCCTGGGTGCTCACGGGCCTCTGCACCGTGCTGCTGCTCACGGGCATGGGCAAGATCGACGGCTCGCTCTACGAGGCCGTGCGGCTCGACGGCGCCGGCTTCTTCCGCGAGTTCGTCACCATCACCCTGCCGGGCCTCCGGCAGGAGATCGCGGTGCTCGTGACCATCACGGTCATCGCCGCCCTGAGCACGTTCGACATCATCTACACGACCACCAAGGGCGGGCCGGGCACCACGACGCTCGTGCCGGGCATCGAGATCTTCCGGCTCGCGTTCGTGCAGAGCCAGGTGGGCCTCGCGTCCGCGTTCGGCGTGGTGCTGCTCGTGTTCGTGCTGCTGCTCGTGCTCCCCGTCCAACGACTCTCGAGGGAGCGCGACTGATGATCGTCAACCGCACCGAGCTCGTCGTGGGCCGCATCCTGCTGATCGCGGTCCTCGTGCTCACCCTGCTGCCCTTCGCCAGCATGCTCACCGCCGCGCTGCAGTCGCCCGACTCGCTGCCCAACGGCTTCTCCTGGCCGACGCCGGCCTACTGGGAGAACTTCGTCACGGCGTTCACGGTCGGGAAAATCGGCACGCTGATGCTCTCGAGCCTGTTCATCGTGGTGATGGTCGTGCCCGTCAGCCTCGTCTGCGCGACGCTCGCCGGCTACTCGCTCGGGAACCTCCGGGTGCCCGGCGGGAAGTACGTGCTCGTCGCCATGATCATCGGGCTGACCATCCCGTTCGAGGCGATCATCATCCCGCTGTACTACCAGATGACCGGATTCGGCCTGATCAACACCAGGTGGGCGGTCATCCTCCCGCTCATCGGGCTGTACATGCCGTTCAGCGTGTTCTGGATGCGCGCGCACTTCGTGGGCGTGCCGCGGGAGCTGTCGGAGGCCGCGCGCGTGGACGGCGCGAGCATCTGGCAGGAGTTCCGGAGCATCCAGCTGCCGCTCGCGCGGCCGGCGCTCTCGGCGCTCGGGATCCTGCTGTTCCTCTGGACCTGGAACCAGTTCCTGCTGCCGCTCGTGATGATCGACGACCCGAGCGAGCGCACCATGGCCGGGGCCCTCGGCGCGTTCCAGGGCCAGTACATCGACGCGCTGCCGCTGCTGTTCGCGGCGTCGCTCATCGTGATGCTGCCGACGGTGATCGTGTACGTGATCTTCCAGCGGCAATTCATCGCGGCACTGCTCCAGGGCGCGGTGAAGGGCTGATGGCGTTCGCGCTGCCCGGGCACTGGGTCTGGGACTCGTGGATCGCCGTCGACGGCGACACGACGCACCTCTTCTACCTGCACGCGCCGACCTCGCTCGGGGATCCGGACCTCCGGCACCGGAACGCGGCCGTGGGCCACGCGACCTCGACCGACCTCGTCACGTGGACCGACCACGGCGTCGTGCTCGAGCACGGGCCGGCCGGGTCGCCGGACGCGTCCGCGACGTGGACGGGCAGCGTGACGCGCGACCCGTCGGGCCTCTGGCGCATGTCGTACACGGGCTCGGTCTTCCCGCGGGACGACGCGGGCGTGAACGTGGAGACCGTGCTGCAGGCGACCTCGACCGACCTGCACCGGTGGGTGAAGGCGAGCGTGTCCGCGCTGTCGGCCGACCCGCGCTGGTACGAGACGCTCGCCGACGGCACGTGGCGCGAGGAGGCGTGGCGGGATCCCTGGATCGAGCCGGACCCCGCGGGCGACGGCTGGCGCATGCTCGTCACCGCGCGGTCGCGGGCCGCCGCGCCCGGTCCCGACGCGGATCCGCTCGACCGCGGCGTCGTGGGGCACGCGGTCTCGCGCGACCTCGTGACCTGGACCGCCGCCGCGCCGCTCAGCGCGCCCGGCGCCGGGTTCGCGCACCTCGAGGTGCTGCAGGTCGCGGAGGTCGACGGCCGCCGGGTGCTGGTCTTCTCGTGCGCGGGATCCGACCTCGCGGGCGCGCGCGCCGGACAGGAGGGCGGCGTCTTCGCGCTGCCCCTCGACGACGACCAGCCGTTCGGCCGCCCCGTGGACATCGGGCGCGCCCGGCTCCTGCACGGCGCGGGGCTGTACGCCGCGCGCATCGTGCGGACGCCGTCGGGCCCGGCGCTCCTCGGCTTCGAGGACGCCGGCGCTGGCGGCTCGTTCGTCGGCCGCATCCCGGATCCGGTGCCCGTGCGATGGGACGGGGCCGGCCTGCTGGTCGCGGTGCCCGCCGGGGCCGCGTCGTGACCGGCGCGGGCGCCGACGTCGGCGCCGGGACGCGCGTCGACGGCGTGGTCGGCTGGGTCGCGCCCGGCTTCGAGGGCGTGCGGCGCGCGTTCGCTAACGCCGTCGCGTCCGACGTCGGCACGGGCGCCGCGCTCTCCATCCGGCACCGCGGCGACGTGGTCGTGGACCTGGCGGGCGGCGTCGCCGACGACGTGACCGGCCGCGGGTGGGGGCTCGACACCCCGAGCGTGCTGTTCTCCGCGACCAAGGGGGTCATGTCGATCCTCGTGGCGCGCCTCGTGCAGGACGGGCGGCTGCGCTACGACCAGCCGGTCGCCGAGCTGTGGTCGGAGTACGCGCGGGCCGGCAAGGCGGGCACGCGGGTCGCGGACGCGCTCGCGCACCGGGCCGGGCTCGCGGCGCCGCGCGTGGACTGGACGCTGTCCGACCTCGTCGACTGGGATCGCGCGACCGCGCTCGTCGCGGCGGAGGAGCCGCGCTGGGAGCCCGGCACGGCGTGGGCCTACCACGCCATCACGCACGGCTGGCTGACTGGCGAGATCGTGCGGAGGGTCACCGGGCTCATGCCGGGCGCGTGGTTCCGGGAGCTCGCGACCGGGCCGCTGGGGGTGGACGCCTGGATCGGGATCCCGCCCGGGGTCGGCGAGCGCGTCGCGCGCATGCGCGTGGGCACGACGCTGCGGGAGCTCACCTCCCGGCAGCGGGCGGAGGCGGCGGCGGGCGGATCCGACCTGCCGCTGCGCGCGCTCACCCTCGGCGGCGCGCTGCCGCTGGAGCTCGTGGGCGACGACGCGGGCTTCTCGCGCGCGGACGTGCAGGCGGCGGAGATCCCCGGCGCCGGCGGCATCGGCACGGCCCACGCGCTCGCCGCCGTCTGGTCGGCCGTGGTCGTGGAGACCGCGGGCGTGCGCCTGCTCGACGACGACACGATCCGCCTCGCGACCCGTCCCGTCTCCGGCGGCGACGAGCCGCCCGCGTTCGACGTGCCGGGCCCGTGGCCGCGCTGGGGCATGGGCTTCCAGCTCGACTCGGCCGCGCGCCGCTACCTCGGATCCGGCAGCCTCGGCCACGACGGCGCCGGCGGCCAGGTCGCGTTCGCCGACGTCGAGCACCGGGTGGGCTTCGCGTTCCTCAGCAACCGGATGGAGGCCGACGACGACCGCGGGACCCGGATCGTCGACGCGCTGCGGGAGGCGCTGGGCGGCTGAGCGGGGGGGCAGGTCAGCCCCGCGCCACGTTCAGCACGACCTTGCCTGTCGGCGCAGGTCAGCCCCGCGCCACGTTCAGCACGACCTTGCCTGTCGGCGCAGGTCAGCCCCGCGCCACGTTCAGCACGACCTTGCCGCGGGCGTGCCCGCTCTCCATGTGCCGGTGCGCCTCGGCGGCGTCCTCCAGGTCGAAGACCTCGTCGACGTAGACCTTGATGTCGCCCGACTCCAGGAGGCGGGAGATCACCGCGAGCTTCTGCCCGTCGGGCGCGACCTCGTAGTGCGTGGCGCGCACGCCGACCGCCGCGGCGTCCTGCACGAGCGTCGGCCAGCCGCGGACGGGCGCGCTGACCAGGAGGCCACCGCGGCGGAGGACCTGCAGCGAGCGCGTGCCGGTGTCGTCCGTGCAGTTGCCGACCAGGTCGATCACGACGTCGACGTCGGCGAGCACGTCCTCGAAGCGCACCTGCGTGCGGTCGATGACCTCGTCGGCGCCGAGCTCCGCGAGCCAGTCGACGTTGCGGGGCGAGCCCGTCGCGACGACCCGGGCGCCGAAGTGGCGCGCGAACTGCACCGCGAAGTGGCCGACGCCGCCCGCGCCCGCGTGCACCAGGACGACCTGACCCTCGTGCGCCTTGCCGATGTCGACGACCATGCCCCACGCGGTGAGGGCGCTGACGGGCGTCGCCGCGGCCTCCACGTGCGAGAGCCGGGCGGGCTTCCGGGCGAGGCTCACGCTGGGGACGGCGATGTAGGGGGCGTAGCTGCCGGGCATCCGCGGCACCATCGCGAGGCCGAACACCTCGTCGCCCGGATGCAGCGCGTGGTCCTCGTAGGGCGACTCGACCACGACGCCGCTGAAGTCACGACCGAGCACCGCGGGCACGCTGCCGATCGCCGGACCGCCGGGCTCGCCCGCGCGCAGCCGCAGGTCGATGGGGTTCACGCCCGCGGCGACGACCTTCACGAGCACCTCCGAGTCGAGGCGGCGCGGCACCGGGACGTCCGCGACGTGCAGCACGTCCGGCCCGCCGGTCTCCGTGACGACGACCGCGCGCATGGTCTCCCCGTGGGGCGCGAGGGCGATGGCGGCGGCCGCCCGATTCCGCTCGGCCTCCGCGGCGACGCCGGCTCTGGACTGGATGACCTGGCTCATCGTGCGACCCCTCCTCGGAACGCGGCGGCATGGTGGATCCCACCTGGCCCCCCGCTCGTCCAGTGAAGTCGCCGCGTGAGTCGGGCGTGTTTCCACGGTGTTCCCCGGGCGAGAAGAATGCCGAGGGCACTCGTCGACGAGGCGGGCGCGGGCGGCGCGAGCGCGCGGCTCAGGCCAGGCCGCGGGCTCCCGCCGGCGCGTTCGCCATCCGCACGATGAGCGCGATGAGGTCGTTCGCGCGCGCCACGAGCGCGGCGATCTCGGCCTCGTCGCGGTCGATCCACTTCCACTTCGGGATGTCGTGCACGGGCACGAAGTCCACGTGCTGCTCCCACACGATGAGCGAGCGCTCGGCGCCGAGCACGTACTGCTGCCACCAGATCTGGCGCAGGTAGTTGCGCGGGACGCTGCGCCACGGCTTCGCGGTCGTCTTGATCTCCGCGAGCTCGAGCCGTCCGTCGGCCCGCAGGCCCACGCCGTCGGGGGTCGCGAGGTGGCGGCGCTGCCCCTCCGCGTGGAACAGGTGCGCGCTCGGGACGATGCCGTGCTCCGCCTCGACCCAGCGGGCGATCTCCGGCTCGCGCTCCCGGCCGTGGTCCGTGTAGCGGTTGCCGCCGAAGCCCGATCCGTAGAGCTTCTCGAGCGCGACGGCCTGCAGCGAGGCGTCGGTGGCGAGGCGCGCCACGTCGGTCGCGGTGATGCCGAAGCTGCGGGCGCGGAGCCAGGCGACGCGATCCGACGAGTGGGCGACGATGCGCGTCAGGTGCGGCGGGGGAGGCGGCGGCGCGGGAGCCGCGGGGGCGAGGTCGTCCTCCCAGGGGAAGGCCAGCATCTCGTCCGTCACGGGCTCCAGGGTACGCGCCGGATCCGACGCGGGCCGCCTCGACGCGGGCGGATCGTGCCGCCTCCGGGATGCGTTGTCAACAGCCGATGCGCATCCGCCCAGGGCACGGAAGATCGTGCTAGAAAAGCGTCGTCCCACCACCACCCGCATGGAGAGAGAGGAAACGGCATGACCCTGCTCATGGAAGGAACCGAGCTCACGGAAGGAACCGAGCTCGTGGGAGGAACGGCGCTCGCGGACGCGTCCGCCGCGCGCGACGGGGAGGTCGACGCCGCGCGCGCCGACGCCCTGCTCGCCGAGGCGTTCGGCTTCACCATCACGCACCGCGGGCGGGAGGCGGAGGTCGTGATGGCCGACGTCACCCTGTGCTGCAGCACGTGCTGCTCCTGCAGCAGCCAGCAGAAGCCCCGCTGACGCCCGCGCCGTGGACCCGTCGACGACCTACTCGGTGAGTCCCCGCTACGCCGTCGGGGAGGTGGAGGACACCCTCCACCTCCTCGGCGGTCGCGAGCTGGTCTCCCTGCAGCTGCCCTCCGGCGACGCCGTGTCCGCGGTGTCGCGACTCCTCTCCCGCCCCTTCACGCGCGCGGACGTCGACCGCGCCTTCGCCGGCCACGCGGCCGTGGTGGCCGACCTCATCGACGAGCTGGTCCTCCGCGACGTCGTGGTGGGCGCGCCCTCCCGCGCCGACCCGGAGGACGACGCGGTCCCCGAGCCGGTCGGCCGGCTCGACGACCCCGCGCAGGCCGAGCTCGCGCACGCGCTCGACGAGGCGCGGCGCAACGGCGGCGACCGCTCGGGGCTCGGCCGCCCGCGGGATCCGCGCACCCCCGCCAGGGTCGCCCTCGTCGGCGACGCCATCCCCTCCCTCCTCGCGTCGCTCGCGGAGGCCCTCCCGTCGGCGGAGCTCGGCGACGAGGACGACGCCGACCTCGTCATCGCCGCGGGCAGCCGCCGCGTCCTCCGCGACGTGGGCGCGCGCATGCACGCGGCCGGCCGCGCCTGGCTCCCCGTCCACCCCTTCGACGGCCGCTTCCAGCTCGTCGGCCCGGTCGTCGTGCCGGGCGAGGGCCCGTGCCTCGAGTGCGTCGCGCTCCGCTGGGCGTCGACCACCCCGTTCGCGGCGGACCACGCGGAGGCCGCCGACGCCGTCGCGACGATCCCGCGGGATCCGAGCCTCGACGCCATCGCGGCCGGCTTCGCGGCGCGCTACGCCTCCCGGTGGGTCTTCGCGCGCGACTGGCTGGTGGCGAGCACCGTGCTGGTGCTGGAGCCGAAGGTGCTCTCGGCGGAGGCGCATCCGGTGTTCCGCGTGGCCCGCTGCGGCACGTGCGGGCCGCGACCGTACTCGGGGGTGGTCTCGCCGTGGCGCGCATGAGGTCGGCGGGCGCGGACGTCGTCAGCCCGTACACCGGGCTCGTCGCGTACTCCCATCCCATGGCGTTCACGCCCGACGCGATCCCGGACGCGCTGCACTCCGCCCGCACCGCCGACACGGGGTTCCTCACGGGCATCGCCTCGGAGGGCTTCAGCATGGGGCCGGGCGGCGGCGCGGCGCAGGCGCGCATGTCGTGCGTGGGCGAGGCGGTCGAGCGGCTCTCGCTCGCCGGCGCGCCCGGCGGCTTCCGGGCGCCGCTCGGCGCGGACGCGCGGCAGGTCGAGCCCGACGCGTTCCAGCGGTTCCACCCGACGCAGCGCGAGGACCCGGCGTTCCCGTTCGAGCGCGCCGAGCGCGGCGACCTCCTCACCTGGTTCACGGCGCGCTCGCTGCAGGGCGCGCGCGAGGCGCACGTGCCGGCGCAGATGGTGGTCTTCGACGCGCCGCACGGGCCAGACGGCCATCGCGAGGCGCACCTCGAGCCGGCCACGTCCTCGGGCGTGGCCGCCGGGCCGACCTTCGCGTTCGCGGCGGGGCGGGCGATCCTCGAGCTCATCGAGCGCGACGCGTTCCAGCGGACCTGGCTGCGCGGATCCACGCCCGCCGCCTTCGACTGGCGCAGCAGCCCGCGCCTCGCCGACGCCACCCTCCGCGAGCTCGCGCGGCTGGAGGAGCTGTGCGGCCGGTTCGGCGCCGCCTTCACCCTGCGGGTGCTGGACGCGGCGGCCGACGTGCCCGTGCTCCTGGCGGTCATGCGCAGCGATCGGATCGGCGTGGCCGTGGGCTGCGCGGCCGACTTCCGGCTCGACCGGGCGGTGCTCAACGCCGTGCGCGAGGCGCTGCACACCCACAACTGGTGCCTGCGGCTCCTGCCGGATCCGCCGATCGCGCCGGCGGAGGTCGTCGAGTTCGAGGACCACGTGCGGTTGCACTGCCGGCCGGACGCCCGGTCGCTGTCCGCCGCGCTCGACGCGTCGGGCGAGCGCGCCGCGTCCGTCGGCGGGCCGTCGAGCTGGGCCGAGGTCGTGGCGGGGCTGCACCGCGAGGGGATCGAGGTGCTGCTCGCCGACATCACCGCGCCCGAGGTGCGCGCCACCGGCTTCCACGTGGTGCGCGCCCTGAGCCCCGACCTCGTGGCGCTCGACGTGCGGCACGACGCCCGCTTCCTCGGGAATCCGCGCCTGTACCGGCGGTGGCGCGACGGACCCGCGCGCGAGGGTCCCGATGACCTCGTCGACGTCCCGCACCCGTTCCCGTGAGGGCGGCCCGCCGCCCCGCACCCCGAGCGACGCGCGCGTCGCCCCGCGCCCGCACCCTGAGGAGGACCGCATGAGCACCATCGAGACCGGCACCGCGCCGCCCGCGGCCGACGGCCCGGACGCCGACCCGACGCCGGGGCACGCCGGCCACGCGGTGCACCGGGCCGAGCGCGGGAGCGACCGCGACGCGCCCCGGGGCACCGTCGGCCCGATCTTCAGCGTCGGCGGCGCGGTCGAGCGCGCCGCGGGCGACCTGGCGGAGGACTTCCACGAGGCCTCCAAGATCACGCGCATCACCCACCCCGGCTGGACCGACGTGCGGTACGCGCAGCAGCTGGCGCAGGAGGCGCAGGGCGTCGCCGACGCCGGCCCGGGCGGCGCCACGAGCGCGCCCCGCCTGCTGCCCGCGCGACCCCTGCCGCCGGCGCTGCCGCTGCCGCACGCGCTCGGGACGACCATCGCGGCCCGGCGGTCGGCGGATCCGGGCGAGCTCGTCCGCCCCGTCGCGCTGGAGGAGCTCGCGACCGTGCTGCGCCTCGCGTACGGTCCGCGCGGGGACGGGTCGACGCGCCGGCACGTGCCGTCCGCCGGCGCGCTCTACCCGCTCGACCTGCACGTGGTGGTGCGGGCGGCGGAAGGGCTCGCGCCGGGGATCCACCAGCTCGACCCGCTCGAGGAGACGCTGGTCGACGTGTCGGGGCTCGATCGCGACGGCCGGGTCGCGCGCTTCCGCCGGGCCGCGCCGATGGCCATGGCGCCCATCGCGGAGCAGGCGGCGGTCACGATCGTCATCACGGGCAGCTTCGAGCGCGCCCGCTGCAAGTACGGGCTGCGCGGATACCGGCTCACGCTGCTCGAGGCGGGGCACGTGGCGCAGAACGCGCTGCTCGTCGCGACCGCCCTGGGTCTGCCGGCGATCGGCTGGGTCGGCTTCGTCGACCACGAGCTCGACGCGGTTCTGGGCCTGGACGGCGTGACCCAGTCCTCGCTCTACGCGATCTCGCTCGGCGGGCCGGAGCCGGGCGCCCGCCGCTCCGCCCGAGAGGAGGCGTCCCGTGGCTGACGCGATCGAGCTCGAGGGGATCACCCGCGCCTTCGGCCGCACGCGCGCGCTCGACGCCGCGACGTTCTCCCTCGCGCCGGGGCTCGTGCACGCGCTGCTCGGGCCGAACGGATCCGGCAAGACCACCGCCATCGACGTGCTCACCGCGACCCGCCGCCCCGACGCGGGCCGGGCGCGCGTGCTCGGCCACGACGTGCGGCGCGGCGGCCCCACGGCCGCGCTCGTCGCCGTGATGCCGCAGGCGCTCGCGTTCCCCGAGTACCTCACGGTGCGCGAGGTGCTGGCGCTCGCCCTCGTGCCGCACGCCGCGGCCCTCACGCCCGCGGCGGCCGTCGACCGCTTCGGCCTCGACCGCCTCGCGTCGCGCCAGACCGGCGGGCTGAGCGGCGGCGAGCGCCGGCGGGTCGCGCTCGCGTGCGTGGTCGGCGCGGGAACGCCCGTCGTGGTGCTCGACGAGCCCTCCGCGGCGCTCGACATCCCGGGCCGTGCCGCCGTGCGCGACGCCATCGCCGCGGTCCGCGACTCCGGGCGCACCGTGCTCCTCGCGTCGCACGACATGGAGGAGGTCGCGGCGCTCGCCGACACCGTGGTCTGCCTCGACCACGGGCGGGTCGTCGGCCACTGGACCGCCGCCGACTTCCGCGGTCTCGCGGGCGTGCGGCGGGTCGGCTTCGACGCGACCGCCGCCGAGGCGCGGCGCCTGCGGTCGTCCGGCGCGGTGCCCGAGGCGGGGGAGGAGCCCCGCGGCGTCGAGCGGATCCGGTGGGTCATCGACACCGACCGCTCCGACGTCGTCGCCGGGCTCGTGCTCGCGGCCGTGCCGCAGCCGCGCCTGACGGTCGTCGAGCCGGGCCTCGGCGAGATCGTGGAGCGCGTGCTGGCGGGCGGCGCCGAGGCGATCCCCCCGGATCCGTCGCGCGCCGCGGACCACGCGGGAGGCACCCGATGACCGCGACGGCGACCCGCCCCGCCGCCGCGCGCCGGTGGGCGATCTACCGCGCCCACGTCGTCAGCGAGCTCGCGCAGAACGCGCGCATGCCGGCGTTCGTGCTGCCGCTCCTCGCCTACCCCGTGCTCATCTACGCGGTCGTCGGCCTGCCGCAGGGCGGCTCGCCGAGCGCGCGGCTCAGCGTGCTCCTCGGGTACGTGCTGTTCTCGGTGCTCGGCACGGTGACGTTCCAGTTCGGCGTCGGCGTCGCGTCGGCCCGGGAGTCGCCGTGGGAGCGGTGGCTCTTCACGGCGCCGGTGCCCGCGTGGATCCGGCTGGCGGCGAAGCTCACGGTCGCGTGCGTCTTCGGCGTCGTGTTTGTGATCCCGGTGGTCGCGGTCGGGATCCTCGCGGGCGGCGTCCGGGTGGACGCGGTGACGCTCGGATCCGTGGCGCTCGCCGTCCTGGCCGGCGCCGTGCCGATGGCGCTGCTCGGCCTCGCGATGGGCTACTGGTTCCCGGCCCGCGGCGCGCTCGGCCTGGCCAACCTCGTGTACCTGCCGCTGTCGTTCGCGGGCGGCCTGTTCACGGGCGGCGACACGAGCGGCACGCCCTGGGCGTCGCTCACGGTGCTGCTGCCGACCGGAGCATGGAGCACGCTGACGAGCGCCGCCGCCCGCCAGGACACCGCGGTCATGGGCCTCCCGCTCGTGATCCTCGCGGCGTGGGCGGTGCTGCTCGGCGGCATCACGCTCGCGGGCTACCAGCGCACGCAGTCGGCGAACTTTCGCTGACGCCGACCCGTGAGCGGGCACGGCCCGGTGTGTAGCGTGGATCCCGCGCGCCGTCACCGGGCCGCACCGCACGTCATCCGTCACCGTCGACGAGAGGGAACCATGCCCCAGATCACCACGCCCGTAGCGCTCTTCACCGGCCAGTGGGCCGACCTGCCGCTGGAGGAGGTCGCGCGGCTCGCGAGCGGCTGGGGCTTCGACGCCCTCGAGATCGCCTGCTCCGCCGAGCACCTCGACGTGTGGCGCGCGGCCGAGGACCCGGCCTACCTCCGCGGCCGCCTCGAGATCCTCGAGCGCCACGGCCTCCAGGTCTCCGCGCTCTCGCAGCACCTCACCGGCCAGGCCGTGTGCGACGACCCCATCGACTTCCGGCACCAGGCGATCCTGCGCTCCAAGGTGTGGGGCGACGGCCAGGCCGAGGGCGTGCGGCAGCGCGCGGCGGAGGAGCTGAAGCTCACGGCGAAGGCGGCCGCGGGGCTCGGGGTCACGCGCGTGACGGGCTTCACCGGATCCCGCATCTGGCCGTACGTCGCGATGTTCCCGCCCGTGCCCGCGTCGGTCATCGACGCCGGCTACCAGGACTTCGCCGACCGCTGGAACCCGATCATCGACGTGTTCGACGACGAGGGCGTGCGGTACGCGCTCGAGGTGCACCCGAGCGAGATCGCCTACGACTACTGGACCACCCGCCGCACGCTCGAGGCCATCGGGCACCGCCCGGGCTTCGGCCTCAACTGGGACCCGAGCCACATGATGTGGCAGGACATCGATCCCGTCGGCTTCCTCCTCGACTTCGCCGACCGGATCTACCACGTGCACGCGAAGGACACGAAGGTGAGCACGTCGAACGGCCGCGGCGGCCGCCTCGGCTCCCACCTCGGCTGGGGCGACCCGCGCCGCGGCTGGGACTTCGTCTCGGTCGGCCACGGCGACGTGCCCTTCGAGCGCGCCTTCCGGGCGCTCCGCAGCATCGGCTACGACGGTCCGGTGTCGGTGGAGTGGGAGGATGCGGGGATGGATCGCATGCACGGAGCCCCCGACGCCCTCGCGCAGGTGCGCTCCCTCCTCTGGCCGACGCCCGACAGCCTCTTCGACTCCGCGTTCGCGAACAACCGCGACGACGGGCCCGGCGACGGCCCCACCGGATCGGCCGCGTGACGCTGCGCGACGGCCAGCTGGCCCGCCTCCTCGTCGTCGACGTGGAGACGGGCGCCGAGCGCATGGTCGCCGAGTCGGCCGTGCTGCACATCGAGGCGCCGAACTGGACGCCCGACGGCCGCTGGCTCGTCGTGAACGCGGAGGGCGGGCTGTGGCGGCTGCCCGCGCCCGATGCGGAGGAGCCGGATCCCGACCTCCCCGAGCCCGCCGTCGACTTCCAGGCGGTCGACCTCGGCGGCGTCCCGCCCATCAACAACGACCACGTCATGTCGCCCGACGGCGCGCACGTGTACGTCTCCGGCCGCGACGGCCACCTCTACGACGTGCTCTGGAACGACGGCGCGGGCGGCCAGGGGCGGCGGATCACGGCCGACCGGGATCCGGCGCTCGGCTTCAAGAACTACCTGCACGGCGTCTCGCCCGACGGCTCGATGCTCAGCGTCATCGGCGGCCAGGTCGACGCGCGCGGCGAGTGGACCACGAACATCCACCTCGTGCCCGTCGACGGCGGCCCCACCACGCAGCTCACCGACGACGGCTTCCCGGACGACGGCGCCGAGTTCTCGCCCGACGGCGGCTGGCTCTACTTCAACTCCGAGCGCGGATCCGACCTGCCGGGCCACGCGCAGCTGTTCACGATGCGCACCGACGGCTCCGACACGCACCAGTTCACCTCCGACGAGCGCGTCAACTGGTTCCCGCACCCGTCGCCCGACGGCGAGCACATCGTCTACCTGTCCTTCCCGCCCGGGACGCTCGGCCACCCGGCCGACCGCGACGTGATCCTCCGCGTCATCGACCGGCAGAGCCACCGCACGCGCGACCTCGCGTCCTTCCCCGGCGGCCAGGGCACCATCAACGTCACCAGCTGGGCGCCCGACTCGCGCCGGTTCGCGTACGTCGCCTACCCGTTCGAGGCGCCGAGCCTGACCTGACCCCGGGCGCGCCCCGGGTCGGGCGGCCCGCGGCCAGGACGATCCGCGGAGCGTAGCCCCAGGTATTTCCCCAGTGTGAGGAGCCTCTACATGGGACCATGGACGCGTCCGCGCGCCACCTAGCCGTTCCGATTCCCGTCGGCCTCATCACCGGAGACCCCCGTGAACATCACCACGACCACCTGGCTCATCACGATCGCGGTCACCATCGCGTTCTTCGTCTACGAGTTCTTCACCCACGTGCGCAAGCCGCACGAGCCCACCATCGGCGAGTCCGCCCGCTGGTCGGCCTTCTACATCGGCCTCGCCCTGATCTTCGGCGTCGGCATCGGCTTCACCAGCGGCTGGGGCTACGGCGGCGAGTACTTCGCCGGCTACCTCACCGAGAAGGCCCTGTCGATCGACAACCTGTTCGTGTTCCTGCTGATCATGACCGGGTTCGCCGTGCCCCGGAAGTACCAGCAGAAGGTGCTGATGATCGGCATCGTCATCGCGCTGATCATGCGCGCCGGCTTCATCGCGCTCGGCGCCGCGCTCATCGAGAACTTCTCGTGGGTCTTCTACATCTTCGGCGCGCTCCTCTTCGTGCTCGCCTACCAGCAGCTCAAGGGCGACCACGGCGGCAACGCGGCGGACAACATGTTCGTGCGCATCGCCCGCCGGATCCTCCCCGTCCACGACGACTTCGTCGGCGACCGCTTCACCACGAAGATCGACGGCAAGCGCTTCGTCACCCCGCTGCTCCTCTGCGTCATCGCGATCGGCTTCGTCGACCTGGTGTTCGCGCTCGACTCGATCCCCGCGATCTACGGGCTCACGAACGAGGCGTACATCGTCTTCACCGCGAACGCGTTCGCGCTCATGGGCCTGCGCCAGCTGTACTTCCTCATCGGCGGCCTGCTCGAGCGCCTCGTGTACCTGTCGCAGGGCCTCGCGGTGATCCTCGCGTTCATCGGCGCGAAGCTCGTGCTGCACGCGATGCACGTCAATGAGCTGCCCTTCATCAACGGCGGCGAGCCGATGCTGTGGGCGCCCGAGATCCCGATCTGGTTCTCGCTCCTCTTCATCGGCGCCACCATCACGGTCGCCACCGTCGCGAGCCTCGCGAAGACCCGCGGCGACAAGCAGAAGGGCGACCGGAAGACGGTCGAGGGCGAGACGGTCACGCGCGCCACGGAGGAGAAGCACTAGCCCTCCGGCACGGAACGCACGACACGACACGACGGGCCCGGCGCATCACGCGCCGGGCCCGTCGTCCATGCGGCGGATGCGGGGATCAGCGCGACAGGAGCGTCGCCGCCTGCACCTCGGTGACGCGGCCGCGCGCGATGTGCAGCCGCCGCTCCGCGCGCCGGGCCACCGCGGAGTCGTGCGTGACGAGCACGAGCGTGAGCCCGCGATCCCGCCAGAGCCCCTCGAGCAGGTCCATGATCTCGTCGCGCGTCTCCTCGTCGAGGTTGCCCGTGGGCTCGTCGGCGAGGAGCACGGTCGGCTCCTTCACGAGCGCGCGGGCGATCGCGACGCGCTGCTGCTGGCCGCCCGAGAGCTGCGACGGGAGGTGGTCGGCCCGGTCGCCGAGCCCCACGAGCTCGAGCGCGGCGGTCGCGCGCGCTCGCCGCTCGGGGGTCGCGACGCGGAGCGGCTCGAGCGCGGTCTCGACGTTCTCGCGGGCGCTGAGGGTGGGGATCAGGTTGAAGCCCTGGAACACGAACCCGATCTGCGTGGCCCGCACCTCCGCCAGCCGGCGGTCGCCCGCGGTCGACAGGTCGTCGCCGCCGAGGGTCACGGTGCCGGAGGTGGGGCGGTCGAGCGCGCCGAGCATCTGGAGCAGCGTCGACTTGCCGCCGCCCGTCGGGCCCTGGATGGCGACGAGCTGGCCGTCGGGGATCTCGAGGGTGACGCCCTCGAGGGCGGTGACGTCGGTCGTGCCCTGGCGGTAGGTCTTGCGGACGTCCTGGAGCGTGTACATGGTGGTCCTTCCGGTTCTGGGGTGCGGGATGCGGGATGCGGTTCGCGGTCAGGCGATGGAGCGGAGCGCCTCGGCGGGGCGGAGCCGGGAGGCGCGCCATCCGCCGACGCCGCCGGCGAGGAGGCCGCCGAGCACGGACAGGCCGACGGCGACGAGGATCACCGACACCGTGACGGGCGCCTGCAGCACGACGTCGGTCGTGGCCGCGGCGACCTGGGGGCCGCCGAACCCGCCGCCCGTGCCGCCGCCCGCACCGCCGGGCATGCCGCCGGGTCCCGCGGTGGCGGCCGAGGATCCCGCGGAGAGCGTCGGCGCGATGACGTTCACGACGAGCACCGCCCCGAGCCCGACGACCACGCCGAGCGCGCCGCCGATGAGGCCCTGCACGAGCGACTCGCCCGCGACCTGCCGCACGATGCGCCGGTCGCTCCAGCCGATGGCCTTGAGCGTGCCGAACTCGCGGGTGCGGCGCGAGACGCCGGAGACGGTGAGCAGGATCGCGATCACGAACGCCGCCGCCAGCACGAGGAGCGAGAGCCAGGTGCCGAGGCTCGCGACGAGCGAGGACGCGGTGGAGAGGGATCCGGAGACGCTGGACGCGAGGTCCTCCTGCGTGCTGACGGTCGCGTCGGGCAGCGCGCCCTCGATCGCGGACTTCACGGCGGGGATGTCGGTGGAGGAGGCGGCCGTCACCGAGACGGTGGAGATCTGCCCGTCGAGGCCGGCGAGCGACTGCGCGACGTCGAGCGGGATGTAGGTGTTGGAGGCGGTCTCGGCGTCGGATCCGGTGGGCGCGACGATCCCGATGATCTGGAAGTCCGTGCCCGCGATCGCGAGCGTGCCGCCGACGGCGAGGTCGGTCGCGGTCGCGTAGGTCCGGTCGAGCACGACCACGTCGGATCCGGCGTCGTCCGCCGTGAAGGTGCGCCCGTCCACGAGGGTCGTCGCGGTGAGCGGGCCCACGGCGTCCGCGGCGGGATCGAGGCCCGTCACGCCGAACGAGTCGACGGAGAACGCGCTGCCGCCCGCGCCGTCGGCGCCGCCGGTGGGCGGGGCCATGCCGGCGCCGGGCGCGGTGCCGGTGCCGGTCCCGGCGTCGGTGCCCGTGCCGCCGGTGCTGTCCTGGCCGGGGATCCGCCCGCTGAACGACGTGTTCGTGAGGGTGAGCGTGCCCGCCGCGGCGGAGACGCCGTCGAGGCCGGAGACCGTGTCGACCGCGGCCTGGTCGAAGGTCGCGGTGCCGCGTCCGGCGATGAGGCGCGCGGTGCTGACGTCGGTCGTGCCGTCGGACGTGGTGCCGTCGTTCGCGCCGAACTGGAAGTCCTGCCCGGGCCCGGTGCCCGCGGCGGGCGCCTCGGCCGCCTGCGTCACGGTGATGTCGGTGCCGACGCCGTAGACCGACGCGAGCACCTGCGACTGCGCGGCCTTGACGCCGCCCGACACGCTGTCGACGACGATGACGAGCGCGATGGCGAGCGCCATCCCGATCGCGATGATGACCGTCTGCTTGCGGCGCTGCGTCAGCTCGCGCCGGAGATACGTTCCGAACATGGATCCTCCTGGTGGGTGTCCTCGGACCGTAGGGACGCGCTCCAAGCGCATGCCCAGCTGGATCTGCGAGGCCACCCGCGCTCGCCATGAGGACGCCATGAGGAGCGGCCGGCCTCGCGCGCGCGAGCATCCGAGGTCCACCCATGGCCGCCTCATGGCCTGTTCATAGGAAGATCCGCATGATGGATCCCGTGACCACCGCAACGCCTTCCGGCTTCCAGCCCGCCGCCGCCCCGCAGCCCCGCCTCACCCGCGCCGACGGGTCGCCCATCCGGGTGCTCGTCGTCGACGACGAGGCGTCCCTCACCGACCTGCTCCAGATGGCGCTCCGCTACGAGGGCTGGCAGATCCGCACGGCCGAGAACGGGCACCAGGCGCTCGCCGCCGCGCGCGAGTTCAAGCCCGACGCCGTCGTGCTCGACATCATGCTGCCGGACCTCGACGGCCTCCAGGTGCTGTCGCGGCTGCGCGCCGACGCCGAGGACATCCCCGTGCTCTTCCTCACCGCGAAGGACTCCCTCGACGACCGCCTCGCCGGCCTCACCGCGGGCGGCGACGACTACGTGACCAAGCCGTTCAGCCTGGAGGAGGTCGTGGCCCGGCTGCGCGGCCTCATCCGCCGTTCGACGCTCGTGGTGAGCGACAGCGTCGACCCGGTGATCCGCGTCGGCGACCTCACCCTCGACGAGGACAGCCACGAGGTCGCGCGCGCCGGCGACCCGATCGAGCTCACCGCGACCGAGTTCGAGCTGCTGCGCTACCTGATGCGCAACCCGCGCCGCGTGCTGAGCAAGCTGCAGATCCTCGACCGGGTCTGGAGCTACGACTTCGGCGGCAAGTCGAGCGTCGTCGAGATCTACATCTCCTACCTGCGCCGGAAGATCGACGCCGGCCGGAACCCCATGATCCACACCGTGCGCGGCAGCGGCTACATGCTCAAGGCCGCGGAGTGAGCGTCCCGCTGCGGGATCGCGTGGCGGCCGCCGCGGGTGGCATGACCCTCCGCCGGCGGCTCGTCCTCAGCGTCGTGGGGCTGCTGGCGCTGGCGAGCATCCTCATCGGGGCGGTGAGCATCCTCGCGCTCCGGGCAGAGCTCATGCAGCAGGTCGACCAGCAGCTCGAGGCCACCGCGGGGCGCTCGCAGAGCTTCGTCGACCGGGATCCGGACGACTACGGCAGCTTCCCCGGGGCGCCTCCCGGCGGGCTCGGCGCGTTCGGCCAGCAGGTCGGCACGATCAGCGCGACCATCGTCGACGGCGTCGTCTCGGGCGGGTACATCGCCGACCGCTCCGCCGCCCAGGGCGAGCCCGGCGGCGCGGGTGCGGTCGAGCTGACCGCGCGCCAGAGCGAGCAGCTGCAGAGCGTCCCGACCGACGGGGTCCCGCGCACAGTCGACCTCGGCGGCGCGCTCGGCAGCTACCGTCTCGTCGGCCAGACCTCCTCGTCGGGCGCGACCATCGTCACCGGCCTGCCGACCAAGCCCGCCGACGACGTGGTCGCCCAGCTCATCCTGGTGATCGTGGTGGTCGCCGCCCTCACGCTCGCCCTGGCCGCGGTGCTCGGCGCCGTCATCGTGCGCCGTGCGCTGCGTCCGCTCGACCGGGTCGTCGACACGGCGACCCACGTCGCCGCGCTCGAGCTCGACCGCGGCGACGTGGCGCTCGAGGCGCGCGTGCCCGCATCCGACACCGACGAGCGCACCGAGGTCGGCCGCGTGGGCGCCGCGCTCAATGGCCTGCTCGGCCACGTCGCCGCGGCGCTGTCGTCGCGGCAGGCGAGCGAGGCCAAGGTGCGGCGGTTCGTGTCGGACGCGAGCCACGAGCTGCGCACGCCGCTCGCCTCCATCCGCGGCTACGCCGAGCTCACGCGTCGCGGGCCGCACCAGCTGCCCGAGGACGTGACGCACTCGCTGTCGCGCATCGAGTCGGAGTCCGTGCGCATGACCACGATCGTCGAGGACCTCCTGCTCCTCGCGCGCCTCGACGAGGGGCGCGAGCTGGAGTCGGATCCGGTCGACCTCACGCGCATCCTCCTCGACACGGCGGGCGACGCTAGCGCCGCCGGTCCGGACCACGACTGGGACGTCGACCTGCCCGACCGCTCCGTCACGGTCCCCGGCGACGACGCGCGGCTCCGCCAGGTGGTCGTCAACCTGCTCGCCAACGCCCGCACGCACACTCCGGCCGGCACGCGCGTCGTCGCGTCGCTCGCGGTCGAGGGCGCCGGGCCGGACGCGCACGCCGTCATCCGCGTGAGCGACGACGGGCCCGGCATCCCGCCCGAGCTGCAGGCCACGCTGTTCGAGCGCTTCGTGCGCGGCGACGGATCCCGCGCCCGCTCCACCGGCGGCACGGGCCTCGGCCTCGCGATCGCGCAGGCGATCGTCGCGGCGCACCAGGGCGCGCTGTGGGTGGAGTCGGAGCCGGGCCGCACGGTCTTCGGCGTGCGGCTGCCGGTCGAGCGGCGCGCCGCGGAGGCGCGGGCCGCGGCCGGTGCGCCGGCCGGCTCCGCATCCGACCGCTGGGCGCCGCCGTCGGGTGCGCCCGTCGCGAGCCGGCCGGGACCGCGCGCGGCCGGCTGACGCGAGCAGGCAGCGCCCGTCATCAGCCGGCGCGCTCGAGGGCCGGGGTCGCGAAGGCGAGGGCGACCAGGACTCCGAGGAATGTCGCCGTGAACATGAACACCGCGAGCAGCTGGAGCTGCCAGCGGCCGACCGCGCACAGGACGGTGAGCACGAGGAGCGTCGCACCGTGCGCGAGCATCGCGCCGACGAACGCGCGCACGGTCTCCGCGTCCAGGCTGAGGGAGGGGATCGCATCAGGCCCCGGATAGCCCGTTCCCGCCTGCGAGGCGACGAGGAGCGTCACGTTGGACCATGCGGACACGTGGAGGAGCAGCACCGACATGGCGGTGGCGGTCACGGCGAGCCGGATGGATCGCGGAGTCCATGGCGGGAGCGGATGCGGTTCCCGCCAGCATCGCGCCCAGGGATCCGGTGCCGGGTCACCGCGGTGCATCGGCCACCGCTCCCGCGCCCAGCGCGACGCTCGCCAGCCCGGCCCCGAGCGCGAGCGCGAGGGCGAGGAGCGCGACGCCCATCATCGTGTGCAGCGTCCGTCGCTGACCGCGACCCTCGGCCGTCGCGAGCCCCAGCCAGATGACGAGGATCGCGAACCAGTGCAGCCCCGCGGAGGCGCCGAGCGCCTCGGCTGCGACAGCCGCGCTGGGCTCCCGGAGGAAGCCGATGACGTCGAGGTTCGCGATCGCGCCGAGGAACAGCAGGAACGCGGCGAGGCAGATCGCGCCTGCTGCGAGCCACCCTCGCTCCCTCGGCAGGAAGGCCGGCTCGGGGTCGTCGTGGACGGTGATCATGCGGTTCGCGCTCCTCCGTGACCCGCCGTTGCGCGCCTCCCTTCGACCGTACGGACGGCGCTCGCCGCGGCCGAGCCCTGTGCGGACCACCCGGGTCGCCCGGCGTGATGACGCCGCGTGGCCCGCGCGACGGACGCCCACGCAGGTCGGCGGCGCATGATCGGGGCATGGATCCCGTCCGCCGCCTCATGTTCTGGCTGCGCGTGCCGTTCGTCGCGGACGCGGCGCTGGTCGTCATCGGGATCGCGCTGCTCGTGGGCGGCGACGGGGTCGGCTGGTGGGTGCTCGTGTTCGCGGGGCTGCGGGCGGTGGTCGGCGTGGTGGCCATCGTGTGGATCGCGCCGCGGATGATCGCGCGGCTCTCCCCGGACGACGCGACGGGCGCTTCCGGCGCGACCGGCACCGGCACCGAGCCCGACCCCGCCCGGTCGCCCGGCCCGCCCCGTCGCTAGGCTGGACCCCTGATCCGGGCGCCCGTGCCGCGGATCGAGAGGGTCGTCATCGTGAGCGCAGAGCCAGTCGTCGTCGAGTCCGCGGAGCCCGCAGGCGGCGTCACCGTGCGACGCGCGCGCACCGGCGACGTGCCCCGCATCCAGCAGCTCGTCGAGCCGCTCGTGATGGAGGGGATCCTCCTCGGCAAGGACCTCGTGGTGCTCTACGAGAACGTGCAGGAGTTCCGGGTCGCGGTCGACGCGTCCGGCGAGGTCGTCGGCTGCGGCGCGCTGCACGTGATGTGGGAGGACCTCGGCGAGATCCGCACCCTCGCGGCCGCCCCGCACACGCGCGGCACCGGCGTCGGCCACGCGCTGCTCGCGCGCCTCGAGGACGACGCCCGCGAGCTCGGCCTCAGCCGCCTGTTCTGCCTGACCTTCGAGGTCGGCTTCTTCTCGCGCCACGGCTACCACGAGGTCGCGGAGTCGATCATCGCGCAGGAGATCTACTACGAGATGCTCCGCTCGCACGACGAGGGCATCGCCGAGTTCCTCGACCTCTCGCGCGTGAAGCCGAACACCCTCGGCAACACGCGCATGCTCAAGGCGCTCTGACCGGATCCGCCGTCGGGCGCCCTCGCGCGCCTGCCGTTCGACCTGGAGGGACGCGGCCGGCGGGCGCGCCGACCCGGCCGGGCGGGTGCCCGACCGTAGCCTGAGGTCATGTCCTCGACCTCGCCCGGAGGCCGCCCGTCCGCGGCCGTGTACCGCCGTCGCCGTCTGCTCGCGCTGCTCGTCGTGGTGGCCGTGATCGCGGTCGTCGTGATCATCGTCTCCAACCTCGGCCGCGGCTCGGCCGACACCGCGGCTCCCGGCGCGACGCCCACCGCGGACGCCGCCCCCGACGGCGACTCGGGCGCCGATGCCGCCGAGACGACCCCCTCTCCTACTCCGAGCGCGAGCGCGAGCGCCGGCACGGAGACGAACGCCGACGGATCCTGCGCCGCGGGCCAGCTGACCGTCACCCCCGTCACCGACGCCGCCTCCTACAAGGCCGGCGTGCTGCCGAAGCTCTCCTTCACCGTGACGAACACGGGAATGGAGCCCTGCACCGCGAACCTCGGGACGACCACGCAGGTGTTCACGATCTCGAGCGGATCCGACGTCTACTGGAAGTCGACCGACTGCCAGACGGGCGCGGAGGACGCCGAGGTCGAGCTCGCCGCCCGCACGCCGCAGACGTCGTCGCCGTTCGAGTGGTCGCGCCAGCGGTCGTCGACCACCACGTGCCAGGAGGCGGAGCGCCCGGCCGTGCCTGCCGGCGGCGCGACGTACACGCTGTCGGTCGAGGTCGCGGGCGTGAAGAGCGCCGAGCCGAAGTCGTTCCTGCTCTACTGACGCGCGCGGTGCCGCCCGCCCATGTGCGTACATGAGGACGGTTCCTGATTGGATGCATGCATTGCCATCCATGCATGTGTCTGTCATCCTGATGCTCCACCCACGAGAGGACGCACCATGACCGACACCACCGAGACCCACGCCGAGCACACCGTCGCCGACCACCAGCACGGCGCCGACTGCGGTCACGAGACCGTCACGCACGAGGACCACGTGGACTACGTCCACGACGGCCACAAGCACGCCGAGCACGGCGACCACTACGACGAGCACTGATCCCTCCGCGCGACGTCGCGCGAGGATCGACACGGGGACCGATCCGCGAGGGCCGGTCCCCGTCGTCGTCTCCCGCCGGAGCGTGCGTGCCGTCCCCATAGGATCGACGAGATGACCTACCCACCCGCCGGCTTCGAGCAGGCAGCCGACCTCTTCAAGGTGCTGTCGTCCTCCGCGCGCCTCGGCCTGCTGGGTCTCCTCGCGGCGCGGCGGATGACCGTCTCCGAGCTCGTCGAGGAGTCGGGGCTCTCGCAGCCGCTCGTCTCGCAGCACCTGCGCGTGCTGCGGTCGTCCGGGCTCGTGACCGTGGAGCGCGACGGGCGCGTCGCCCACTACGAGGTGGCGGACACGCACGTGACCCACGTGGTGGACGACGCCGTGGCGCACGTGCGGGAGCACGCGGCCGGCCCCGTCGACGCGCGCTGACCTCGTCCCCGGGGTGCGCGCTGCCGGGCAGCCCGGGTCGCGGCCCGCTCGTCAGAACGCCTCGTCGAGCTCCTTCTCCCGCTCGCTCTTCGCGAGGGAGAACGCGCGGCCGAGCGCGGAGAACAGCGGCCCCCACTCGGCGTCGACGATCTGCGTGAAGCCGAGACGTCGGGCCTCCGCCGCGCGCTGCGGGGCGGACGTGACGCCGCGGATCTCGCCCGCGAGGCTGATCTCGCCGAACGCCGCGAGGTCGTGCGGCATGGCCTTGCCGTTGACGGCGGAGACGAGCGCGACGGCGATGGCGAGATCCGCCGCGGGCTCGGTGAGCCGCACGCCGCCGACGGTGGAGACGTAGACGTCGCGATCCGAGAGCCGCACGTTGGCGCGCTTCTCGAGCACGGCGAGGAGCATCGCGACGCGGGAGGCATCGACCCCGTTGACCACCCGGCGCGGCTGCGGTGCCTTGGTGTCGACGACGAGCGCCTGCACCTCCACGGGCAGGGCGCGGCGGCCCTCCATCGCGACGGTGACGCACGTGCCGGAGACCGAGTGGATGCCGCGCGAGAGGAACATGCCGCTGGGATCCGGCACCTCGACGATGCCGTCGCCCGCCATCTCGAAGCAGCCGACCTCGTCGGTGGGCCCGAAGCGGTTCTTGAGCGCGCGGATGAAGCGCAGCGACGTCTGCCGGTCGCCCTCGAACTGGCAGACCACGTCGACGAGGTGCTCGAGGAGCCGTGGGCCGGCGATGGATCCGTCCTTCGTGACGTGGCCGACGAGCAGGAGCGGCAGGTCGCGCTCCTTGCAGACGCGGATGAGGGTGACGGCGACCTCGCGCACCTGGCCGGGGTGGCCGGGCAGGCCGTCGGACGTGCTGCTGGAGACGGTCTGCACGGAGTCGACGATGAGGAGGTCGGGGGCGACCTGCTCGATGTGGCCGAGGATCGTGCCGAGGTCGGTCTCGGCCGCGATCAGGAGCGACTCCTGCAGCCCGCCCGTGCGCTCGGCGCGCATGCGCACCTGCGCGACGGACTCCTCGGCCGTGACGTAGAGGACCTTCGCGCCCTTCGCGGCGGCGCGGGCCGCGACCTCGAGCAGCAGCGTGGACTTGCCGACGCCGGGCTCGCCGCTCATGAGGATGGCGGCGCCGGGCACGATGCCGCCGCCGAGCACCCGGTCGAGCTCGCCGACGCCGCTCGGCATGTGGCTGGCGGACGCGGTGCCGACGTGCATGATCGAGCGCGCCTGGCTGGATCCCGCGGGCGTGAGCGTGGTGACCCGACCGGCAGCCGCGGGCGTCTGCGACACCTCGGCGACGGTGTTCCAGCTCCGGCACTCGGCGCACTGTCCCACCCACTTCGGGGTCGTCCACCCGCACTCCGAGCAGCGGTACGTGGAGTGGGTGCGGGCCATGCGGGGGACTCTACCGGCGGGCACCGACATGGGCGGACCAGCCGGCGTCAGGCGTCGCGGCGGTGGAACAGGAGGGCCGCGGCGGCCCCGGGATCAGGACCCATGCCGCGGTGACCGCGAACTCGAGGCCGGTCGCGGGCGGTGGGCTGATGCTCCCGGTCGTGCCCGTGAGGATCCGGCCGGCGGTCGTGAGCAGGAGGTCGTACGCGGGCACGTCGCCGAGGTCGGGGATCAGGGCGACGAGCTGGGGGAGCACGAGCTGGATCGCGACGACGGCGGTGATCGCCGCGACGCCGCTGCGCATCAGGGTCGCGAGCGCCAGGCCGAGGAGGGCGACCATCGCGAGGTAGGCGCCGGATCCGAGCAGCGGCCCGAGCACACCCCACGACGCGAGGCTGCCGTCGTAGCCGAGGTCGGCGCGCGTGCCGATGGTCAGCAGGTAGGCGGCGAGGCCGGGCACGACCCCGAGCCCGAACGCGACCAGCGCGACCGCGAGCGCCTTCGCGGCCAGCGCCTCGAGCCGGTCCGGCACCGCGGCCAGGGTGGAGGCGATCGTGCCGCTCGAGTGCTCGGAGCCCATGGCGAGCACCCCGAGAACGCCGACGACGATCTGGGTCAGCAGCAGGGGAGTCGTGAGGATGGCGGCCGTGCCCGCCTCCGCCATCGACGGGGAGGCGCCGGCGGGCAGCGGGTTCGCCACGAGGGCTGCCATGGCGCTCATGCCGACGGCGCCGGACGCGACCAGCGCGATGGTCCATCGCGTGGATCGGAGCGTCGCGAGCTTCAGCAGCTCCGCGTGGGTCGCGCGCCGGAGCGTGACCCGTGTGCGCGGGGCGGCGTGCGCGGTGCGCGGACAGTGGGTCGTAGCGGCCTCGGGGATCATGCGGCTGACGTTACGGAGCGGAGCGGTGGACCGAGTCGGGCGGCGGTGCCGGGCGGATGGGTCCCGGGTGCCGCCCGGCGGCTCGGATCCGGTGCGCGGGGATGCCATGGGCGCATGTCCGGGGATCGCCGGGGGAGCCGCCGCGGGGTGGGCCCGAGCACGCGCCGCGACCCGGCGGCCCGAGCGCGTCAGCGCCCCGACACCTCCAGCGCCCGCACCGTCGCCGGGAGGAAGGGCAGGAAGGCGCTCGCCCAGACGCGGTAGCCGCGGTCGTTCGGGTGGAAGAGGTCGCCGGCGGCCTGCGTGATCGCGAGCACCGCGGTCTGGCGGCGGGTGATGCGGTGCAGCGGCGCGAGGCGGAGGCCGCGGTCGGTGGCGAGGCGGCGCACGATCTCGTTCGCGACCCGCACCTTGCGCTCGCTCGCCGGGAAGTGGAAGCACGGCAGGTCGGCGACGACGGTGGTCGGCGGGACGGCGTCGAGGATCCGGCCGAGGGCGTCCTCGAACGCGACCGGCTCGAACGCGGCGATGTCGTTGGCGCCGATCGCGAGGGTCACGACGTCGGGCTGCAGCTTCGCGAGGCGGGGGAGCTGGTACTCGACGAGGTCCTGGACGCGGGCGCCCGAGACGCTGAGGTTGACGGTGCGGACCGAGCGGCCGCTGAGCGCGCGGATCCGGTCGGCGAGGATCCCGACGTACCCGTTGCCGGGGCGGCTCGCGCCGATGCCCTGCGCGGTCGAGTCGCCGAGCGCCACGTAGAGGAGGTCGCCGTCGAGCTTCGCGTGCTCGCGCCACCAGGCGGAGTTCACGGGGAGCGTCTCGTTGAGGATCGCGGCGCGCTCGCGGCGGCCGGCCTCGAACCGGCGCGGCACCACGAGGGCGGCGGCGGCGAGGCCGCCGAGCGCGGCGGCGGCGGAGGCGAGGAGGGCGGCGGGACGGGCGGAGCGGGTGGATCTCTGGGGCACCACGGGAGCCTACGCTCGTGGATCCGGGTGCCGGCTGGCCGCGCGCTATGCGTCCTCCGGCGCCCGCCCCGCCCCCGCCGGCACGAAGCGGTAACCCATGCCGGGGTCGGTGAGCAGGTGCCGCGGGTGGGCCGGATCCGGCTCGAGCTTCTTGCGCAGCTGCGCCACGTAGAGGCGGAGGTAGCCGCTGTCGTTCACGTGGGTCGGGCCCCAGATCTCGGTGAGGAGCGTCTGGCGGGAGACGAGCCGGTCCGGGTTCCGCACGAGCAGCTCGAGCACCTGCCACTCGGTGGGGGTGAGGCGCACGCGCTGGTCGGCGCGGGTGACGACGCGGGCGGCGAGGTCGACCGTGACGTCGGCGAACGAGACCGTCGCGGAGCGGTCCTCGTCGGCGGCGGCACGGCGGCCGAGGGCGCGGATCCGGGCGAGCAGCTCGTCGATGGAGAACGGCTTGGTCACGTAGTCGTCGGCGCCCGCGTCGAGCGCCTCGACCTTGTCGGCGGCGCCCGAGCGGCCGGAGACCACGAGGATCGGCGCGGTCGACCACAGTCGGAGGGCCTGGATCACCTCGACGCCGTCGAGCCGCGGCATGCCGAGGTCGATCATGTAGAGGTCGGGCTTCTCCGCGACGGCCGCGCGGACGGCGGCGGCGCCGTCCTCCGCGGTGACGATGTCGTAGCCGAGGCTCGTGAGCGTGATGCGCAGCGCCCGCAGGATCTGCTGGTCGTCGTCGGCGATGAGGATCTTCACGCGGATACCTCCGATGTGGTCGCGGGGGCGTCGGCGACGGGCTCGGCGCCGGCCCGGCACACGGGCAGCGCGACCACCATCGTGAGGCCGCCGCCCGGGGTGTCCTCGGCGGTGAGCGTGCCGCCCATCCCCTCGGTGAAGCCCTTCGAGAGGGCGAGGCCGAGGCCGAGGCCGGACGCGTTGTCGGTGTCGCCGAGGCGCTGGAACGGCACGAACATGTCGTCGCGGCGCTCGGGCGCGACGCCGGGGCCGTGGTCCACGACGCGGATCTCCACGGACTCGGCGAACGCGCTCGTGCTGAGCCGCACGGGCACGCCGTCGGGCGCGTGCCGCACGGCGTTGCTCAGCAGGTTGACGACCACGCGCTGGAGGAGGCCAGGATCCGCGACCGCGCCGGGCAGGTCGGGCGCCAGGTCGAGCACGGCGTCGGCGGGGCCGAGGTCGAGCTCGTCGAGCGCGGCGAGCACGACGTCGTCGAGGTCGACGTCCATGAGCCGCACGCCGAGCACGCCGGCCTGCACGCGGCTGACGTCGAGGAGGTCGGTGACGAGGTCGGCGAGCGTGCCGAGGCTCTCCTCGGCGGTGGCGAGCAGCTCCTCGCGGTCGCCGTCGGCCCAGCGCATGTCGGGGGAGCGGAGCGCGGTGACCGCGGCGGTCGCGGCGCTCAGCGGCCGGCGGAGGTCGTGGCTGACGGCCGAGAGGAGGGCCGTGCGCACGCGGTCGGTCTGCGCGAGCGGGCCGACCTCGCGGGCGGTGTCGGAGAGGTCGCGGTGCTCGAGCGCGGCGTCGAGCTGCGCGGCGATGACCCGGAGGAGCCGGCGGCCGGACGCCTCGAGGTCGTCGCCGTAGAGGGTGAGCACGCCGCGGGATCCCACGGCCACGTCGGTCGCGGCGGCGCCGGTCACGACGCCGTCCCACGCGATCGTCTCCCCACGGTCGACTAGCTTCACGCCCTGCAGGCCGAACGCCTCGCGCGTGCGGCTCACGAGCGCGTGCACGGCGCCCTCGCCGCGGAGCACGGATCCGGACACCGTCGCCAGCAGCTCGGCCTCCGCGGCGGCGCGGCGGGCGAGGCGGGTGCGGCGGGCGGCCTGGTCGACGATCCAGCTGACGAGCAGCGCGATGACCACGTAGAGGATGAGGGCGAGCATGTGCAGCGGCTCGTCGACGGTGATCGTGTAGAGCGGGTCGATGAAGAAGTAGTCGAGCGTGAACCCGGAGAGCACGGCCGCGAACAGGGCCGGCCAGATCCCGCCGACGAGCGCGACGAGCACCACGAGCAGCTGGTAGGAGAGCACGTCGCTCGTGATCGAGTCCTCGGAGCGCGTGGCGGAGAGCAGCCACGTGAGCAGCGGCCCGCCGCCGAGCGCGAGCAGCGCGCCCATGATCCGGCGCCGCATGCTGAGCGCGCCGCCCCGGATCCTGGGCAGCCGGAAGCGCCCGCCCGCGGCCGCGTGCGTGACGATGTGCACGTCGATGTCGCCGGACTCGCGGATCACCGTGGCGCCGATGCCGGGCCCGGTCGCCGCGGCGGCGAGGCGGCTCCGGCGGCTCACGCCGAGCACGAGCTGCGTCGCGTTGGAGGCGCGTGCGAACTCCACGAGCGCGCGCGGGATGTCGTCGCCGACGACCTGGTGGTAGCTGCCGCCGAGCGAGTCGACGAGCGCGCGCTGGCTCGCGAGCGCCTCCGGGCTGCCGGAGCGGAGGCCGTCCTGGCTGGACACGTGCACGGCGAGGAGCTCCCCGCCGGCCGAGCGGGCCGCGATCCGGGCGCCGCGGCGGAGGAGCGTCTCGCCCTCGGGTCCGCCGGTGAGCGCGACGACCACGCGCTCGCGGGCCTCCCATCGGGCGTCGATCCCCTTCTCGTCGCGGTACGCGGCGAGCGCGGTGTCGACCTCGTCGGCGAGCCAGAGGAGCGCGAGCTCGCGGAGCGCGGTGAGGTTGCCGAGACGGAAGTAGTGGGAGAGGGCCGCGTCGATCCGCTCGGCCGGGTACACGCGCCCGCCGGCGAGCCGGTCGCGCAGGGCCTCGGGCGCCAGGTCGATGACCTCGATCTGGTGGGCCTCGCGGAGCACGCGGTCGGGGATCGTCTCGCGCTGCGGCACCCCGGTGATCTTCTCGACCACGTCGTTGAGCGACGCGATGTGCTGGATGTTGACGGTGGAGATCACGTCGATGCCGGCGTCGCGGATGAGGTCCACGTCCTGCCAGCGCTTGTCGCTCCGCCCGCCCGGCGCGTTGGTGTGGGCGAGCTCGTCGACCAGCGCGATGGTCGGCCGGCGGGCGATGACCGCGTCCACGTCGAGGTCCGTGATCTCCACCCCGCGGTGCGACACCTCGCGCCGCGGCAGGATCTCCAGCCCCTCGAGCATCGCCGCCGTGGCGGCGCGGCCGTGGGTCTCCACGACCGCCACCACCACGTCGGCGCCCTCGTCGCGCAGCCGCCTGCCCTCCTCGAGCATCGCGTAGGTCTTGCCCACGCCCGGCGCCGCTCCCAGCAGCACCCGCAGTCGACCGCGCTTCATGTCTTCTCTCTCTTGCCCGCGTGGTGCGGGCGTCAGCCGCCGAGGCCGGCGAGCGCGATGTTCAGCTGGAGCACGTTCACGGTCGGCTCCCCGAGGTAGCCGAGGTCGCGCGCCTGCACGTGCTGCTCGACGAGGCTCGCGACCTGCTGCTCGGGGATGCCCCGGGCCGAGGCCACGCGCGCCACCTGCTCCCGAGCGTATTCCGGGCTGATGTGAGGATCGAGCCCCGACGCGGACGCGGTGAGCGCGTCGGCCGGGATGGTGCTCGGGTCCACGCCGTCGGACGCGGCGATCGCGGCCTTCCGCTCCTCGATGGAGGCGACCAGGTCCTCGTTCTCGGGGCCGAGGTTGCTGCCGCTCGAGGCGGACGCGTCGTAGCCGTCGCCCGCGGCCGACGGCCGGGACTGGAACCACTCCGGGAGGGCGGCGCCGTCGGAGTCCTGGAAGGACTGGCCGATCAGCGACGAGCCGACGACCTGCCCGTCGGCGGAGACGAGCGAGCCGTCCGCCTGCGCGGGGAGCGCGAGCTGGCCGATGCCCGTGACGACGGCCGTGTAGCCGACGCCGAGGACGACGGTGAGGACGGCCATCGCGCGGACGGCGACGCCGGCGGTGCGGAGGGACTGGCGGGGGGAGGACATGCGCTTCCTTCTATTGGCTGTTCGGTGAGGAGGGGGATCAGAAGCCGGGGATCAGGCTGACGACGAGGTCGACGAGCTTGATGCCGATGAACGGCGCGATCACGCCGCCGACCCCGTAGACGAGCAGGTTCCGGCTGAGCACCTTGGAGGCGCTGAGCGGCCGGTAGGCCACGCCCTTCAGGGCCAGCGGGATGAGCGCCACGATGATCAGCGCGTTGAAGACGATCGCGGAGAGGATCGCGGACGCCGGCGAGTGCAGCTGCATCACGTTGAGCACCGCGAGCTGCGGGAAGACGCCCGTGAACATGGCGGGGATGATCGCGAAGTACTTCGCCACGTCGTTCGCGATGGAGAACGTGGTGAGCGCGCCGCGGGTGATGAGCAGCTGCTTGCCGATCCGCACGATGTCGATGAGCTTGGTCGGGTCCGAGTCGAGGTCGACCATGTTGCCGGCCTCCTTCGCGGCCGACGTGCCCGTGTTCATCGCGACGCCGACGTCGGCCTGCGCGAGCGCGGGCGCGTCGTTGGTGCCGTCGCCGGTCATGGCGACCAGGCGGCCGCCCTCCTGCTCCTTGCGGATGAGCGCGAGCTTGTCCTCGGGCGTGGCCTCGGCGAGGTGGTCGTCCACCCCGGCCTCGGCCGCGATGGCGCGCGCGGTGAGCGGGTTGTCGCCCGTGATCATCACGGTGCGGATCCCCATCGCGCGCAGCTCCGCGAAGCGCTCCCTGAGGCCGTCCTTGACGACGTCCTTGAGGTGCACGACGCCGAGCACGCGGCCGGCGCCGGCGGCGTCCTTCATCGCGACGACGAGCGGGGTGCCGCCGCCGTTCGAGACGGACTCGACGACCTCGGTCAGCTCGGCGTGCAGCGTCGAGGGCAGCGGGCGGCCGCCCTCCTCGAGCCACGCGATGACGGCGGACGACGCGCCCTTGCGGACGACCGTGCCGTCGGGCAGGTCGACGCCCGACATGCGCGTCTGGGCGGTGAACGGCACGTCGACGCCGCGGGGCAGCGTGGTCGTGTCGAGGCCCTGGGCGACCGCGAGGTCGACGACGCTGGATCCCTCCGGCGTCGGGTCCGCGAGCGACGACATGGCCGCGGCCCGGGCGAGCTCCTCGGCCCCGACGCCGTCCACGGCCACGAGCTCGCTGGCGCGGCGGTTGCCGTAGGTGATGGTGCCGGTCTTGTCGAGGAGCAGCGTAGTGACGTCGCCGGCGGCCTCCACCGCGCGGCCCGACATGGCGAGCACGTTGCGCTGCACGAGCCGGTCCATGCCGGCGATGCCGATGGCCGACAGCAGGGCGCCGATCGTGGTGGGGATGAGGCAGACGAGCAGCGCGATGAGCACCGGCACGCTCACGGTCGCCGCCGAGTAGGACGCGATCGGGTTGAGCGTGAGCGCCACGATCACGAAGACGATCGTGAGGCTCGCCAGCAGGATGTTCAGCGCGATCTCGTTCGGCGTGCGCTGGCGCGACGCGCCCTCGACGAGGCCGATCATGCGGTCGACGAAGGTCTCGCCGGGCTTCGAGGTGATGCGCACGACGATCCGGTCGCTCAGCACCCGGGTGCCGCCCGTGACGGCGCTGCGGTCGCCGCCGGACTCGCGGACCACCGGGGCGGACTCGCCCGTGATGGCCGACTCGTCGATGGAGGCGATGCCCCACACCACGTCGCCGTCGCCCGGGATCGACTCCCCGGCGACCACGACGACCGTGTCGCCCAGCGTGAGGTCGGCGCTCGACACCTCGCGGAGCTCGGCGCGCTCGGCGCCGGGATCCCCGGAGGCGTCGTAGGTCGCGACGACGTGCGCCATCGTGCTGGTGCGGGTCTTGCGGAGGCTGTCGGCCTGCGCCTTGCCGCGGCCCTCGGCCACCGACTCCGCGAGGTTCGCGAAGACGACCGTGAGCCAGAGCCACAGGGCGATGCCGGCCGTGAAGGTCACGGGCACGGAGCTGCCGCCGGAGGATCCGGCGCCGCCCGTGAAGGGCTCGGCGATCGCGAGGACGGTGGTGAACACGGCGCCGACCTCGACGATCAGCATCACCGGGTTCCGCCACATGAGGCGCGGATCCAGCTTCCGGAACGCCCCGGGGAGCGCCTCGGCGAGCTGCCGGGCGTCGATGGCCCGGGCGCGGGAGGCGGGAGCCGGTGCGGCCTCCGTCTCGGGGGTGGTCAGGACGGTCATGATGCGAGCCCTTCCGCCAGGGGACCCAGCGCGAGAACGGGGAAGTAGGTGAGAGCGGTCACGATGACCGTCACCCCGATGAGGAGGCCGACGAACTGCGGCCGGTGGGTGGGCAGCGTCCCCGATGTCGTGGGGATGCGGTCCTGCGCCGCGAGGGATCCGGCGAGCGCCAGCACGAACACGATCGGCAGGAAGCGCCCGAGCAGCATCGCGACGCCGAGCGCCGTGTTGAACCACGGCGTCGAGGCGGTGAGGCCGGCGAACGCGGATCCGTTGTTGTTGGCCGCCGAGGTGAACGCGTAGACCACCTCGGACAGGCCGTGCAGCCCGCCGTTGAGGATCGAGGTGCCCTCCACGTCGTCGCGGACGGCGGGGATCGCGAAGCTGAGCGCGGTGCCGACGAGCACGAGGATCGGCGTGACGAGGATGTAGAGGCTCGCGAGCTTGATCTCGCGCGGCCCGATCTTCTTGCCGAGGTACTCGGGCGTGCGACCGACGAGCAGGCCCGCGACGAACACCGAGATGACGGCGAGCACGAGCATGCCGTAGAGGCCGGATCCGACGCCGCCGGGGGCGACCTCGCCGAGCATCATGTTGATCATCGGCATCATGCCGCCGAGCGCCGTGTACGAGTCGTGCATCGAGTTGACGGCGCCCGTCGAGGTGAGCGTGGAGGTGGATCCGAACAGCGTCGAGGCGATGATGCCGAAGCGCTGCTCCTTGCCCTCCATCGCGCCGCCGGCGGCCATCGGGGCGGTGCCGGCGCCGTTCAACTCGAAGATCGTGAGCGCGGTGAAGGAGACCAGGAAGATCGTCGCCATCACGGCCGCGATCGCGGTGCCCTGGCGGGTGTCGCCGACCATCCTGCCGAAGGTGCGGGGGAGCGAGAACGGGATCACGAGCATCAGCAGCACCTGGAACGCGCTGGTCCACGCGGTCGGGTCCTCGAACGGGTGCGCGGAGTTCGCGTTGAAGAACCCGCCGCCGTTCGTGCCGAGCATCTTGATCGCCTCCTGCGAGGCCACCGGCCCGCCCGGGATCGTCTGCGTGCCGCCGGCGAGCGTCTGCACGTCCTGGAAGCCCGCGAAGTTCTGGATCACGCCGCCGGCGATGAGGACCACCGCGGTGACGAGCGAGAGCGGGAGGAGCAGGCGGAGCGATCCGCGGAGCAGGTCGACCCACATGTTGCCGATCGTGCCGCTGCGCGTGCGGGCGAAGCCGCGGACGAGCGCGATGGCCACCGCCATGCCGACCGCCGCGGAGACGAAGTTCTGCACGGCGAGCCCGGCGAGCTGGACCGTGTAGCCCATGGTCGCCTCGGGCGAGTACGACTGCCAGTTCGTGTTGGTGACGAACGAGACGGCCGTGTTGAAGGAGAGGCCCTCGGGCACGGCGGGGAGGCCGAGCGCGTAGGGGAGGAAGCCCTGGAGGCGCTGCATCGCGTAGACGACGAGGACGCCCGTGAGCGAGAACGCGAGCACCGCGCGGAGGTAGGCGGGCCAGGTCTGCTCGGAGCGGGGATCCACGCCGATGAGGCGGTAGAGGAAGCGCTCCACGCGCGAGTCGTGGCGCGACTCGTACATGCGCGCCATGAGGTCGCCGAGCGGGCGGTGGACGAGGACGAGGACCAGGACGACGGACGCGACCTGGAGGATCCCGGCGAGCGTGTCCATCAGAACCGCTCGGGGCGGATCAGGGCGTACACGAGGTACACCACGGAGGCGATGCCGAGCACGGCGGCGGCGAGGCCGGCGGCGTCGGCGAACGAGGTGATCACAGCTTCTCCACCCCCCGGCCGACGAGGCCGACGAGGGCGAACAGGACGATGGCGCCTGCGATGTACACGAGGTCGAGCACTGGGGGATCCTCCGTTGAGGGATGCCGCGGCCGGTCGGACGCGGGTGCCCGGCGGGGCACGAGGCACCACTAGACACCTCGCGCGCGGGCGTCCTCACGCATCCATACGGTTCCCTCACGGGCGCGGGGGGAACCTCACGACACTCCTACGCGGGGGATCGGCGGGGCGCGCGTCAGCCCGGGATGGGGAGGTCGACGGGATCGGCGACGCCCGGGCCGCCGCACTGCGCGGAGCCGCCGACGCGGGTCCAGGCGAGGTCGGCCTCCGCCGTCGCGAGCACGGACGCGTCCGCGGCGTAGGCCGTGAGGACGACGGCGTCCGGGGCCGCCATCACGAGCTGCATGGTCCACACGTCCGGGCTCGACCGGACGGCCTCGTAGGTCAGGTCCATCGGCAGGCGGTCGTCGGCGTCGGTGTCCCGCGGATCCTCCGCCGAGCGCGAGCACGCGCTGTCGTCGCACAGCTCCACCCATGCGACGCGCTCCACCGCCTGCGCGCTGCCCGTCAGGCGGACCTCGGCCTGGTTCGCCCACGCGATGGCCGGGCACGCGACGCCGGACGACGCGCACCCGGTCGCGAGCGCCGCGGTCGTGCCCAGGAGGAGGAGCGCGGACAGGACGCGGCGGCTTGCTCGTGCGACGGGCATGCTCGACGGTCGCACGTCCCGGAGCCGCGGTGCCGGACCGTCGCCCGATCGTGACCGGGGTCAGGCGAGGTCGTCGAAGGCGCCCCAGCAGATCGCGCTGCGGGCGCGCTGGTCGGCGAGGACGGCGGCGCGGAGGTGGGCGGGGATCCGCTCGCGCTGCCAGGCGCGCTCGGCGTCGCGGGAGGCGTCCTGCTCGGCGGGCGGGGCGGCGGCGGTGGCCGCGCGGATCGCGTAGGCGGCCGCACCCAGGTCGTGCGCCGCGACGTGCGCGACCGCGACCGCCTGCCCGGTCGCGAGCGCCGCGAAGCGCGCGGGATCCGGCAGGCCCTTCCCGGCGGCGTTCGCGCGGAACGACCGCTGGTGCGCCTCCCTCATCGGCACCTCGCCGCGCACCCAGCCGCGGGCGACCTCGAGCGTCGCACGGAGGATCGGGTCGTCGGGCCGCTCGGCCGCGAACAGCGGCAGCACGTGCTCCGCGCAGGCGATCGCCCACGTCGCGAGCAGCCGGTGGTCGTCGTCGGTCAGCGTGCCGCCGCGGCGCACGGTGATGAGGGCTGGGTCGCGGTCCTTCGGGAGGATGGGCATGCGGGGATCCTGCGCGTCGCGGCCGTCAGTCGGCGACGGAGAGGTCGACGGTGCCGGCGGTCTTCGGGCCCTCGCACCGGTCGAAGGGATCGACCGGCCTCCAGGAGAGCTCGGGCGTCACCTCGGTCACGGTGGCCCCATCCGCTGCCAGCGCGGTGATCGTCGCCTGCGCCGGGGTCGTCATGCCCCGCGCGATCGTCCAGTGGCCGGGGCCGGTGGCGGTGGCCATGTGCTCCGGCCGTTCGGACTCCGGGATGGCCGGCAGACGGGACTGCTCGAGCGTCTGCGAGCATCCCTCCTCGTCGCACATGCGCACGAGCACCACCCGCGCGACAGCCTCCTCGGATCCGACGACCTGCACGTCGAGGGTGTTCGCGTAGCCGGGCTCGTTGCACGCATAGCCGAACGTCGTGCATGCGCTCAGTGAGACCGACGCGAGCAGCGTCGCGGCGAGCAGACCGAGGGCGCGGGGCGCGCGTGCGGTGCGGGGCATGCCCGACCTTCTCACGGGGTCGGCGAGCGGCACCAGGCCAGCGAAGGGGAGATCACCCCGCCCACTCCGCCACCACGTCCGACCCGACCTTCACGATCAGCACCGCGACCACCACGATGAACGCGACGCGGATGAAGCGGCTGCCGCGGGCGACCGCCATGCGGGATCCCGCGTAGCCGCCGACCATGTTCGCGACGCCCATGCCGAGCGCCAGCGCCCAGAGCACGTGGCCCTGCGGGATGAAGAAGGCGAGCGCGCCGAGGTTCGTCGCGACGTTGACGATCTTCGCCTTGGCGCTCGCGAGCACGAAGTCGTAGCCGAGGGCGGTGATGAGGGCGATGATCAGGAACGTGCCCGTGCCGGGTCCGATGAGGCCGTCGTAGAAGCCGATCACCACGCCGAGCAGCGCCGCGATCCCGTGGTGCTTCCGGCCGGTGTGGCGGAGGGCGGCGACGTCGCCGAGCTTCGGGCGGGCGATCGTGACGACGGCCACGACGATCAGCGCGACCACCACGAGCGGCTTGAACACCGACGCCGGCAGGAGCGCCGCGAGGCTCGCGCCGCCGTAGGAGCCGGCCAGCGCGACGGCCGCCATGGGCAGGGCGGTGCGGAGGTCCGGGTGCGTGCGGCGGTACCAGGTGACCGCGCTCGTCGACGTGCCGAACAGCGACGCGAGCTTGTTGGTCGCGAGCGCCTCCACCGGCGTGATCCCCGGCACGAGCAGCAGCGCCGGCAGCTGCAGCAGGCCGCCGCCGCCCACGACCGCGTCGATCCAGCCGGCCGCGAGCGCCGCCAGGATCATGAGCAGCGCGACCGTGACGGTGATCTCGCCGAGCGAGCCGCCGATGTCCACCGGGACGCCGGCTACTCGGCGGAGCCGGCGTCGGCGGCCGTGACGTCCGCCGTCTCGAGCGCCACCAGGCGGCGGATCTCGTCCGCGTCGACGTTCACGCCGAAGAGCGAGCGGCCGGGCTCGAGCACGCGGCCGGCCGCGAGCGGGCCGATGTCGACGGGGTCGAAGCCGAAGGCGTCCACGAGCGCTGCGACCGTGGCGCGCGCTCGGTCGTCGTCGCCCGCGACCGCGATGCCCTTGCGGCCGGGCTCGCCGGCGGGCCGGGGCCCCTCGTCGAGGTCGTGGTAGCCCATGTGGTTGAAGGCCTTGACGACGGTGGATCCGGGGAGGAAGTCCTGCACGAGCTCGCTCGTGGAGGAGGCGGGGTTCGCGAGGTCGTCGCGGTGGCCGTCCACCTCCCACCAGTAGTTCATGGAGTCGACCACGAGCTTCCCCGCGAGCTCCGCGACGGGCACGGAAGGCAGCTTGCCGAGGGGGAGCGCGAGGATCACGACGTCGGCGCGAGCCGCGGCGTCCGCCGAGGTGGTGGCGACGGCGCCGGGCGCGAGCACGTCGACGATGAGCGCGATGCGCGACGGATCACCGGACCCGGAGATGAGCACCGGGTGCCCCGCGGCGATCGCGCGGCGGGCGAGCACCGTGCCGACCTTGCCGGCGCCGAGGATCCCGACGGTGACGGACCGGTCCTCCTCCGACCGGTCGGCGTCGGGTCGGGCGGAGGGGTCGTCGCGCAGCGTCATGCATCCATTCTCCGCGGACCGCGGACCGCCGCCCGTCGCTCGACCACGGCACCGGAGCTGTCCTAGCGTGATCCTCGGCCCTGCGGCATCACGACGCACGGACGGGCGGGATCCATCCGAACCTCGATCCGACGGCGATCCTGGCTCCGGTACCCGCTCGGGCGCCCAGCCGCGGCCATGCGTCACCGACCGGGCGACGAGGCCTCATGCAGTCAGCCCAGACCCCGCTGATGCCGGGTCCGCTCCGGCGGACCCGCCGGTCCCGGCCCGCCCTGCCGGCGGCGCCGCCGCGACGCTAGGCTGACGTGCGGTCGGTACCCGGTCCCTGCGTTCCGCGTCGCCCTTCGCGGACTCGACGGGCCACGGAGGATCTCGTGATCACAGCCATCGCCCCGCACCCGGGGACGCGTGCCTAGGCGCGGCCTCGTCGCCGACGCCGCGGAGGCGCTCGAGCACGCGACGTCGACCGACGCCGACCTCTGCGGCCCCCTCGTCGCCGCCATCGGCATGAGCGGCGCCGCGGTCTCCACGCTCGGGGATCCGCTCGGCAGCGAGACCGTCTGCGCGTCGGACGACCGGGCGGCCCGGCTCGACGAGATCCAGATCGACCTCGGCGAGGGCCCGTGCTGGGAGGCGCTGACCACGCGCCGGCCCGTGCTGGAGCCCGACGTGCAGGGATCCGACGGCACGTCCTGGCCGCTCGCCCGCGAGGCCATGCACGCGACCGGGCTCGGCGCCGTCTTCGCCTTCCCGCTCGTGGTCGCGGGCCTCCGCCTCGGCGCGGTGGACCTCTACTCCCGCACCGCGCGCGACATCTCCGAGCAGGAGGTCGCCGACGCCACCACCCTGTCCCGAATCGTCGCTCGGCAGGTCCTCCGCCGCGCGCTCCTGGCCGCCGAGGGCCCGCAGGAGGACACTGGATCCTGGGGAGGCCGGTTCTCGCGCCGCGAGGTGCACCAGGCCACCGGGATGGTGGTGGCGCAGATGGGGATCCCTCCGGCCGACGCGCTCCTCGTCCTCCGCGGGCACGCGTTCGCCACCGGCCGCTCGCTGCGCGACGTCGCCGAGGACGTCGTGGGCCGCGCCCTCGACTTCAGCCCCGACCGCTGACCCGCACCACCACCGAATGCCCGATCGACCCAGAGGAACCACGACGATGCCGGATACCCGGGAAGCGCAGCTCGTCCACACCTTCGTGAGCCTCGCCGACTCGCTCGTGGGCGACTTCGACGTCGTCGACCTGCTCCAGACGCTCGTCGACCAGGTGACGCTCCTGTTCGACGCGAGCGCGGCGGGCATCATCATCGGGCCGGATCCCGCGCACCTCGAGGTCGTCGCGTCCACGAGCGAGAAGAGCCGGCTCGTCGGGCTGATGCAGCTCGAGGTCGGCGAGGGCCCGTGCGTCGAGGCCGTGACCACCGGCCGGGTCGTGTCCGTCGCCAACGTGCGCGAGATCGCCCACCGCTGGCCGGCCTTCGCGGCGGAGGCGGCGGGCGCCGGGTACGTGTCGGTGCACGCGATCCCGCTCCGGCTGCGCGGGCAGGTCATCGGCTCGCTCAACCTCTTCCGGGAGCACGAGGGCGTGCTCAACGAGGCCGACGCGACGGCCGCGCAGGCGCTCGCCGACGTGGCGACCATCAGCGTGCTGCAGGAGCGCACCATCCGCGACAGCACCGTCGTGCACGATCAGCTCCGCCACGCGCTCGACAGCCGCGTGCTCATCGAGCAGGCCAAGGGCGTCATCGCGCACACCCACGGCGTCGACATGGACGAGGCGTTCCGCCTGATCCGCCGCGAGGCCCGCAACACCAGCACGGCCATGCCGACGATCGCGGCGGGCATCGTGGAGGGGCGCGTGACGATCCGGGCGGCCGCGCAGCCCTAGGGGTCGTCGCCGCCCCGGCGGCGTCAGGCGAGCGTGCCGTCGAGGATCCGGTCGAGCGTGCCGAGGCCCTCCCAGACGTGCGCGTGGATGCCGGCCGCGCGGGCGGCGTCGACGTTCGCGGGCTTGTCGTCGACGAACACGATCCGGTCGGCCGGGCTGCCGAGGCGCTCCACCGCGTGCGGCCACACGTCGGCGTCGGGCTTGGCCTTCCCCATCCGCGCGCTCACCAGCACGACCTGGAAGCGCGCGCCCCAGCCCGCGGGATCCTCGAGCACGTCGGCGAGCTCGTGCGGGGCGTTGGAGAGGATGGCGAGCGGGTATCCCGCGGCGACGGCGCGATCCAGGGCGGCGAGGGTCTGGTCGTCCGGCGCTCCCCAGCGGCGCTGCTCGATCGCGATCAGCTCCGCGAGGTCGTCCTCGCCGGGCGCGGGCAGGCCGAGGTCGCGGGCGACGGCCTCCCAGAACTCCCGCGCGCTGCCGCCGCGGTCGTACGGCTCGCGGTGCGCGTCGAACGCGTCGCGGACGCGGGCCTCCGCGTCCTCGCCACCGGGGGCGTCGGGGTCGAGCGCGCGGCTGATCGCGCCGATGTCGTCCGGCCGGGTGATGAGGACCCCGCCGATGTCGAAGAGGAGCCACGGGAGGGCGGGGTCGCGGTTCTCGGGCACGGGTCTCCTTCGGGACGAGCGGACGGGATCCCTCGAGCATGCCCGCTGCGGGCCCGGAGCGCCCGCGGCGTCCACGGCGTCCACGGCCGTGCGGATCCCGTGAGGGTCGCCCGGCCCGGCGCATGGCTTCCGTCAGGGCCGGCTCCCGCGGCCGGCCGCGGCGGTAGACCTGCTGCCATGACCCTCACCGCGATCCTCCCGTCGCTCCGCCGCAGCATCCCGGATCCGCTCGCCGCCGCCCTCTGGCCCGCGGGCACCGTCGCCACCACCACCGACCTGCGGGTCGGCGACGTCTCCCTCGTCGCGCTCGCCGCGGAGCGCGGCACGCCCTGCACGACGACCGCGGCCGCGGTCGAGCGGGGCAGCAGCGGACGCGCGTCGCGCACGGCACGCGCCTCGGCGGTCGTGCTGCGGATCCTCGCCGTCGCCCCCGCGACCGCCGACGCCCCGCGCGCCCTCCTCGTGGACGCCGACGTCGCCGGCCTCGCCTGCGCGTGGGCGGAGGCGCGGCTCCTCGGCCGGGCGTCGACCGCCGCGGCGCGACCCGCGGAGGTCGGCGGCGAGGCCGTGCGCCTGCCCGCCGACCTCGCGGCCGGCGACCTCATCGCCGTGCCCGTGCCGGCCGCGGTCGAGGTGCGGGGCATCCGCGTGGTCGACGCGGCGATGCCCGTGACGCTCCCGCGCGCGGCCCGGATCGCGTCCGACCCGGTGCGCGTCGAGGCGCCCGTCCCCGTGCGCGCGCTGGCCCCCGCGCGCTGATCCGCCGCCGCCCGCCCCGTGCGGCCGCGGCTCCGCCCTGTACTACACTCGATCCCGGTGGCGTGTCCGAGCGGCCTAAGGAGCACGCCTCGAAAGCGTGTGTGGGGGAGACTCCACCGTGGGTTCAAATCCCACCGCCACCGCCAGCAGGATCCGGCACCGCGCCTCGCGCGCAGCCGGGCATCCGCGCGAAGGGCCCCGGGAGACCGGGGCCCTTCGTCGTGCGCTGGGTCGTCGTCGGGCGGGATCCCTCCTCAGCGCAGCACCCCCAGCTCCCGCGCCGCCGCGACCGCGGCCGTGCGGGAGCTCACGCCGAGCTTCGAGAAGACGTGCACGAGGTGCGACTTCACGGTCGCGTCGGTGATGTGCAGGCGCGCGGCCACGTCGGTGTTCGACGCCCCGTCGGCGACGAGCCGCAGCACCTCGATCTCGCGCGACGACAGGCTCACGCGCGGGGCGCGCATCCGGGCGAGGAGGCGGCTCGCGACCGCGGGAGCGAGCGCGCTCTCGCCGGCCGCGGCCGCCCGTACCGCCGCGAGCAGCTCGGCCGGCGGCGCGTCCTTGAGGAGGTAGCCGCTGGCGCCCGCCTCGACCGCGCTGAGGATGTCGCCGTCGCTGTCGTAGTTGGTGAGGATCAGCACGTACGGGGCCGCCTCCGCCGCCCGGATCTGCCGGGTCGCGTCGGCGCCCGTGCGCTCCTGGCCGAACTGGAGGTCCATCAGCACGAGGTCGGGATCCTCGGACGCCGCGAGCGCGACGGCCTCGGCGGGCGTCGCCGCCTCCCCGATGACGTCGATGTCCGCCGCGGCGTCGAGGACGGCGTGGAGGCCGGCGCGGACCACGGGGTGGTCGTCGGCGATGACGATGCGGATCATGACGGCTCGACCCCCAGGATCGCGGTGATGGCGGTGCCCCGGCCGGGCGCGCTGTCGACGTCGAGGGTCCCGCCGAGCTGGTCCACGCGCTGCGCCATGGCGCGGAGGCCGAACGAGTCGGACGCGCCGGCATCCGCGCCGACCCGGGCCGGGTCGAAGCCCGCGCCGTCGTCGCGCACGGTGAGGGTCGCGTGCGTCGCCGTGACCGCGAGGCCGATCTCCACGACGCTCGCGTCGGCGTGCTGCGCGACGTTCGCCATCGCACCCTGCGCGATGCGCAGCAGGGCCGTCTGCACGTCCATCGGCAGCGCCGGCTCCATCGGCGGGACGGCGACGTCGATGCGCAGCCCCTCTCGGCGCCACTGCGCGCTCAGCCGGCCGAGCGCCGCGCCGAGCCCCGCGTCGAGCGAGGGCGGCGCGAGCTCGCGGATGAACCGGCGCGTGTCGGCGAGCCCGTCGGCCGCGGTCGCCCGGGCCAGGCGGATGTGGTCGAGGCCCGGCCGGTCGCCGTCGGCCGCCTCGGCCGCGTGCAGCAGCATCTGGATGCTGCTGAGGCCCTGCGCGACGGTGTCGTGGATCTCCCGGGCCAGCCGCGCGCGCTCCGTCAGCACCCCCTGCTCGCGCTCGGTCGCGGCGAGCAGGTCGCGCGTGGCGATGAGCTCCGCGACGAGCTCCTCCCGCTCGGCCGACTCGCGGGCGAGCGCCCGGTAGCCGAACCCGATGAGGAGGGCGACGCCCGCGCCGACGAGCGGACCGATCACGCCGCCGATCGTGAACCCGCCGTGCAGCCCGAGCGCGACGACCGCGACGAGCGTCGCGACCACCACGGCGATCGGCCCGGCGGCCCGCGGCAGCGCGTGCAGGTAGAGGAAGAAGAGCGGGAAGACGAGGTAGGCCGCGTCCGGCACGAGCACGAGGAGCGCGACCCACGCGGCGGTGAGCGCGGTGATCCACGCGGCCCCGACGGCCGCCCGCCGCGCCTCGCGCACGACCCGCACGCGGGCGCCGAGCAGGTAGAGCACCGCGAACGCGGCGGCCAGCGCGAGCGCGAGCCCGGTGCGCGGGCCGTCCGCGACGAGCACGCGGACGACCACGAGCGCGAGCAGCGCCGCGACGAGCACGTGCAGTCCGGTGCGGAGCCCCACGAACACGGGGGAGAGGGTGCGGTGGGCCATGTCCCCTGGAGCGTACGGCGGCGCGCGCGGGAGCGGATCCATCGAAAGTGGGAAGCAGGGAGCGAACCTCTCCCCGATGACCGCGCGGGGCCCGACGGCGAGGCTGATCACGGCGGTGGGGAGGGTCCCCGGCGCCGGAAGGGTCCATCGTGTTCGTCGCGTGGCGTGATCTCCGTTTCGCCCGGGGCAGGTTCGTGCTCATCGGCGCGGTCGTCGCCCTCATCACCCTGCTCGTGGGGTTCCTCGCGGGCCTGACCGGCGGGCTCGCCGCGCAGGACGTGTCGGCCGTGCTCGGCCTCCCCGGGGACCGCCTCGTCCTCGCGCAGCCGGACTCCGGTCAGCCGTCGTTCGCGCAGTCCTCGCTCGACGATGCCACGGTCGCGGCGTGGCGCGGCACCGCGGGCGTCACGGCGGTCACGCCCGTCGGCATCGCGCAGGGCCGGGCCACCGGCGCGGGAGCGGATGCGGTCGCCGTCGCCCTGTTCGGGATCCCGCACGGCGCGCCGGCCTCGACCGTCGCCGACCTGGCGCCCCGCGCGGACGACGAGGTCGGGCTGTCGTCCGAGGCGGCGAGCGCTCTGCACGCGTCCGTCGGCGACCGGATCACGATCGCGGGCGCCGCCTACGACGTCGCCTCGGTCGGCGGCGACGCCTCCTACAGCCACACCCCCGTCGTCGCCCTCACGCCGGCCGCCTGGGCGGACGCCGACCGGCGGCTCGGCGGCGACGGCCGCGCGACCGTGCTCGCCGTCTCGGGATCCCCGGACTGGGCCGCCGCCGCGAGCGCCACCCGCACCTCCGCGTCGCCCGCCCTCGCGAGCCTCGGCGCGCTCGAGACCTTCAAGTCGGAGATCGGATCCCTCGCGCTCATGATCGCGATGCTGTTCGGCGTCTCCGCGCTCGTGGTCGGCGCCTTCTTCACCGTGTGGACCATGCAGCGGGCGGGCGACATCGCCGTGCTCAAGGCGCTCGGCGCCTCCGACGCGTCCCTCGTCCGCGACGCGCTCGGGCAGGCGCTCGTCGTCCTGGTGCTCGGGATCGGCGTCGGCATGGCCGCGGTCGTCGGCCTCGGGGCGCTCGCCGGCGGCGCCCTCCCGTTCCTGCTGAGCCCGCTCACCACCGTCCTCCCGGCGGCCGCCATGGCCGTCCTCGGGCTCGCCGGCGCCGCCGTCGCGCTCCGCACCGTCACCCACGCCGACCCCCTCACCGCACTCGGGAGCAACCGATGATCTTCCTCGACGACGTCACCCTCACCTTCCCCGACGGGGACTCCCGCATCACGGCGGTCGACCACGTCACGCTCACCGCGCCGGCGGGCGTCGTGACCGGGATCACCGGGCCGTCCGGATCCGGCAAGTCGTCGATCCTCGCGGTCGCCGCCACGCTGATCCGGCCTGACTCCGGCCGCGTGATGATCGGCGACGTCGACGCGGCGACCCTCGGCCGGAAGGAGGCGACGGCGTTGCGGCGCGACAGCATCGGGATCGTGTTCCAGCAGTCGAACCTGGTGCCCTCGCTCACGGCGCGCGAGCAGCTGCTCGTGATGGCGGAGCTCGGCGGCGGGCGTCGCGACAGGACCGCCGTCCGTCGCCGCGCCGACGCCCTGCTCGACGCGGTGGGCCTCCTCGCGCACGCCGGCAAGCGACCCGCGCAGCTCTCCGGCGGGCAGCGGCAGCGCGTCGCCATCGCCCGCGCGCTCGTGAACTCCCCGTCCGTGCTCCTCGTCGACGAGCCCACGAGCGCGCTCGACCAGGAGCGCGGCGCGGAGATCATGGACCTCATCGCGCAGCTGACCCACGGCCAGGGCACCGCGACGATGCTCGTCACCCACGACCTCGTGCACCGCGCCGCGCTCGACCGGCTCGTCACGGTGGTGGACGGGCGGATCGCCGATGTCGAGGAGGTCGACGCGGCGCGGGCGGCCGGGGCGGTCGCCGCGGCACGCTGACCCGCGCGGCGACCGCCGTGGGCGGATCCCGGGCGGCGCACGGATCCCGCACAGCGACGCGGAGCATCCTCATGCGCACGCATGCGGGACATCGCGGGTCGCCGGCCCGCGCGCACCGCCATGATGGGCGCCGGGCACTCCTCCGAGCGAGGCGGCCTCCTCGCGCATCGAGATCGGAGCACCGCCATGTCCCACGACGTCGAGCCCTCGCCGGGCACGCCCGAACCGGGCACGCCCGCCGACCGCGCCGCCCAGCGCGGCGTCACCCCGGGCGTCCTGCTCGCGGCGGAGTGGTCGTGGCGCCTGCTCGTCATCGGCATCGCGGTCGCCGCCTTCGTGTGGCTCCTCATCGCGGTCAAGGAGGTGGTCATCCCGTTCCTCATCGGCCTCCTCATCTGCGCGCTGCTGGAGCCGCTCGTGGGCGCGCTGCGGAAGCGCCGCTGGCCGGCCTGGCTCGCCATCACGTCGACGCTGCTCGGCACCGCGGTCGTCATCTCCGGGCTCGTGCTCCTGCTCGTCACGCAGATCCGCACGGGCATCCCCACCCTGCAGCGGGAGGCGGTGGACCGGTTCGAGTCCGTCCGCGACCTCCTCGCGCAGCCGCCGTTCAACGTGGTGCCGTCCGACTACGACGCGCTGCTCGCCTCCGCCGGCAAGGCCCTCGAGAACAGCCGCGAGGCCCTGCTCACCGGCGCGCTCGACGCGGGGCTCGGCGTCGGCCACCTCGTCACGGGCGCGCTCCTCGCGTTCTTCACCATCGTCATCGTGCTCATCGACGGCCGGGGCATCTGGCGCTTCGTCGTCTCCGTCTTCCCCCGTCGCGCGCGCCCCGCCATCGACGGCGCCGGCCGCGCGGGCTGGGGCACGCTCTCCGCCTTCACGCGCGTGCAGATCTTCGTGGCGGCCGGCAACGCGGTCGGCATCGGCATCGCCGCGTGGCTGCTCGGGCTGCCGCTCGCGATCCCCATCGCGGTCCTCGTCTTCCTGGCCTCGTTCATCCCGGTCGTGGGCGCCATCGTGTCGGGCGCGTTCGCGGTGGTCATCGCGCTCGTGTTCGTGGGGCCGCTGCAGGCCGTGATCATGCTGGCCGCCGTCATCGGCGTGCACCTGCTCGAGTCGCACGTGCTGCAGCCGCTCGTCATGGGCGGGGCCGTGCACGTGCACCCGCTCGCGGTGGTGCTGGCCGTGGCCGCGGGATCCTACGTCGGCGGCGTCGCGGGCGCCCTGTTCGCGGTGCCCTTCGTCGCCACCCTCAACGTGATGGTCCGGTACATCGCGGGCGGCAGCTGGAAGGCCCGCACCCCCGCCGTAGGATCGTAGGGACGCACCTGCGGAGTCGACGGAGCCGCCCGCGCACGTCTCTACGGGAGGACCCCACATGACCGAGGAGAACTACTCGAATCCGGATCGCAACCTCGGGATGGAGCTCGTCCGAGCCACCGAGGCCGCGGCCATCCGCTCCGCCCCCTTCATCGGCAAGGGCGACAAGAACGCCGCCGACGGCGCCGCGGTCGACGCGATGCGCAAGTTCCTCGGCACCGTCGCCTTCGACGGACTCGTCGTCATCGGCGAGGGCGAGAAGGACGAGGCGCCGATGCTCTTCAACGGCGAGCACGTCGGCAACGGCTTCGGCCCCGCGTGCGACATCGCGGTGGATCCCATCGACGGCACGAGCCTCACCGCCGCCGGCCGCATGAACGCCCTCTCGGTCATCGCGGTGAGCGACCGCGGCAGCATGTTCGACCCGTCGGCCGTCTTCTACATGGACAAGCTCGTCACGGGGCCCGAGGGCCGCGGCGTCGTCGACCTCGACCGCCCCATCGGCGACAACATCCGCGCGCTGGCCGACGCGAAGGGCCTCGCCGTCGAGGACATGCAGGTCGCCGTGCTGGACCGGCCCCGTCACGCCGACCTCATCGCGCAGATCCGCGCGGCCGGCGCCTCCACCCGCCTCCTGCTCGACGGCGACGTCGCCGGCGGCATCAACGCGGCCCGCCCCGACTCGCGCATCGACATGTGCGTCGGCATCGGCGGCACCCCCGAGGGCATCATCACGGCGTGCGCGATCAAGGCGCTCGGCGGCGTGCTCCTGTCCCGCCTCGCGCCCAAGGACGAGGCCGAGAGGCAGCGCGCGATCGACGCGGGCCACGACCTCGACCGCATCCTCGACCAGGACGACCTCGTCACGGGCGACAACGCCTACTTCGTCGCCACGGGCGTCACCGACGGCGCGCTCGTCGCGGGCGTCACCCGGCACCGCGGCATGATCCGCACCTCGAGCATCGTGCTCCGCTCGCACTCCGGCACCATCCGCCGCGTCGAGGCCGACCACCTGGTCTCCAAGTGGTACAGCCCCGCCAGCTGAGCCGACCCGAGCCGACCCCGTCATGACCCGCACCCGCCGCAGCCTGCTGTCCCGGCTCGTCCCGCCCGTGATCGCGGTCGTCGGCGGGCAGGGCGAGTTCGCGTCGCCCGCGCGCACGATGGGCGGCGCGCGGCGGCGGGTGGTCCGGCCCGGGGCGTTCGCGCCGCCGCCGCTGCTCCGCGGCGTGCGGGTGACCGCCCGGATCGAGGGCGGCTGGCACGTCTACCGGGTCACGCCCACGGGTCCCGGCTCGCGGCGGCGCGCGCTCTACGCGCACGGCGGCGGCTGGACCCACGAGATCAGCCCGTTCCACTGGTGGCTGGTCGCGGGCCTCGCGCGGCGGACCGGCACGACGTTCACCGTGCCCATCTACCCGCTCGTCCCGTCGGGCACGGCCGCCGACGTGATCGCGCGCACGGCGGACCTCGCGGAGCAGCTCGTCGCCGAGGTCGGCCCCGGGAACGTGACGCTCATGGGCGACTCGGCCGGCGGGCAGATCGCGCTGTCTACCGCCATGGCCCTCCGCGACCGGGGCGTGCCCGCGCCGCGCGACGTCGTGCTCCTCTCGCCCGCGCTCGACCTGTCGTTCACGGATCCGCTCATCGCGCGCATCCAGCCGACCGACCCGTGGCTCGCGGTCGACGGCATGCGCGCCGCCGTGGAGTCGTGGCGCGGCGACCTGCCGGTGGAGGATCCGCGGGTCAGCCCGCTGCACGGATCGCTCGCGGGGCTCGGCCGCGTGACGGTGTTCTCCGGCACGCACGACATCCTCTTCGCCGACGCGCGCGCCCTCGAGCGGAAGGCGGCCGCGGTCGGGCACCCGGTGCGGATCCACGTGGAGCCGAACCTCCTGCACGTGTACGCGCTGATGCCGATCCCCGAGGGCGCCCGCGCGCGTGACGCGATGGTGGAGCTGCTGCTCGCCTGAGGCCGCCGCGCGCGCCCGGCGCCGCCACCTGCCGCCGCCGCCCGGATCGCGGCGGGGGAAGCGGCGTACGTTCGAGGAGCGGGCGACGGGGCCCGCCGTGCTCTCGGAGGTATCCACATGACCAGGACTCGCAGGACGCTCGCGGTCGTCGCGGCGGCCGCCACCGCCACCCTCCTCGCGGGATGCGGATCCGGCGGCACCGGCGCGGCCGACGCCTCGTTCACGACGGAGGCCGCCGGCACCCTGAAGGCCTGGGCCTTCGACGGCGCCGACGACGTCGGCGAGGCCCGCCTCGCGCACGCGGCCGACGCGCTCACCGGCGTGACGATCGACCTCGACTCCACGGCGTTCGACGCGCAGAAGTTCACGACCCGCGTCGCGAGCGGACAGACGCCCGACGTGGTGCAGATGGACCGCCAGTTCGTGGCGACCTACGCGGCGCAGGACCTGATCCTCCCGCTCGACGAGTGCTACTCCGTGAACGACGTCGACCCGGCGGAGCGCTTCTACGAGTCGGTCACGAACGACATCCGCTACGACGACGAGATCTGGGCCGTGCCGCAGTTCTTCCAGCCGCCGGCGATCATGCTCAACGAGCGCGTGCTCTCCGCGGCCGGCGTCACGGCCGACCAGTTCGACACCTCGAAGCCCGACCAGCTGCTCGACGCCGTCGGGAAGGTCTACCGGGAGTCGGGCGGCGACCCCGCGGTGCTGGGCCTCGACGCCGTGCCCACCGCGCAGGCCGCGCTCTGGATGCTCGGCTTCGGCGGCCAGCTCGTCGACGCCGACGGGAAGCCCACGCTCGACGACGCGTCCAACCTGCCCGGCCTCGAGTTCCTGAAGCGGCTGTCCGACGCCCAGGGCGGCTACGCGAAGGGCAAGGGCTTCAGCGACGCCTTCGACACCTTCGGCGACGGCAACCAGTTCGTGAAGGACCAGGTCGGCGCGCAGATCGACGCCCAGTGGTACCTCAACGTGGTCGCGCCCTACCGCGACGACATCGACATCTCGGCGGTGCCCTTCCGGGACGCAGAGGGCCAGCCGTTCGCCGTGGCGGGCGGATCCGCGTTCGTGATCCCCGCGGGCGCCGCGAACAAGGACGCCGCGTGCGCGTGGATGCTCGACCTCACGAGCCAGGAGTCGTGGGAGGCCGCGGGCGACGTGCGCGCCGCGACCGTGACGGAGAACGGCGGCATCAACACGGGCCTGTTCACGGGATCCCCGGCCGCCGACCAGGCGATCCGCGACGCCCACGTCGTCCCGAGCGGCGACGACGGGATCGACCAGGCCATCGCGACGTTCTACGACGTGGTGGCGGAGGGCCGCTCGATCGGCGGGTCGCCGGCGGGGCAGCAGATCCAGGGCGAGCTGCAGAACGCGGTCGCCTCGACGCTCCTCGGCGACAAGACGCCCGAGCAGGCGCTGACCGACGCGCAGACGGCGGCCATGCGGGCGTACGAGCAGGCGGCCCGCTGATCCGCGGCTGACCTGCACATGGCGTGATCAGGGCGCCCGGGTACCGTCGGACCCGAGCGCCCTCCCGCGCTCCCGGACGACGGATCAGTACCCGGAACGCGACAAGACTGGCCAGGTGGAGAAGCCATGTCGTGGATCGTCCTCATCGTGTCCGGGGTGCTCGAGGCCGTCTGGGCCACCGCCCTCGGGAAGTCCGCCGGGTTCACCAAGCTCGGGCCGTCGATCGTCTTCGGCGTCGCGGTCGTCGCGAGCATGCTGGGCCTCGCCTACGCGATGCGCGAGATCAGCACCGGCACCGCGTACGCCGTGTGGGTCGGCATCGGCGCCTCGCTCACCGTGACCTACGCCATCGTCACGGGATCCGAGCCCGCGAGCGTCGTGAAGGTCCTGCTGCTGCTCGGCCTCGTCGGCTGCGTCATCGGCCTCAAGCTCGTCGACACCGGGCACTGAGCTGGCGCGGCGCGGGCCGGGCGGGTCAGCCCTTCCGGCCCTGCGTCGCGATGCCCTCCACGAAGTAGCGCTGCCCGAACGCGAAGAGCACGAGCATCGGCAGGGTGACGAGGAGCGCCGCGACCATCACGAGCTGGTAGTCGCCCTGCCCGCCGTTCGTGGGGCTGAACGCGGTCATCGCGTAGGAGAGCCCGAGCGGCACGGTGAAGCCCTCGACGCTGCCGGCGTTGAGGTAGATGAGCGACGCCTGCAGGTTGTTCCAGCTGGCCTGGAACTCGAAGATGAAGATGATGACGAACGACGGGATCGACAGCGGCAGCGCGATGCGCCGGAACATCCCGAAGTAGCTGGCGCCGTCGAGCCGCGCGGCCTCGAAGAGCTCCCGCGGCAGCCCGAGGAAGAACTGGCGCTGCAGGAAGATGTAGAAGGCCGAGCCGAACAGGTTCATGCCGAACAGCGGGATCCACGTGCCGATGAGCCCGAGGTTCTTCCAGATGAGGAACTGCGGCACCATCGTCACGGCGCCCGGCAGCATCATCGTCGCGAGCACCAGGCCGAACAGGATCCGCCGCCCGGGGAACCGGAAGTACGCGAAGCCGAACGCCACGAGCGCGCTCGAGATCGACACGAGCGCCGCGGAGAGCAGCGCGATCGCGAGGCTGTTGCCCATCCAGCCGAGGAGCGGCAGCTGCTCCCACACCTCGACGTAGTTCTGCGGCGTGAACGTGCGCGGCCAGAGGGAGTTGTCGAAGACCTCGCCGCGCGGCTTGAGGCTCGCGGCGAGCAGCCACGCGAAGGGGTAGAGGAACAGGAGCGCGAACGCGACGAGCAGCGCTGTGACGAGGGCGCGGCCGATGCGGGAGCGGACCCGGCGGACGCGGTCGGGGTCGCGCCGCTCGGGCGACGGATCCCGTGACGGCAGCGGCGTGAGGGCGGCGGCGAGGCGCGGATCCCCGGTCGCCGCGGCCGGCGTCGCGGCGGCGCCCGGGGTGCGGTCGGTGACGGCCATCAGCGGTCCCCCTCGTAGTAGACGAACCGGTTGCTCAGCTTCACCTGGATCAGCGTGATGACGAGCACGATCACGAACAGCAGCCACGCCATCGCGGCCGCGAACCCGAAGTCGAACGAGCGGAACGCCTGCTGGAACAGGTAGACGCCGTAGAACAGCGACGAGTCCGGCGACGCGTTCGTCTGGTCCCGCCAGAACAGCAGGTAGGCCTGGTCGAAGACCTGCAGCGCGGCGATCGTGAGGACGACGACGTTGAAGAAGATGGCGCCGGAGATCATCGGCACGGTGATCGCGAAGAACTGCCGCACGGGGCCGGCGCCGTCGAGGGCCGAGACCTCGTAGAGCTCGCGCGGCACGTCCTTCAGGGCGGCCAGGAAGATCACCATGGTGCCGCTCACGCCCCACAGCGTCATGAGCACGATCGACGGCTTCACCCACGCGGGGTCGATGAGCCACTGCGGGCCGTCGATGCCGATGGCCTCGAGCCCCTCGTTGACGGCGCCCGTGTTGCCGTTGAGCAGCAGCAGGAAGACGCTCGCGGTGGCGACCGTCGGGGTCATCTTCGGCAGGTAGTAGAGGGTGCGGAAGATGCCGGCCCCGCGGCCGAGGCGGGCGAGGAGGATCGCGAGCAGGAGCGCCAGGCAGACCTCGAACGGCACGGCGAGGACGCAAAAGAAGAGCGTGTTGCCGAGGCTCAGGGCCACGCGCGGATCCGAGAAGAGGCGCTCGTAGTTCTCGGTGCCGACCGGGGTGGCCACGTCGGTCGCGAGGTTGTAGTCGCTGAACGACACCACGAGGCTGTAGACCATCGCGCCGAGCGTGAAGACGAGGAACCCGACGATCCACGGGCTGATGAAGAGGTAGCCGGCGATCGCCTCGCGGCGGGCCATGCGGGAGCGGCGGGGACGGGGCGGCCGGTCGGCGGGGGATCTTCGCGCGGGGCGGCTCGTCGTCGTCATGGTGGTCCTCGTCGACTGGTGGATCGGAGCGTCGTCGCTCCTGCTGCCGACCCTAGACCCGCTCCTCCTCGGCGTCCGGGGCGGGTCCCGGCGGCTGTCCGGGAGGCGCCGGGACCGCGTCGGCCGGCGCCCGCGCCGGTCCCGGACGTGCGGACGCCCGCGCTCGGGAGCGCGGGCGTCCGGTGGCGCGGTCGTGCGGTGGCGTCAGCGACGTCGGCGGCGGGTGCGCACGGCGATGACCGCGACGACGCCGGCCGCGAGGGCCGCGGCGCCGAGGGCGAGCTCGATGACGAGGCGCGCGCCGTCGCCGCCCGTGCGCGGGAGGCCGGGGTGCGCGGGCGGCACGTCGGCGGGCGGGGTGCTGCCCCCGGGGACGTCGCCGGTGGGCGTGGGCGTGGGCGTGGATCCGGCGGGCGGCGTGGGCGACGGGGCGGGCGTGGATCCCGCGGGCGAGGTGGGCGACGGCTGCGGCGTGGACGTGGGCGCCGGCGTCGGGGTGACGACGGGCGTGGTGCCGGAGCCGACGGGCGAGGTCGTGGTGCCGCAGGTGGAGGAGATGAACGCGTCGTCGTCGAGGGTGACGGATCCGTCGCGGGCGAGCACGTGGCCGTCGACCGTGGCGCCGGTGCCGACCGAGACGCTCGTGAGCGCGAGCACCGTGCCCGCGAAGCCGGATCCCGTGCCGAGCGACGCCGAGCTCGAGACCTGCCAGAACACGTTGCACGCCTGGGCGCCGTCGACGAGCGACACTCGGCTGCCCGAGCCGGTGGTGAGCGACGACGGGGCCTGGATGACGAAGACGGCCGACGGGTCGCCCTGCGCGTCGAGCGTGACGGTGCCGGTGAGGCCGAGCGGGCCGGCGGCCGTGTACACGCCGGGGGTGAGGGTGGATCCGACGAGGTCCGCGGGCACGGCGGCCGAGCTGGGGCGGCCGGCGGCGTCGTCGTACGCGGTGGTGAGGTCGGACTGCGCCTGGCCGGCCGCGGCGTCGGCCGCGTGCGTCGCGCCGCCCACGACGCCGGGCGGGAAGCCCGTGACGGACGCGGCGGGGCTGGTGCCGAGATCCGCCGAGAGGGTGGTGGGACCGGTGTTGGTGACGCCCTGGCCGGCGAGCACCGAGTACGACGCGGCGGTGCCGAGGCCCACGGTGGCGGTTGCCGCGAAGGCGCTCGCCGGGGCGAGGAGGGCGGCGCCGAGACCGGAGGCGGCGACGGCCGCGACGGCCAGCGAGGCGACGGCGACGGCCCCTGTCCGGGTCCGACGGGATGAGGACGTGCGGGCATGGCGCGACTGGTGCATGGGCAGCTCTCGTCGGAGGGGATGGCGGGTGGAACCGCGACCGTATCGACGGGCCGTCACGCCGCGTGCGCCGAGTGCACAGGCGGTTACGGTGTGGGGGTGACCCTCCTCGCCGACGAGATCCCCGGCCGCGACGAGCTGCTCGACCTCTACGGATCCGTCGGCTGGACCGTCTACACGCGCGACCCCGAGCGGCTGGAGCGGGCGCTCGCCGGATCCGCCCTCGTCGCCACCGCGCGCGACGCCGGAGGCCTGCTCGTCGGCCTGGTGCGCACCGTGGGCGACGGGACCTCCATCTGCTACGTCCAGGACCTCCTCGTGCGCCCCGACCGGCAGCGCGCCGGGATCGGCCGCGCCCTCCTCGAGCACGTGCGCGCGAGCCAGCCCGCGGGCGTCCTCCTCGTGCTCACGACCGACGCGGGCGGCACCGAGGACGGCGACCGCTCGCACCCCTTCTACCGATCGCTCGGCTTCGCTCCGCACGGCGAGGAGGGGCTGGCGGCGTTCTCGCTGCGGGTGTGAGGGACGGGATCCCCGCGCTCAGCGGAGCTGGGCGCGGGCGCGCTGCGGGTCCTCGATGAGCCGGATCGTGTCCGGGATGTCGAGTCGCCCCGGGAAGTTGAGGTGCGTGAAGCGGCCGTCCGGGTCGTAGGAGGCGGTGGGGGTCGTGATCCGCGAGCCGCGGACGGCGGCGATCAGCGCCTCGGCGCGCTCGGGCGTGATGGTCGTGGTGGAGCCGATCGCGAGCACGACGCGGAAGCGCCCGCCGCCCGCGAGGTCGAGGCGGAGGGTCACGGGGTCGCGGCGGGGCCGCTTGCGCGGCTTGTCGTAGCGTGACGGAGGCGTGTCGACCGCCAGCTCCGCGAGCGCTCCGACCAGGTCGGTGGACGGGCGCTCCTTCCCGCGCACGCGGATCAGGCCGCGCGACGCGTCGACGTCGAGAGCGGGCGTGAGCAGCGTGACGACGAGGAGGACGAGCGCCGCGGCGGCGGCGATGCCGACCAGGAGCGTGGTGACGACCGTGATCCACCCGCCGCCGATGCGCTCCTCGATGCGCTCGCCGAGGGTGCCGAGGGGATTCGACCCCACGTAGACGACGAAGAAGAACCAGACGCCGCCGATCAGCAGCCGCTGCCGGTACGTGGGCGCCGGGATCCGCACCCATCCGTCGTCGGACACCCGTCAGCTCCCGTCGGCGGGGCGGGCGGGCTCGGCTGCCTCGGCGGATCCGTCGCGCTCGGCCTCCGCGCGGGCCGCGTCGGCGGCGGCGCGCTGCTCGGCCGCGCGGCCGGCGTCGCGGCGGGTGACGACGATCGTGCCGATGCCGACGGCGAGGAAGACGACGGCGAGCGCGACCACGGGGATCTCCGTGCGCCCGAACACGGCCGCCGGGTTCCGCGCCGCGACCACCGCGAAGAAGGCGCCTGCGGCCGTCGCGATGCCGGCGAGGACGTACTGTCCGCGCATCGAGACGGGATCCCGGCTCGGCGCGCCCGCGGGACGCACGTTGCGCGCGCCCGAGCCCTGCCCGCGCTGGCCCCGGGCGGCGGTCGGCTCGGCGGTCCCGCTGCCGTCGACGAGCGCCGCGGCGTCCTCGCGCGTCAGGTGCCCGGGGAACTCGACGTGCGCGAACCGGCCGTGCGGGTCGTCCTTCGAGCGGGGCGGCGCGATGCGGGATCCGGCGACGAGGGCCAGGAGCGCGTCGCGCTGCGCGGCGTCGACCCGCACCCCCTCGCGCGTGGAGACGACGACGCTGCAGCTCTCGCCGCCGGTCGTCGTGAGGCGGAGGATCAGGGTGTCGTCGCCCGGGCCGCCGGTCAGCTCGATGCGCGCGCCGGTCACCTCGGCGAAGCCCCGCTCCTTGCGGCCGATGCGGAGGACCTGGCGCGCGACGTCGATCGCGGGAGGCTGCGTGCGCTCGGCGACGATCAGGTACGCGATGCCGACGACGGCGACGACGAGGAGGATCGGCAGGCCCATCGCGATGACCGGCGACGTGCCGACGGCCCGCTCGACGAGGCGGGTCACGGCGCCGACGGGCGACCAGAGCAGGATCCCGGCGAGGGCGAGCGACGCCGCGGTGAGGAGCCAGCGCTGCCGCGTGCTCGGGGACGGGATGCGCACCCACGCGCCGCTGGCCATGCTCCGACCCTACGGGCGCGGATCCGCCGCGACGGCCCGGCCCACGCCCGTCCTCGCCCCCAGAACGAGGCGCGCACCGCGGATGCCGGCCCGCCGCACAGCGCAAGCGCGCCCGCCCCGCCCGCCCCGCGCCGGCCCGCCCCCGCTCCGGTTGGATGGACCCATGCAGACACCCTCGGCGACGCCCGCGCGCCTGCTCCTCACCCGGCACGCGCAGACGCCCTGGAACCGGGAGTACCGCTACAACTCGCGCACCGACGTCGACGTCGGCGACGACGCCGCGGAGCAGCTCGCTCCCCTCGCGGCGCGGCTCCGCGGGGAGGGCGTGGAGCGGATCCTCGTGAGCACGCTCGCGCGCGCTCGCAGCACGGTGCGGATCCTGCAGGAGCAGGGCGTCGCGCCGGGCGTCGCGCCCGAGCCGCGGCCCGAGCTGGTGGAGCTCGACTTCGGCGGCTTCGAGGGGATCACGCGCGACGAGCTGCGCGGACCCGTGCACGGCGCGGCGTTCGCGGCCTGGCTCACGGGCGAGGACGGCGAGCCGGCGGCGCCCGGCGGCGGCGAGACGTGGGCGGCGGCGGCCGTGCGGGCGCGCGCGGTCCTCGACGACGTGGCGGCGGATCCGCGCACCACGCTCGTGGTCGCGCACGGCTACCTGCTGCGCGTGCTCTACCTCACGGCTCTCGGCCGGTCGCCCGCGCTCACGCGCTCGCTGGTGTGGGCGAACGGACAGCTCATCGAGCTGGAGCGCGACGGATCCGGGTGGCGCGAGAGCGGCGCGGCAGCGGCCGGCTAGGCGTCCGGGCCCGCGGGATCCGCGCAGTCCGCCGGGTAGCGGAGCTCGAACACGACCTCGTCGATCACGCCCGTCCAGACCATGTCGTCGCCGCGGCGCGTGAGCGGGCCGTCGGTGAGGTCGATGGCGTCGGCGAGGCCGAGCCCGGCGATCCACGACTCGATCACCTCGCGCCGCACCTCGGGCGCGTACGCGTCGGCGTCGCCCGAGAAGTGCACGCCCTCCCACGGTCCGCCGAGCTGCCACGCGAGCGGCGGCAGCCCGCGGATCGCGCCCTCGGCGTTCCAGGCCAGGCCGATGGAGGTCTCGATCGCGAGCCGCGTGATGCGGCGCTCGGTCGGGAGGTGCTCGGGTGCGGTCGACACGGTGTCTCCTCGTGCGGCCGGTGCGGCCGTGGTCGTGCGTGGGGTCAGCCGCACCGTAACGGGGCCGAGGCTGCCCCGCCAGTCGGGTGCGCCGCGCGGACATGCGACGGGACGCCGGGACGATCGTATTTCCTCGACCGATGGATGAGAGGATGAGCGCGGCGGAGGCAGGGGATCCGGGCGGGGATCCGCGCGGGACCGGCACCGCCCGCCTGTCGCATCGGGGGATGACGACGCCGGCGCCGGGATCACACGAGGGGGACGCATGGCGCTCACGACCGCCACCGCACGACGCGAGGACGACGTCACCGTCGTCACGGCCACGGGACTGCTCAACATGGCGGCGGCGCCCGAGCTCCGGCAGGCGATCCACGACGCGCTGGATCCCGCGCCCCGGCGGATCCTCGTCGACCTCGCCGCCGTCGAGTTCATCGACTCCTCCGGCCTCGGCGCCCTCATCGCCGGCCTCCGCGCGGCGCGCGACGGCGGCGGCGACCTCCGCATCTCGGCACCCGGCCCGCAGGTCGCCATGGTGCTGCAGCTCTCCAACCTCGACCGGGTGCTGATCTCCACCCCCACGGCCGAGGCGGCCTACCGTGACTGAGACCACCCGCAGCCTCACCCTCCAGTCCCCGCCCGACGACGTCGACGCGGTCCACGAGCTCGTCGCCGGCCTCTGGGACGACCGCCCCGACGTGGGCGACCTCGACCGCATGGCCTTCGAGACCGCGCTCGTCGAGCTCGCGTCCAACGTGATCGAGCACGCCGACCACGGCCAGGGCGTCACGTGCGTCGTGAGCGTCACGGTCGACGAGGGCGTGATGAGCGCGCGGCTGAGCGACGGATCCGAGCCCGGCGACTTCCGCCTCGCCCCCCGCGAGATGCCCGGCGTCGACGCGGAGTCCGGCCGCGGCCTCGCGATGGTGCAGATGCTCTGCGACGAGCTGACCTACGAGCGGGTCGGCGGCGAGAACGTGTGGAGCGTGCGCCGGACCCGGATCGAGCCCGAGGCGTCCTGATGGCCTCGCCCGCGCGCGCGCCACGTCTGGCCGCGCTCTCGCTGCCCGGATGGGCGGACCGCCTGGCCTGGATCCCCGAGTCCGCCGCCCGGACCGGATCCGCCGGCACGTCGGGCCCCACCCCGGTGCTCAAGCAGCTGCCGATGCTGGTGCTGTTCATCCTCGCGGTGGTCACCAGCTCCGTGGTGCCGACGCTCGGCGTGACGGCGCCGCGGTCGCTCCTCATCGCCTGCGGGATCCTCGCGGTCGCCACCCTCCTCGCCGTCCTGGTGACCGCGCGCCCCCGGCTCGCCCGCTTCGCCGACCTCGTGCCCGCGCTCGACTTCCTGGCCGTCGGCATGCTGCGCATCGCGACGGGCGAGAACGCCTCCATCTACGGGTCGCTCGTGATCCTCCCGGTCGTCTGGTTCAGCCTCAACCCGGGCCGCTGGAACGTGCTCGTCGCCTTCGTCGGCGTCTACGTGTCGCTCGGCCTGCCGCTCCTCCTGCGGCTCGGGCAGCAGAACGCCAACGAGCTGTGGCGCGGGTTCTTCAGCGCGCTGGCCTTCGCGGTCGCGGCGTTCGTCGTCAACGAGCTGTCCCGGCGCACGCGCCTCAGCCTCGAGGAGTCGCGCCACCGGGAGCGGCTGAGCGAGGAGGAGCTGACCCGCGCGTCCGTCGTGCAGCAGGCGCTCCTGCCGAAGACGACCGTGCCGCTCCCCGGGTACCAGGTCGCGGGCGCCTGCCTGCCGTCGAAGGCCGTGGGCGGCGACTTCTTCGACTGGTACCCGGTGAACGAGGGGCTGGCGTTCACCCTCGGGGACGTGATGGGCAAGGGCGTCGGCGCGGGGATCATCGCGGCCACGGCCCGCGCGGTCGTGCGCAGCGCCAAGAACGTGCCGGATCCGGTCGCCGCCATCGAGCGCACCGCCGACTGCTTCACCGCGGAGATGAGCGCGGCCGCCTCCTTCGCCACCGTGTTCCACGCGCGCGTGCGCGCCGAGGACCACACCGTCCTCTACGCCGACGCGGGCCACGGGCTCTCGGCGCTGGTGCGCGCGGACGGCACCCACGAGCGGCTGGAGTCCACGGACCTCCCCGTCGGCGTGCCCGGCGCCGCCGGCTGGCGGACGCACGAGGTCCGGCTCGGCCCCGGCGACCTCATCGTCACCTTCAGCGACGGCGTGCTCGACCTCTTCGACGGGACGCTCCGCGCGGTCGACCGGGTCGCGGAGCTCGCGCGGGGGTCGGCGTCGGCCGACGACCTGGTCCGGCGGATCACCGCGCTCGCCGCCGCGCAGGCGAACCCCGACGACGTGACCGTGGTGGTGCTGCGCCGCGAGGCGTGAGCGCGTCCGGGGGCGGGGCCCTCCCGATCCGCGGACCGCTCCGAAGACCACCGCATACACTCGACAGAGGCGCCGCGATCCGGGGGGATCGTGCGGCGGGCGGCATCCCGCCCGGCGCGAGCGTCGCCGGATCCACCAGGGGGAGCACATGGCCATGCAGGAACCCGTCGCGCGCCAGGGCGGCTCGGATCCCGCCGGTCGCGCCAACCGCGACGCGATCCCGCTGCACGGCGACGCCGAGGCCGTGCGCCTCCGGGCCGTGCACGACCTGCGGCTCGTCGGATCCACCGCGGAGGAGCGCTTCGACCGCGTGACCCGCATCGCGCGCGAGCTCTTCGACGTGCCCGTGGCCGAGATCAACCTGGTGGGCGACACCGAGCAGTTCACGAAGTCGCCGCAGCCCGCGGGCGTCTCGCTGCTCTCGGACCGGACGCAGTCGTTCTGCGACGTCGCCATCCGGAGCCCGGAGATCCTCGTGGTGCCGGATGCCACCGCGGACGCGCGCTTCGCCGAGCGCACCACGGTCACCGGACCCCGCCACATCCGCTTCTACGCCGGCCGACCCCTGCTGTCCGGCGGCCAGACCGTCGGCACGCTCTGCCTCGTCGACACCGAGCCGCGCGACCTCGCGCCCGCGCAGGAGAAGCTGCTCGACGAGATGGGCGCGTGGGTCGAGCGCGAGCTCCGCGACAGCAGGGACGAGGAGCTGGCGGGCGACATCCAGCGGCGGCTCCTGCCCGTCGACCGGCCGCTCTGGCCCGACTTCGACCTCGCCGGCATCAGCCTCCCCGCCCGCGGCGTGGGCGGCGACTTCTACTCCTGGGGCGAGGACCCCGACGGGCTGCACGTGACCGTCGCGGATGTGATGGGCAAGGGGGCGGGCGCGGCGATCCTCGCGTCGGCCGTGCGCTCGGGCTTCCAGGCGCACCGGGGTCCGGACGCCGCGCGCACCGTGACCGCGGTGCAGGCGCAGCTCCAAGCCGACCTCGACGCGACCGAGACCTTCGCGACGTTCCTGCACTGCCGCGTCGACGGATCCACCGGCCGCTTCGCCTACGCGGACGGCGGCCACGGCCTCACGGCGCTGATCCGCGTGGACGGCACGCACGAGATGCTGCCGGCGCTCGACCTGCCGCTCGGCGTCGTGCCGGGCGCCTCGTGGTCGGCCGCGACCGGCGAGCTGCGTCCCGGCGACCGGCTCCTCTCCTTCACCGACGGCGCGCTCGACCTCTTCGACGGATCCCTCGACTCGGTCGCCCCGCTCGTGGAGCTGGTGCGCACGGCCGCGGACGCCGCGGAGACGGTCGGCCGCATCGCCGACGCGGCCGCGTCCGCTGCCGCCCGCGGCGTGCTCGGCGACGACGTGTCGGCGGTGTGCGTGCGCTACGCGGGCGGCGCCTGAGGGCCAGGCGTCGCGTCCGTCCCGCCGGCCCGCGCGTACTCGGATCCCGAGCGCGTCCGGAGCACGAGTCCCGCGTCGACGAGGTGGCGGCGGAGCAGCGCGTGGTCGTCGGCGATGCGGAGGAGGCGCGCCGTGAGGGCCTTCTCGTCGAGGACCTCGTGCGCGTCCAGCACCTGCGCGACGACGTGCCGCAGCAGGGCGTCGAGGTCGGCGGGGCTCGCCGGCCACTGCTCGATGCGGCCGTCGCGGAGGAAGCGCTCGACGCCCTGGGCGGGCGGGGTCGCGGGCTGCTGGGCGAGGATCGCGCGGAAGACGGCGTCGGTCGCGGATGCGGTGCCGTCGGCGTCCACCGCGACGAGGCCCGAGCCGACGAGCGAGGCGCGCGCCTTCGACCGGCGGGCGGGGGAGAGGTGCGCGAGGGCGTCGTCGAGGCCGGATCCGAGCACGACGCGGGCGTACGCGGCCCGCAGCTCGGCGTCGGCGAGCACGCCCGCGAGGCGGCGCGGGTCGATGTGGTCCATGCCCCCATCCTGCCCGGCGCCTTCCGCCCGGCCGATCGACGCCGCTACGGTCGGGGCATGCCCGTCCTCCGCTTCCTCGGCCGCGTCCTGATGCGGATCCTCTACGTGCTCGGGAAGGTCCGCATCGGCAGCAGCGGGCAGAATCCGTCGAACGGCGATCCGATGGGGTTCGACAAGCCGCAGCAGTACCGGCCCTGATCCGGCGGACCGCGCTCCTCCTCCCGAGGTGCGCGTGCGTCGGATTCCGCACGGCCCTCTCCCGAGCCGGGGTCGGCGTCGGGGGTCGGCCGTAGCTTCGTGCAGGCGGGGAGGTCTCCCCGCGAGGACGGGGGATCCATGGCAGGCATCGACGCGCGGCTCGAGGTGGTGGCGCTCAGCGCCACCGAGTGGCGGGTGTGCGACGCGCGCATCGCCGCCTCCGACGCCACCCGGATCATCGCCTACGCGCAGCGGCGCGGCGGCCGGGTCGAGCTCATGCGCATGCGGCCGGTGCCGGGGCTGTGCGACTGGTTCGGCAGCCTCGACGACGCGCTCGCGGCCGTCGCGGCCGAGCTGCCGCGGGAGCGCGTGCTCATCGCCTGAGCGCGCGGGGGACGGACACGGCCCCGGTCCTCACGAGGAGGACCGGGGCCGTGCGCGTCACGCGGTGAGCGGGATCAGCTCGCGTCGGAGACCGCCGCGTTGATCGCGGTCGGTGCGTCGTACTCCTTGTCGGCGATGCCCTTGAGCGCGTCGAGGGTGTCGGAGTCGGCGCCCGACTCCTCCGCCTTCTTCACGATCGCGTCCTTGGATGCCGGGTAGTCGAGGCCGCTGAGGTGCTTCTGGAGCTCGATGGGGTTGATGGCCATGGGGTGTCCTCTCGTCGGGGTTCGGGCGGCGTCGCCCTCCCGTCGAGTCGACTCCCGCGGGCGAGCAGTGGGCAGGGGGAGGATCGCGATCTACGGGGAGCCGTCAGGATCCGCGGGCGCCGCCGGCTGCGTGGGCGCCGACGTGGCCGTCCCCGCGGGCCGGGTGAAGCCGGGGTCGGGTGCCGAGGCGCGGATCCGGTCCACCATCGAGCTCGTCGACTGCGATGGCACGTAGCCGAGGATCGACACCTCGCCGCCGTACGCGCGCACCACGTCGGTCTCGTCGAGCATCTCGGGCGTGTAGTCGCCGCCCTTCGCGTAGACGTCGGGCTGCACCGCCTCGAGCAGCGGGATGGGGGTGTCGGTGTCGAACACGGTGATCACGTCGACGCACGACAGCTCGGCGAGCACGCCCGCGCGGTCCTCGGCCGTGTTCACCGGCCGGTCGGATCCCTTCAGCCGCCGCACCGAGTCGTCGCTGTTGAGCGCCACCACGAGCACGTCGCCGAGCCGCTTGGCCTGGCGCAGGTAGGTGGTGTGGCCCCGGTGCAGCACGTCGAAGCAGCCGTTCGTGAAGACGATCCGGCGGCCGGCGGCGCGCTCGCCCGCGACGAGGGCCACGAGCTCGGCCTGCGAGACCGTGCGCGAGCGCGTCTCGCCGAGGTGGTCGGCGAGGGTCGCGGCGGAGCACACCGAGGTGCCGGGGAGGCGCACGACCACGTCGGCCGCGGCCTGCGCGAAGTCGGCGCTCACCGCGAGCGGGAGGCCCACGGCGCGCGCGAGCGTGAGCGCGGCGACGAAGGTGTCGCCGGCGCCGGACGCCTGCTTCTCGGGCACCGGGTGCGCGCGCGTGCGGTACGGCTCGCCCGCGCCGAGCACGACGGTGCCGTCGCGGTCGAGGGTCACGACGGCGGTCGCGGATCCGGATGCGGCCAGGATCCGGTCGCCGAGCGAGGCGACCACGGCGGCCCGATCCTCGTCGCGCGCGAACGGCCGGTCGACGAGGCGCCCGGCCTCGCCCGCGTTCGGCGTGATGAGGTCGGGGCGGAGCGGGGCCCAGAGCGCGGGATCGTGCGCGTCCACGACCGTGAGGCCGGGGCGGCTCGTGCGCGCGGCGAGCGACTCGAGCACCACGCCGTGCAGCGTGCCGGTGCCGTAGTCGGAGACGATCTCGGCGTCGACGCCCGCGGTCGCCTCGAGGGCGGCGCGGGCGAGGGCGCGCGCGTCGTCCCGGTGGATGGATCCGCGGTGCACGTCGTCGACCCGCACGATCACCTGGTCGTCGCCCACGATGCGCGTCTTGGTGGTGGTCCGCAGGCGCGGCGAGTGCACGAGGCCGGACACGTCGACGCCGGCCGCGGCGAGCAGGTCGCGCACGCGGTCGCCCGCGGCGTCCTGACCGACGAGGCCGACCATGCGCACGGTGCCGCCGAGGCTCGCGAGGTTCACGGCCGTGTTCGCGGCGCCGCCGAGCGACTGGATCCGCTCGGTCACGTCCACGACGGGCGCCGGCGCCTCGCGGGTCATGCGGTCGCTGTGGCCGCGCCACCACTCGTCGAGGATGACGTCGCCGATGACCGTGACAGTCGGGCGGCGCTCGGCGAGGAGGCCGATGATCCCGCGCAGCTCGCTGGTCATCGCGCGTCGTCCGCGGCGGAGGCGGGCTCGACCGGCGCGTCGACCAGCGGCGTGTCGCCCGCGCCCGCCCGCGCGGAGCCGGATGCGGCCTCCGCCGGCGTGGTCGCGGCGGGGGCATCGCCCGCGTCGAGCACGGGTAGCCCGAGGTGCACGACGGTCGTGGTGCTCATCTCGTCGAGGAGCTCGGGGCCGTAGCCGAAGCCGGATCCGCTGCGACCGCGGGGCTGCGCCGCGCCGCCGGGCGCGCCGCCGAAGACGCCGTTGACCTTGATCGTGCCGACGGGCAGCTCGGCGGCGGCGCGCTGGGCGTGCTCCATCGACCCCGTGAGCACGCTCGCCGCGAGGCCGTAGCGGTCGTCGGACGCCCGGGCGAGCGCCTCGTCGAAGTCCGCGACGACCTGCACGGCCGCGACCGGGCCGAACGTCTCGGCCGTCATCACGGTCATGTCGGCGGTGCAGTCGACGAGGACGGTGGCGGGGTAGCGGGATCCGGGGCCGTCGGGCACGTGCCCGCCGACGAGCGCGCGGGCGCCCTCCGTGAGCGCCTCGGACACCTGCTCGTGCACGGCATCGCGCATGCGCTCGTCGACCAGCGGGCCGAGTTCGCCGGAGGAGTTCCAGCGCTCGGCCTCCGCGACCAGCGCGGCGGTGAAGCGGTCGGCGATGTCGCGGTGCACGTAGATCCGCTCGACCGAGGTGCAGATCTGGCCGGCGTTGGCGAAGGATCCGAGGGCGGCCTGCGCGGCGGCCCACGCGGGATCCACGCCCGCGTCGACGAGGAGCGGGTCGTTGCCGCCGTTCTCGCGGATCACGTGCGTGGGCGTGCCGGCGGCGCGGCGGGCGATGGCCTCGCCGGCGGCGGTGGATCCGACGTGCGCGACCACGCGCGTGTCGTCGTGCGCGACGAGCTGGTCGCCGACGTCGCCGCCGCCGACCACGGAGACGAGCACGCCGTCGGGCAGGGCCTCGGCGAGGATCCGGCCGAGCAGCTCGCCGGTGTGCGGGCAGCGCTCGCTCGGCTTGTGGATCACGGTGTTGCCCATCACGAGCGCCGCGCCGATGATCCCCGCGGCCACCGCCACCGGGTCGTTCCACGGCGTGAGCGCGACCGTGACGCCGCGCGGACGCGGCACCGAGAAGTCCACGTTCGGCAGCGTCCCGAGCAGCGACCGGCCGCGGTGGACCGGCCCGAGCTCGGAGTACTGCAGCAGCGTGTCGACGCCCGCGCCGACGCCGCCGAGCGCGTCGCCGCGCGGCTTGCCGGTCTCGCGCTCGTTGAGCTCGGCCAGCTCCTCCGCGCGCTCGGCGAGGGCGTGCGCGGCGCGGCGCACGGCCTGGCCGCGCTGGGCGGGCGGCATCGCGGCCCACGCGGCGGAGGCGTCCACCGACCGGCGCACGGCGGCGTGGACCTCGTCGGGCGTCGACGCGTCGATGTCGCCCACGAGCGACCCGTCGCGCGGATCCGTGATCCGCAGCGTCCCGGGTCCGGCCTCGGTGACCTCGGTCTCGATCAGGCCGTCGATGTCGAGTGCGGTGTCTGTGGTCACGGGTCTCCTCGCGGGGTCGGCGGCCCGCGGGGATGCGCGGGCGGGGGCGCTCGCGCGCCACCCGGCCCGTACCCACTTCCCGTGGCTCTCACACGGGGCGGGCCCTACGACTCGAGGTGCCCCAGCTCCGGCTGCGCCAGGAACGCCACGACCGGATCCGCCGCCGCGCCCGTCTCGAACACGACGAGGTCGTTCCGGCCCGCGCGGAGCTGCGCGCCCGGCACGTAGAGCGTGTGCTGCGGCCCGCGGGTCCAGTAGCGGCCGAGCGCGAAGCCGTTGACGAACGCGACGCCCTTGCCCCAGGAGCGCGTGTCGAGGAAGAGGTCGGCGGGCGCGTCCAACTCGAAGGACGCGTGCGCCAGCACCGGCCCGTCGAGGAAGCGGACCGGCTCCGCGGCGGAGGACGCGGCGAAGGCCGCCGCCGAGGAAACCGACGCCGCCATCGCGCCGAGGTCGAGCGGCAGGCTCTCCCACCCGGTGAGCTCGGCGCCGTCGAGCGTCGCCGGGCCGATGAGCCCCTTCGCCTCCCCGATCCGCACGCCGTAGTTGACGCGCCCCTGGTCCTCCACGAGCATCTCGAGGATCCGGCCGGGTGGCACGGCGATCGCGGTCTCGTGCTGGTCGCGCTGGATCACGCCGATCCGCACGCCGTCCACCGAGACGACGGCCCGGTCGCGCACCTCGCCGAACGCGAGCACGCGCGTGCGGTCGGACGCGGGCAGCTCCACCCGGTGCAGCGCGAACCCGCGGAACACGCCGAGCTCGTCCATCGACGGCACGGCGGACGTCGCGCGCCACCCGGCGGGGTCCGTCACGAGGTCCGCGAGCGGTGCGACGGCGTCGAAGGCGACCTCGAACGCGGGCGCGTCCCCGCGTCCCGCGGGCACCTCGTCGGGCACCGACCGGTACCGGGCGATCACGTCGCGGAACGCGAAGAACTTCTCCGTCGGGGATCCGGTCTCGTCGAGCGGGGCGTCGTAGTCGTACGAGGTGACGTGCGACTGGTAGGTGCCCTTGTGGTTGGCGCCGTTCGTGAAGCCGAAGTTGGTGCCGCCGTGGAACATGTAGATGTTCACGGAGGCGCCCGCGGCGAGCAGCGCGTCCAGCTCGGCGGCGGCGTCGGCCGCGGAGGTCGTGTGGTGGTGCTCGCCCCAGTGGTCGAACCAGCCGTCCCAGAACTCGCTGCACATGAGCGGGCCGGTCGGCTGGTGGCGGCGCAGGGTCTCGAGGCGCTCGGTGGCGCGCGAGCCGAAGGATCCCGTGCGGTGCAGCTCGTCGAGGCTGCCGCGGGAGAGCATCTCGTCGGTCGGCTGGTCGACGGTCGTCAGCGGCACGATGATGCCGGACTCCCGCGTGAGGTCGACGAGGTGGCGGAGGTACTCGGCGTCGTCGCCGTACGCGCCGTACTCGTTCTCGATCTGCACGAGGATCACGGGCCCGCCGTGGTCGATCTGCCGCGGCGCGACGATCTCGTAGACGCGGCGGAGGAACTCATCGACCGCGGCGAGGTACAGCGGCTCGCTGCGGCGGACCCCGACGGCGGGATCCTCGAACAGCCAGCCGGGCAGCCCGCCGCCGTCCCACTCGGCGCAGATGTAGGGGCCCGGGCGCACGATCGCGTGCATGCCCTCCGCGTGGACGAGGTCGAGGAAGCGGCCGAGGTCGAGGCCGGCGCTCGTGTCGAAGGTGCCGCGCTCGGGCGAGTGGGCGTTCCAGGCGACGTACGTCTCGATGGTGTCGAGCCCCATGAGGCGGGCCTTGCGGATCCGGTCGGCCCACTGGTCGGGGTGCACGCGGAAGTAGTGGAGGGCGCCCGCGATGACGCGGTGCGGTCGGCCGTCGAGCTCGAAGTCGTCGGCGCCGATGCGGAAGCGGGTGCTGGTGGCGGGGAGGCCGGGCATGGTCGTGTCCTCAGGAGTGCGGGGTGCGGGGTGCGGGCGTGGCATGGGAGAGGGGAGGCGCGACTCGCGTCGCACCTCCCCTCTCGAGAACGGGTGCTGCTACTTCACGTCGACGGTGAAGCCCTGCTGCTGGCCGTACTCGGCGGCCGCCTTGCCCCACGCCTCGAGGACGGGGTCGAGCGACGTGCCGTTGGAGTACGCGGACGAGGCCGAGTCGCTGAAGACGCTGTTCGTGTAGACCTGGAAGGGCAGGTACTGCCAGTCCGGGACCACGTTCTTCGAGGCCTCGCTGAGCACCTCGTTGATCTTCTGGCCGCCGAAGTACTCCGGCGTCTCGTTGAGGAACTCGTCGCTGTTCAGGTCCGCCGTGGTGGACGGGAATCCGCCGGCGTCGAACGAGATCTGGCGACCCTGCTCGTCGGCCGTGGTGAACTTCGCGAACTCCGCCGCGACGAGCTTGTTCTCGGACTGCTGCATGACGGCGATGGAGGATCCGCCGCTCTCGGCGGTCGCGGTGTCACCCGCGGTGTACTGCGGCATGGGGGCGACGCGCCACTGGCCGGAGCCCTCGGTGGCCTGCGCCTCGAGGTTGCCGGGCATCCAGGCGCCGGTGATCAGCGTGGCGATGGATCCGTCGCCGAGGCCGCGGAACCACTCGTCGGTCCAGCCGGGGGTCTGGGCCAGCGAGCCGTTCTCGACGAGCTGGTTCCACATGGCCGTGTACTTCTTGGCGCCCGCGTCCTGCATGTCGATGGTGACGTTGTCGCCGTCGACCTTGTAGGGGTGGCCGCCGGCCTGCCAGATCATGCTCGTGGTGAAGCCGGCGTCGCCGGAGTCGCTGGTGATGTACTGGTTCGGGTCGGCGGAGTGCATCTTCTCCGCGGCGGCCACGTACTCGTCCCACGTGGTGGGGACGGCGATGCCGTACTTGTCGAAGACGTCCTGGCGGTAGAACATCGCCATGGGGCCCGAGTCCTGCGGCAGCGCGTAGAGGGCGTCGCCCTCGGTGACCGCGTTCCAGGTGGACGCCGTGAACTGGTCCTCGAGGTCCGTGTAGCCGTAGCCCGAGAGGTCGGCGAGGGACTTGCCGAGCGCGAACTGCGGGATCGCGAAGTACTCGATCTGCGCTACGTCGGGAGCGCCCTTGCCCGCCTTGATGGCGTTCTGGAGCTTCGTGTACTGGTCGGCGCCGGTGCCGACGTTCTGCACGTCGACCGTGATCTTCGGGTGCTCCTTCTCGAACGCCTCGGCGATCGGCTTGATCGCGGGGGCCCAGCCCCAGACGGTGATGGAGGACTGCGTGTCGAGGGCCTTCGCGAGGTCGTCGGCGGAGGCGGTGTCGGCGCTGGCGCCGCCCGATCCGGACGAGCACGCCGCGAGGGAGCCCGCGAGGACGATGCCGAGGCCGAGCGCGATCGCGCGCTTCGCCCTGCGGGGGAACGAGATGGACATGGTGGTGCCTTTCACTTCTTCGTGGTGGTGTGGGTGGTGCGGAGGTGGGTCGGGAGGTCCTACGCCTTGACGCCGCCGGCCGAGAGGCCGGACTGCCAGTAGCGCTGGAGGAAGAGGAACGCGATCACGATCGGGATGATCGCGAGGAACGAGCCCGTGATGACGAGGTTGTAGATCGGCTGGCCGCCCACGGTGGTGGACTGCGCGTTCCACTGGTTGAGGCCCACCGTGAGGGGGTACCAGCGGGAGTCGCTCAGCATGATCAGGGGCAGGAAGTAGTTGTTCCAGGTCGCGACGATCGAGAACAGCAGCACCGTGATGAGGCCGGGCGACAGGAGCCGCAGGCTGATCGTGAAGAAGGTGCGGATCTCGCTCGAGCCGTCCATCCGCGCCGCCTCGAGGATCTCGGTGGGCACCGAGTCGACCGCGTAGGTCCAGATGAGGTACAGCCCGAAGGGGCTGATGAGCGACGGCAGGATGATCGCCCACGGGGTGTTCGTGAGGCCCATCTGGCTGAACAGCAGGAAGGTCGGCACCGCGAGGGCCGTGCCGGGGATCGCGACGGCGCCGAGCACCACCGCGAACACGATCTTCTTGCCGGGGAAGTCGAACTTCGCCAGGCCGTAGCCCGCGAGCGTGGCGAGCAGCGTCGCGCCGCCCGCGCCGACGACCACGTAGATCAGCGTGTTGCCGAGCCAGCGGACGAACTCGCCGTTGCCGTAGGTCAGCACGCCCTGGATGTTGTCCCACAGCGCGAAGTCGCCCGAGAACCAGAGGCCGAACGAGCTGAACAGCGCGTCCTGCGTCTTGGTCGAGTTGACCAGCAGCCAGAAGAGGGGGAGCACGGAGTAGATGAGCAGCAGCGACATCACGATGGTGAGCACGATGCTGCGGCGCTCGCGCGGGGCGCCGGCGCTCTTGCGGCGCTTGGGCGTCTTGTCCGCCGGGGCGTCGAGGACGGGCGTGCCGGCGTCGGGCGCGGCGAGGGGGGTTCCGGTGAGGGTCGACACGGTCAGCTGTCCTTCCGGGTGCCGACGAGCTGCACCACGTAGGCGACCACCATCGTCAGGACGCCCATGATGATCGCGATGGCGGCGGAGTAGTTGAACTGCTGTCCCGCGAAGGACAGGTTGTAGGCGTACATGTTCGGCGTGAAGAACGAGCTGATGCCGTTCGGCGCCAGCGTCTGCAGGATGTTCGGCTCGTTGAAGAGCTGGAAGCTGCCGATGATGGAGAAGATCACGCCGATGACGAGCGCGCCGCGGATGGCGGGGAGCTTGATGCCGGTGACGATGCGGAACGGGCCCGCGCCGTCGAGCTCGGCCGCCTCGTAGAGGTCGGGCGAGATGACGCGGAGGGCCGCGTAGAACAGCAGCATGTTGTAGCCGACGAACTCCCACGTGACGATGTTGCCGATCGACGCGAGGATCCAGCTCTGCGAGAGCAGGTCGGGCAGGTCCCACCCGGTCGCCTGCTCGATGTTGCCGACGAGGCCGAAGCGGTTGCCGTAGATGAAGCCCCACATGAGGGCCGCGACGACGGCGGGCACGGCGTAGGGCAGGAAGATCGAGATGCGGAAGAACGCGGTGAAGTGCAGGCGGGCCGAGTCGAGCGCGAGCGCCGCGAACAGCGCGATGAGCAGCATGATCGGCACCTGCACGACGAGGAACAGGGCGACGCGGCCGAGCGCGTCCCAGAACTTCGGGTCGTTGAGCGCCTGCGTGTAGTTGGCGATGCCGACGAACGAGTTGCCGCCGATCATCCGCTCCTGGAACAGGCTGAGGTAGATCGAGTAGCCGACGGGCGCGATGAGGACGACGAGGAAGACCACGAGGAACGGGGCGACGAAGCCCAGTCCGGTCCAGCGTCGCTTGTCGCGTCGCATCGGGGGACCGCTGGGGCGGGCCGCGTCGGGAGCCTTCGGCCGGGCGGCCGAGGTCGACATCGTCGTCATGTGCTTCCACTTCGTCGGGGGATCGCGGCGCAGTCAGCCCGGGAGCGGGCCGTCACCCCATTCGGGAGGATTGGGTGTTTGCGCAAACATCTGTGATGCTCGCAACCATGACATCTCCACCGTCGGCCGTCAAGTCGGGTGGCCGGCGCACGCCCGGCGGCCGCACCGTGTCGATGGCGGACGTCGCCGCGCACGCCGGGGTGTCCGCGCAGACGGTGTCGCGGGTGTCGAACGGGGCGCAGAACGTGGAGGCCTCGACCCGGCAGCGGGTGATGGACGCGATGGCCGAGCTGGGCTACCGGCCGAACAGCGCCGCCCGGGCCCTGAAGACCGGGCGCTTCCGCAGCATCGGCATCATCATGTTCACGCTCTCCACCCTCGGGAACATGCGCACGCTCGACGCGATCGTCACGGCCGCGTCCGGCGCCGGGTACACGATCACGCTCATGCCGGTGCCGCATCCCACCGAGGGCGAGGTGGCCGGGGCGTTCAGCCGGCTGCAGGAGGAGGCGGTCGACGGCGTCGTCATCATCATCGAGGCGCACATGCTCGACCGGGCCGACGTGATCATCCCCGTGGGGCTGCCCGTCGTGATCATCGACTCCGACGCGGGCGACCCCTTCGTGGTCGTGGACACCGACCAGGAGCAGGGCACGCGGCTCGTCACGCAGCACCTGCTGGACCTCGGGCACACCGCGATCGTGCACGTCGCGGGTCCCTCCACCTCCTACTCGGCGGCCCGCCGCGCGGCCGAGTGGCGCGCGACCATGATCGACGCGGGGCTCGCCCCGGAGGATCCCGCGCAGGGCGACTGGACGACGGCGTCCGGCTACCGCATCGGCAAGGAGCTCGGCCGGCGGGCCGACATCACGGGCATCGTCGCCGCGAACGACCAGATGGCCCTGGGGATCATGCACGCGCTGCACGAGCTCGGCCGCGACGTGCCCGGCGACGTCAGCGTGGTCGGCTTCGACGACACCGAGGAGTCGAGCTCGTTCTGGCCGCCGCTCACGACCGTGCACCAGGACTTCACCGAGATCGGCCGCCGCTCCATGCAGGTGCTGCTCGAGATGCTCGACGGCCGCGAGCCCTCGGGCGACCGCATCGTGCCGACGCGGCTCGTGGTGCGCGAGAGCGCGGGGGCGCCGCGGGCCGACGCGCGCTGATCCGCGATCCGTCCGCGGCCGTCTCGATGCGGTCGCCACGGCCGTTTCGATGAGGCCGCGGTGGGGAACGGGGTGAGGGACCCACCCGCTCGAACTGGAGGCCGCCCCGTGCCCGTCGTCGCCCCGCTCCACGAGACCTTCCCCGACGTCCGCTCCATCGCCGTGCTGCGCGGCGGCGGGCTCGGCGACCTGATCTTCGCGCTGCCCGCGATGGCGGCGCTGCGGGCCGCGTACCCGGGCGCCAGGATCACGCTGCTCGGCACGCCGCTGCACCGCGCGCTCCTCGGCGGCCGGCCCGGCGGGCCCGACGACATCGAGGTGCTGCCGGTGGCGCACGGCGTGCGGGACGTGCCGGGCACGGATCCCGACCCGGAGGAGATCGAGGCGTTCGCCGCCCGCATGCGCGAGCGCCGCTTCGACCTCGCCGTGCAGGTGCACGGCGGCGGCCGCAACTCCAACCCGTTCCTCCTGCGGCTCGGCGCCCGGCACACCGTGGGCACCGCGACCGACGACGCCGAGCCGCTCGAGCGCGTGATGCCGTACGTCTACTACCAGCACGAGGTGCTGCGCGGGCTCGAGGTCGCGGGGCTCGCGGGCGCGCCCGCGGCCGACCTGGAGCCGGTCGTCGAGGTGACCGACGCCGAGCGGTCCGCGGCGGCGGAGCGCGTGACGGGCGCGCCCGGCGGGCTCCTCGTGATCCACCCGGGCGCCACCGACCCGCGCCGCCGCTGGCCCGTCGAGTCGTTCGCGGAGGTCGCGCGCCGCGCCGCCGCCGACGACGCGCAGGTGGTCGTCGTGGGCGACGCGACGGACGCCGCCGACGCCGACCGCATCGTCGCGCTCGGCCGGGAGGGCCTGCCCGCGGAGCAGGCCGAGCGGATCACCTCGCTCGCCGACTCCCTCGACCTCGGCGAGCTCGCCGGCCTCTTCACGCACGCCGACGTCGTGCTCGGCAACGACAGCGGCCCGCGTCACCTCGCGCAGGCCGTCGGCGCGCGCACGGTCGGGGTGTTCTGGTTCGGCAACGTCGTGAACGCGGCCGCGTTCGGGCGCACGCGGCACCGGATCCACATCGGCTGGACCACGCGCTGCCCCGTCTGCGGCGTCGACGTGACCCAGGTCGGCTGGACCGCCGAGCGCTGCGCGCACGACCCGTCGCACGTCGCGGAGGTGCGCGTCGACGACGTGCACGCGGACGTGGAGCAGCTGCGGCGGGCGTCGCTCGCGGAGCGCGTCACGGCCTAGGCGCGCGACGACGGCGCGGCCCCTCGCGTGAGGGACCGCGCCGTCGGCGGATCAGCGGGCGCGGATCACCCCGCGTCGAGCGCCGCCTGGCCCGCGGCGGCCGCGGCCTTCAGGGCGTCCTCGGGAGAGGTCTTGAGCAGCATCGCCTTCTCGAGCTCGGCGCCCAGCGCCGCGCTCACCTCGGCGTAGTTGGAGACCGACGGGCGGGAGCGCGCGTAGTCGAGCTGGTCGACGAACACCTGGATCAGCGGGTTCTCCTTCAAGTACGCGCTGTAGGTGTCCGACGCCTCGGTCTTCGTGTTCGTCGGCAGGTAGCCGCTCGCGATGTCCCACTCGGCCTGCTGGTCGGGCTGCATGAACCAGGAGAGGAACGCGTAGGAGCCCGCCTCCTGCTCGGGCGTGCCCTTCGTGATGTACGAGACGTTGGTGCCCGTGTTCATCGCCGGCTGGTCGATCTGCGGGAACGTGAAGACGCCGACGTTCTCGGCGCCGATGCCCTCCTGCACCGTGCTGAGGTTGTACGCGCCGCCGATGAACATCGCGAACTGGCCCGCGTTGAAGAACGGCGCGCCCTGGTTCTGGTTGCTGTCCGCGGCGCTCGAGGGATACGCGACGCCGTCCTTCACCATGTCGGTCCAGGTGGTGAGCGCCTTCACGCCCTCCGGGGAGTCGAACGCGACCTCCGAGTCGTCCTCGTTCAGGAACTCGCCGCCGGCGCTCCACAGCATCGACTGGAAGGTGAAGACGGGCCACTCGTTGCTGCCGATGGGCAGGTACACGCCGTACTGGCCGTCCTTGGTGAGGGTCTTCGCGTCGGCCGCGAGCTCGTCCCAGGTGGTGGGGGTGTCGGTGATGCCGGCGTCGGCGAACATCTTCTTGTTGTAGATGATCGCGTAGTCGCCGCCGTCGGTCGGCAGCGCGTACGTGGTGCCGTCGAACTGCCCGGAGGCGAGCATCCCCTCGGGGATGTCGTCGGCGCTGAGCGCGTAGTCGCCCGTGCCGAGCTTGTCGTCGAGCGGCACGATCTTGCCGGTCGCGATGGACTCGCCGAGCGACGACGGCTCCGAGTCGCTGATCACGAGGTTCGGCGCCTGGTCGCTCGAGAGCGCCTGCACCATGCGGGCCGTGAAGCCCTCCGAGGCGATGAACTGCGACTGCACCGTGTACTGGTCCTGCGCGTCGTTGAAGCGCTGGACGAGCTCGGTGAGCTTGGTGGCCGCGTCGCCCGTGGCCTGGTTCCACATGGTGATGGTCGTGCGGCCCGTGGCGTCGTCGACGTTGCCCGTGACGGATCCGCCGCTGCACGCGGAGAGGGCGACGGCGGTCGCGATCGCCGTTCCGGCGACGAGGGTCCGCCGGAGGGCGGAGGCGCGCGGGGAGCGCGTCGAGGGGCGGCGGAGCTTCATGGATTCCTCCTGGTGCGGGATGGTGCGGTGGGTGCCGTGCGGTTCGTGCGGGGATGCGGGTGATGCGGGTGACGCGGGGAGGCGGCCTAGCGGAGGCCGCCGGAGATGGCCTTGACGATCTGGCCCTGGAAGAGCAGGAAGACGACGAGGACGGGGATCACCGCGAGCGTGGATCCCGCCATCAGCAGGTTGAAGTTCGAGGCGCCCTCCTGCGATTGGAGGAGCGTGAGGCCGATCTGCACGGTGAAGAGCTCGGTGCGATTCACGGCGATGAACTGGAAGAAGAAGTTGTTCCAGTTGTAGACGAAGGAGAGGATCGCGAACGAGCCGATCATCGGCGTCGCCATGGGCGCCATGATCAGCCGGAACCGCTGCCAGACGCCCGTGCCGTCCATGCGCGCCGCGTCCTCGATCTCCGACGGGAAGTTCGAGAAGAACTGCCGGAAGAGGAACACCCCGAGGATCGACGGGATGTTCGGCACGATGAGCCCCTGGTAGCTGTTCAGCCAGCCGAGCGACGAGAGCAGCGTGATGAGCGGCGTGAACACGATCTCGAACGGCACCATGAGCGCCGCGAGCAGCACCAGGAACAGCAGGTTCCGGCCGCGGAACCGGAGGCGCGCGAACGCGTACCCGGCCATGAGGCTCGTGATCACCTGCCCGGCCGTGGAGAGCACCGCGACCACGATCGTGTTCACGTAGAAGCGGCCGAACGGCGCGATCTCGAACAGGCGCGTGTAGTTCTCCGGGTGCCATTCCGTGGGCAGGAAGGTCGGCGGGACGGAGAGCGCCTCCTGCGCCGACTTGAAGCTCACGAGCACCATCCAGATGAACGGCCCGAAGAAGATGACGCTGGCGACGATGAGGATCACGTGGCGGAGCGTCGACGGGAGGTACCGGCGCAGCGGCCGGCGGCGGCGCGCGGGGCGGGCGTGGCCGGATCCGCCGGCGGGCGGCACCGGGGCGGCGGCGGTCTCGTGCTCGAGGGAGATGGTCATGACGGGCCCTTCACAGCATCTCGACGGTGTCGCGGCGCGACAGGAACTTGAGCTGGATCGCGGTCACGGTGATGCCGATCAGCAGGAGGACGACCGAGGCGGCCGTGGCCGCGCCGCCGTTGAAGAACTGGAAGCCCTGCTCGTAGATCCAGTAGATGGCGGTCTTGGTGGATCCGAGCGGGCCGCCGCCCGTGAGGACGTAGACCTGCGTGAACACCTGCAGCGTGCTGATGAGGCCGGTGATGACGAGGAACCCGCTCGTGGGCGCGACCAGCGGCAGCGAGATGGAGAAGAAGCGGCGGACGACGCCCGCGCCGTCGAGCTTCGCGGCCTCGTGGTAGCTCGGCGGGATGGTGGAGAGCGCGGCCGAGAAGATGATCATCGTGTAGCCCGTCTGCTGCCACACGATGAAGACGATGACCGCGACGATGGCCCACGGCTCGGTCGTGAGGAACGAGATCGAGTTGACGCCGAAGGGCTTCAGCGCCGTGTTCACCAGGCCGCCGAGCGGCGTGAGCAGGTAGCTGAAGATGAGCGCGCTGCCGACGGTGGGGGCGATGTGCGGCGCGAAGATCATGGTCCGGTAGAACGAGCGGCCGCGGAACGGGCCGTCGAGCATGGCGGCGAAGAGCAGGCCGACGGCCATGGATCCCGGCACCACCACGATCGCGATGATCGCCGTGTTGCGGAGCGCCGCGAGGAACCCGCTCGTGGGCGAGAAGAGGCCCGCGAAGTTGTCGAGGCCGACGAAGCTCGTGGCGCCGGGGGCGCCCGGGTTCCAGTCGGTGAAGCTGTAGACCACGGTCTGGAGCAGCGGGTAGAGGTAGAAGACCGACAGCAGGATCGTGGTGGGGGCGACGAGCGCGTAGCCGGCGCGGCCCTCCTTCTCGTGCAGGGTGCGGCGCTGGTACGACTCCGGCAGGCGGGTCGACGCGAGGGCGGTCGTCACGACGGGCCTCGGCGGGATCGGCTCGGGCCTCGGCGGGCATCGGCCGCGGCGCCCGGGCGGGCGATCGGGGGACGTGCGGTCATCGCGGGCTCCTCGTGGTGGGCGGCTCGGGATCCGGACGCGTGCCCCTCACGGGAGGACGACCTCGTCCGGGAAGCCCTGGCTCTCGACCGTAGGCTTCAGGTGTTTCCCGCATGTTACTGGCCCGTTGCAAGAAGAAGTAGTTCTTTTTTCGCCGGACTTCGTTCGATCGTCGATAGGATCACCGCATGACCCCGAACGCCACGCGCCTCCAGGACGCGGAGGTCGCCCCCGGATCCGTGGGCGACGTGCTCCGTCTCATCCGGGAGGAGCGCGCCGTCTCGCGCTCCGCGATCGCGCGCCGCACGGGCCTCTCGCCGTCCACCGTCGGCATCCGCGTGGACGCGCTGCTGCGCCTCGGCCTCGTCGCCGAGGGCGGGGACGAGGAGTCCCGCGGCGGGCGTCGCGCCCGGCGGCTCGACGTCGTGCGGGAGGCGGGATCCGTCGCCGCGGTCGACTTCGGCGCCCGCCACCTCACCGTGGCCGTCGCCGACCTCGCGGGCGACGTCGTCGGCAGCGTGCGCCGCACGGGGCTGCCCGACCAGGACCCGGAGGCGGTCGTCGCCGCCATGTGGTCCGAGGTGCAGGGCCTGCTGGCCGAGCACGGGCTGGATCCCGCGCTGCTGTCCGGCATCGGCGTGGGGCTGCCCGCGCCCATCGAGCACCCGTCCGGCCGGGTCGTGCTGCCGTCCTTCATGCCGTCGTGGCACAACGTCAGCCTGCCGTCGCTCTTCGCCGCGCACACCGATGTGCCGGTGGTCGTCGAGAACGACGCGAACCTCGTGGCGCTCGCCGAGTCGGCGCCCGGCGCCCGCAGCGACGGCGACCACCTCCTCGCCGTGGTGCTCGGCACGCGCATCGGCAGCGGGATCCTCACCGGCGGGCGCCTGCACCGCGGGGCCAGCGGCGCCGCCGGCGAGATCAGCCACTCCGCGGTCGACGGCGAGGCGGCCATCTCCTGCATCTGCGGGATCCCGAACTGCCTCGAGTCGGTCGCGGGCGGCGGCGCCGTGGCCGCGCGGCTCACCGCGCTCGGGCACCCGGTGGAGAGCGCGTCGGACATCATCGAGCTGGGCCGCACGGCGGATCCCGAGATCGTCACGGTGCTGCGCGAGGCCGGCACCCGGATCGGGGCGTCGCTCGCCACCATCGTCAACTTCCTCAACCCGCGCGCGGTCGTGCTGAGCGGCACCATGTCGGCGTCCGCGCCGCTCGTGGCCGCCATCCGCGCGGAGCTGTTCTCCCGCTGCCTGCCCATCGCGGCGCACGACCTCGACGTGCGCGCGGCCGTGGATCCCGCGAACGCCGTGGTCCGCGGCGCCACCCGCATGATCCTCGAGGAGGTGCTCGCGCCCGCCCGCGTCGAGCAGCGGGTCCGCGCCCTCGCCGAGGCCGACGTGCCGGGCGCGACCGCGTGACGCGCGGGGACGCGGATCCGGCGCCGGCGCGGCCGTGCGCGGTCGTCGCGGTGGACGTCGGCGGCACCACGCTGAAGGGCGCCGTGCTCGACGCCCACGGCGGCGTCGTCGCGCGCCGCGTCTCCCCGACGTTCGACGGGCGGATGGACGCGCTCGCCACCCTGCGCGAGCTCGTCGCCGACCTCGTCGACCGGTCGGCGCGCGACGGCGTGCGCGTGGCCGCCGTGGGCCTCGCGTCGCCCGGCCTCGTGGACGCGGAGACGGGGAGCATCGGGTACGCCGCGAACCTCGGCTGGTCCGGGCTGCCGCTCCGACGGATCCTCGAGGACGAGCTGGGCCTCCCCGTGCACGTGGAGCACGACGCCCGGGCCGCCGCGGTCGCCGAGCGCGCCGCGCACCCGGACGAGGAGGCGGCCTTCCGCGACTTCGTCTTCATCCCCATCGGCACGGGCGTGGCCGCCGCGGTCGTGACCTCCGGCGTCGTCGTCCGCGGCGCGACCGGCGGCGCCGGCGAGTTCGGGCACACGCCCATCGTCGGCGGCGGCGACCTCTGCGGCTGCGGCCAGCACGGCTGCCTGGAGGCGTACGCGTCGGCGACGAGCGTCCTCGCCCGGTACCGCAGGCGCGGCGGCACGGCCGCCTCCTCGACGCCCGGGATCGTCGCGCGGCTCGACGCGGATCCCGACGCGCGCGCCGTGTGGGCCGACGCGGTCGACGCGCTCGCCGTGGGGATCACGACGCTCGCCGTGGTGCTCGACCCCGCGCGCGTCGTGATCGGCGGCGGCCTCTCCGGCGCGGGCGACGCCCTGCTCGTGCCGCTGCGCGCCGCGGTCGACGCCCGGCTCGGCTGGCGGTCGGCGCCGCCCATCATCCGCTCGACGCTCGGCACGCACGCGGGCGTCATCGGCGCGGCCCTGCTCGCCGGCGGCCCCGCCATGTCGCCCGGCTTCGCCGTGCGCGCGGAGGCGTCCCTGCGGGCGTCGACCGCCGAGGCCGTGGGCGCGCCCGCGTCGATCGCCGCCGACCCGCCGGCCCCCGGATCCACCGTCCCATCCGCCCGCACGTGAGGAACCGCACATGACAGCTCCACCCCTCCGCATCGGCCTCGTCGGGGCCGGCGGCATCAGCGCGTCGCACCTGCCGCACCTGCTCGCGCTCGGCGCCGAGGTCTACGTCCACTCCGAGCAGGGCGCCGCCGAGGCGGTCGCCCGGCACGGCGGCGGCACGGTCGTCGACACCCTCGACGAGCTGCTCGAGCTGGTCGACGTCGTCGACGTGGTCACGCCCACCTGGACGCACGCGCCGATCGTGCGCCGGGCGCTCGAGGCGGGCAAGGACGTCATCAGCGAGAAGCCGCTCGCGCGCACGGACGCCGACGCCGAGGAGCTGGTCGCGCTCGCCGCCCGGCTCGGACGCCGGCTGCACCCCGCGCACGTCGTGCGGTTCTTCCCCGAGTACGTGCGCCTCAAGGAGGCCGTCGACCAGGGCCTCCTCGGCGACCTCGCGGTGCTGCGGTTCTCGCGCGCCGGCGCCTACCCGACCCGCACGCCCTGGTTCGCCGACCGGGAGCTCTCGGGCGGCATCATCATGGACCAGATGATCCACGACCTCGACATCGCGCGCTGGGTCGCTGGCGAGGTCGTGCGGGTCTCCGCCGTCTCCACCCGCGCGGGCGACGCCGAGCACCCGATCGAGGCGGCGCACGTGCTGCTGACGCACGCGTCCGGCGCGATCAGCCACGTCGCCGGCGTCTGGGGCCCGGCGCACCTGCGCTTCACGACCGAGTACACGGTCACGGGCACGGGCGGGCAGCTCGAGCACTCCTCGGCGGTGCAACGGGGCTACGTGGCCGACCTCGCCGGGGGCGGGACGGGCGGGGATCTCGTGCCCGACACGGATCCCGCCGAGGACCCGTACTTCGTCGAGCTGCGCGAGTTCACGCGCGCGTTCGCGGGCGGACCCGAGCCGCGCGTGAGCGCCGCGGACGGTGCCGCGGCCGTGCGGATCGCCACCGCCGCGCTCGAGAGCCTCGACACCGGGCAGCCGGTGGACCTCGCGCCCGCTCTCGGCGGGGAGGCGTGACCGCCGTGCGGGAGAGCCACGAGGGCCCGCTGCGCGTCGCCGTCATGTCGTTCGCGCACACGCACGCCCGCTCCTACCTCGCGCTGCTCGCGGGGATGGACGACGTCGAGGCGCGCGCGAGCGACCCCGGCCCGCACCCGGACGGCGAGCTGCGCGGCCGCGCCATGGCCGACGCGCTCGGCGTCGCGTACGCCGACACCCACGACGAGCTGCTCGCCTGGCGGCCGGACGCCGTGATCGTCGCGAGCGAGAACGTGCGGCACCGCGAGCTGGTGGAGCTCGCCGCATCCGCCGGCGCCGACATCCTCTGCGAGAAGCCGCTCGCCACCACGCTCGAGGACGGCCTCGCCATGGAGCGGGCCGTCGCCGACGCGGGCGTGCGGCTCATGGTCGCGTTCCCCGTGCGCTTCGCCAGCGCGTTCCAGGAGCTGCGGGCCGCGCACGCCCGCGGCGCCCTCGGCCAGCTCGTCGCGCTCCGCGGCGCCAACAACGGGAAGCTGCCGATGGAGCGGGCGTGGTTCGGGGATCCGGCGCTGTCCGGCGGCGGCGCGCTCGTCGACCACGTGGTGCACGTCGCCGACCTGCTCGACGCGCTCACGGGCGCGGAGGCGGTCAGCGTCACGGCCGTGAGCAACCGGATCCTGCACGCCCACCGCGCGCAGGCCGAGACCGGCGGGCTCGTCACGATCACCTACGACTCGGGCCTCGTCGCCGCGATCGACTGCTCGTTCACGCAGGCCGACACCGCGCCCACCTGGGGTGGCGTGAAGGTCACCGCGACCGGCACGGCCGGCAGCGTCGGGATCGACTTCTTCGGGCCCCGGGTCCGCGGGCTCGACGCCGCCACCGGCCGGCCGATCGAGCTGCCGTACGGCCCGGACTTCGACGCCGCCCTCCTCGACGCGTTCCTCGCCGGGGTGCGCGGCGGGGAGCAGCCCCAGCCGGACCTGCAGGTCGGGCTCCGCACGCTGCGCATCGTGCTCGCGGCGCAGGAGTCGGCCCGCACGGGACGCACGATCGAGGTCGCCGCGCTCTGACGCGGCGGACACCACAGGAGGGGACGCGCATGCAGGTGGTCATCCGGGACAGCCCCGAGGAGGTGGGCCGGTACGCGGCCGGCGTGATCGGCGCGCGCGTGCGCGACGGGAGCCTGCGCGTGCTCGGGGTGGCGACGGGATCCTCGCCGCTGCCCGTCTACGAGGCGCTCGCCGCAGGGCCCGACCGCGACGCCCTCCACGGGCTCACGGCCTTCGCGCTCGACGAGTACGTGGGGCTCCCCGCGGACCACCCGGAGGGCTACCGCGCCGTGATCGACCGCGAGGTCACGCGGCGGCTCGGCCTCGACCCGGCCCGCGTCCACGTGCCCGACGGCCGGGTGGAGGGGATCCGGGACGCGGGCGACCGGTTCGAGGCGCTCATCCGGGAGGCGGGCGGCATCGACCTGCAGATCCTCGGCATCGGCGCGACGGGGCACATCGGCTTCAACGAGCCGACCTCGTCGTTCGCGTCGCGCACGCGCATCAAGACGCTCACGCCCGAGACGCGGGCCGACAACGCGCGCTTCTTCGCGTCACCGGAGGAGGTGCCCGTGCACTGCGTCACGCAGGGGCTCGGCACGATCCTCGACGCGCGCCGCGTGCTCCTCGTCGCGCACGGCGCGTCGAAGGCGGCGGCCGTGGCGGCGGCGGTCGAGGGGCCGCTCACCAGCATGTGCCCGGGATCCGCGCTGCAGCTGCACCCCGACGCGACCGTCGTGGTCGACGAGGCCGCGGCCGCCGGCCTCGCGCTCGCCGACTACCACCGCTTCGTGTTCGCGAACCGGCCGGGGTGGCAGGTCTGACGCTCAGCCCTCGGTCGGGTCGAGCGCCTGGGTCGCGTGCGGCGTGGTCGCGATGGCGGCGTTCCGCAGCGACTCCGTGCCCGCGTCGAGGTAGCCGTACGTCTCCTCGTGGGCGGCGAACTCGGCGGCGCGCTGGGCCGGGTCGCGGATGGTCGTCCAGGCGCGCGAGTCCGGGTCGTCGTTCCACGGCGAGTGCAGGACCGGCGCGTGCGTGGTGACGGGCAGGAGGCCGCGCGCGGGATCGCCGTCGACCGAGATCACGGTGGCGCCGAAGCCGGGGGCGCGCGGATCCTGCCGGGAGAGCCGCCCCCACACGGCCTCGTCGTCGTCCGCCGCCTCGCCCGCGTAGACGTGCCGGGCGTGCAGCTGGCGGGCGTCCTCGATGCCGTCCTCGACGCCGGCCGAGCCGAGCATCACGAAGGAGTCGACGCCGAGGTCGCGGGCGGCGAGGGCGTCGGCGGCCATGGTGGATCCGTACGAGTGCGCGATCACGTCGACGCTCGTGAGGTCGCCGCCGCGGCGCGCCGCCTGCAGCCCCGCGATCTCGCTCGCGAGCAGCGGGGCGCCGCGCTCCGCGTAGTCGCCCAGCGTCGCGTCGACGCCGGGCGGCGGCGTGCGGTACCCGATCCACGCGACCACGGCGTGCGCGGCCGGGGCGCCGACCGACGCCTGCGCGTCGAACACGTTCTGCGCGGTCTCCGTCCAGAGCTGCATGTCGTCGGTGTAGGTGCCCATGCCCGGCAGCGTGAAGGTGACCTGGCGGGCGGTGTCGAGGTCGCCGACCGCGATGGCGGCGAGCGGCGGATCCCGGTGGCTCAGCGACACGAGCCAACGCCTCGGCTCCGTGCCGCCGCCCGTCCGGGCCTCCGGCTTCAGCGCGTCGCGGATCGCCGTGAGGGCCGTGAGCCGGTTCCGGGCGTCGGCGTCGTCGGGGTGGGCGGCGACCGCCTCCCGCTCCGTGCGCAGCTCGGTCCGCAGCTGGCGGCGGTTGGCCGCGTCGCGCGAGGCGTAGTCGACGCCGTCGAGGTTGCCGACGAGCTCGGGCGAGCTGCGGATGAGCGCCCGCTGGTGCTCCCGGTCCTTCGCGGCCCACCAGGACACGACGCGCTCGGGCGACGCGTCCATCACCTGCAGCTCGAGGGCCGGGTGCGCCCGGATCATCCGCTGGGCCTGCGACGCGGTGAGGGCGGCGTAGCGGTCGAGCTGCGCGAAGCCCCCCTCGACGCCGGATCCGGGCGGGGCCGGCAGGATCACGAGGCCGACGAGCACGGCGGCGAGGGCGATCGCGGTCTCGCGCCGCCGGTGGGCTCGGGTCACCACCGCCTCCTCATCGCACGCGCCGCCGTCGGGTCGGCCGGGCGCAGGTCAGATCGTAGGCCGTGGGATCCGCGGGGCGCCCGTGCGCCGGCTGGGCGCCGACTGGGCGTGCGCGACCGCGGCCCGGAGCGGATCAGCCGCGCCGGAGGGCGAGCGCGTCGCGGAGCGCGGCGGCGGAGGCGGCCGAGCTGTCGATCCGCCAGTCCTCCTCCTTCTGGAAGTCGAACCACACGAAGCCGAGCACGTCGGGCTGGGCCTGCAGGTAGGCGACGAGGTCGCGATCCCAGTCGGCCTTGGATCCGCCCGTCTCGCTCGACGCCACCTCGGCGATGACGAGGGGCTTTCCGGGGGCGATGGAGCGCAGCTGCGCGAGGCCCGGGCCGAAGAGGTCGGCGGGCGCGGTCCAGCGCTGGCCGGGGACGGCGCCCCAGTTGTAGCCGTCGAGGGCGACGACGTCGACCTGGTCGGCGCCGGGGTAGAGGGACGCGAGGTCGGTGGATCCCGGGTACGGCACGTTCGGGCTCCACACCCACTTCACGTTCGTGGCCCCCTGCGCCATGACGAGGTCGTGCACGTGCCTCCACGCCGCGACGTAGGACCCGGACGCGTTGCCGTTGACGCCGTCGGACCACGGGTACCAGTTCCCGTTCATCTCGTGCCCGTATCGGAGGTAGACGGTCTTCCCGTACTTCGCGAGGTCGGCGCCCCACGAGCGGATGTACGCGTCGTGGTCGCCCGCGACGACGCGCGCGTTCGAGTAGGCGGACTGGTCGACGCCCGCGCCGCCCTGCCACGGCTCCCAGGTGATGAGGCTGTCGGCGCCGCGCGCGGCCACGCTCCGGAGGCCCGAGATGGGCGCCGGGTGCGTGAAGTCGACGTGGCTCATGACGATGGACGGGCTCTCGCCGAGGGTCGTGGACGCGGCGTCGAGCTCGCCGTTCGCCGTGGGGCCGCCGGGCGTCGAGAGGCCGAGGCGCAGGCGGGCGGAGCTGATGGCGGGGGCGGTGGACGCGGGAGCGGAGGTCGTCGGCGCGGGGGCCGTCGTCGGGGGAGCGGGCGTCGGGGTCGGCGCGGGCGCCGCGGAGCGGGCGGACCCGGCCGACTTCGCCGCGGTGACGGAGAAGGCGGCGCCGGCCGAGCGCGTGCCGACGGTCGCGGTGATGCGGATCGTCGAGAGCGAGGTGCGGGGGATCGTGATCGCGGTGGTGAAGCGCCCGGTCGCGGTGGTCGTGATGCGCTTCGCGGCGGATCCGGCGGCGACGACGGCGCCCTTCCTCGCGGGGAAGCCGGTGCCGGTCACGGTCACGGCCGTGCCGACCGGGCCGGAGGCGACGGAGAGGACGATCGCGGCCGGCGTCGCGGGCACGGCCTGCGCCGCGGACGCGCGGGAGGCCAGAGCCGGGGCGACGAGCACGGTGGCCGTCACGACCGCGGGCGCGACCGCGGTGACGACGGCGCACTTCAGGCGGCGGCGAGTGGGCATGGCGGTGTGGTCCTTCCCCCGATGGATCAATGCGAGCGTATGTTCTTCGGCGCCCGCCGTCCATCGGATGTCCGCCGAGCGACGGGATCCGATGGAGGGGGCGGGCGGATCAGACGCGACGGGCGGCGAGCGCGTCGCGGAGGGCGGTGGCGGACGACGCGGAGCTGCCGATGCGCCAGTCCGCCTCCTTGTCCATGTCGAACCAGACGAACGCCTGGACGTCGGGCTGGGCCTGCAGGTAGGCGACGAGGTCCTGATCCCACTGGGCCTTGGATCCGCCGACCTCGGAGGACGCGGTCTCGGCGACGACGATGGGCTTCCCCGGCGCGATGCCGCGGAGGCGCTCGAGGCCTGGGCCGAACAGGTCGGCGGGCTGGACCCACGAGTGGCCGGTGATGCTGGTGCCCCAGTTGTAGCCGTCGAGCCCGACGACGTCGACGTACCCGTCGCCCGGGTAGAGGCCCGCGAGCGCGGTGGATCCGGTGTACGGCACGTTCGGCGTCCACACCCAGCGCACCTCGGTCGCGCCGGCGCCCACGACGACGTCGTGCACGTGCCGCCAGGCGGCGGCGTATGAGCCCGCGCCGTTGCCGTCGACGCCCTCGGCCCACGGGTACCAGTCGCCGTTCATCTCGTGCGCGTAGCGGAGGTAGACCGGGCCGCCCCACTTCGCGAGGGCGGCACCCCACTCTCGGATGTACGCGTCGTGGTCGCCCGCGGCGATGCTCGCGTTCGTGTACGCGGGCTGATCCGCGCCCGCGCCGGCCTCCCACGGCTCCCAGGTGAGGAGGGTCTCGGCGCCCCGCGCGGCGACGGAGTCGAGGGCCGCGATGGGCGGCGACTGCGTGAAGTCGGCGTAGGAGAGCACGATGCTCGGGCTCTCGCCGACCTGCGTGGCCACCTGGTCGAGCTCGCTGCCGTCGGTCGGGCCGCCGGGGGTGGCGACGCCGAACCGGAGCCCGGCGTCGGAGACGGCCGGAGCGGCGCTCGCGGCGGTCGGGGCCTGGCCGGTGGTCGCGGCACTGGCGGGGGATGCTGTGGTGAGGATCCCGGCGGTGAGGGCGAGACCCAGGATGAGGGTGGTCGCGGTGCGGATGGTGCGGGGGTGGTGCGTCATTGTGTCCAGTTTTCTGCGGATGTCCGCTCCCTGGAAGCTATCCGACGCTTCCCTGGGCCCGTCGCCCGATGTCCGCTCACGGCCGGACGGTCAGGTCATGGTCGGGTGCGGGCCCCGTCCGCTCAGCCCGCGGGGGCGGGGACGTGCGCCGGTCGCTCGTCGCCGGGGTCGCGGGCGAAGGCGATCGCCTCCTCGACGATCCCGACCACCACCTCGAGCTCGGCCTCGTCGCGCGGACCGTAGACGAGGAACTCGGTGCCGTGGTCCTCGTACTGGTGCGGCGTCGCCCAGCCGAGCGCGGTGAGCTCGGCGCCGCGGGCGACCGGCAGGCAGAGGTGCAGGGACGTGTCGTCCACGCCGTGCAGGTGCACCGGCTCGAGGCGGCCCTCCGGCGCGAGCGAGGTCCACGGGACGACGGGCTCGGCGCGGTCCTCGAGGAACAGGCCGCGCGAAGAGGCGGGCGACACCTGGCTGTGGCCCTCGCGCACGCCGGGCAGCGCGAACGCGCGCGCGACGAGGCGGCCCCAGAGCCCGGGCGTCGCGCGGTCGGTGAGCTGCCGCTGCGGGCCGTCGTCGGAGAGCGTCGGACGGGGGCCGGGGCGCGGGGTGGAGATCATGCGTCGAACCTATCGGCGGGGCTCCGCCCGACGGCGGCGCGGCCGGGCGCGGGCCGGATCCCGCCGACGCGCTGACCCGACCGGCGGGAGACGAGACGAGCCCGGCCCCGCGCGATGCGGGGCCGGGCTCGTGTCATGCGCGGGCGGCGCGGATCAGCCGCGGATCACGGCCAGCTGTCCTCGAGCTCGTGCGTGATGACGAGCTCGCGGATCTCGCAGCCGCGCGGCTGGCCGAGGATGAACATCACCGAGTCGGCGACAGCGGCCGGGTCGTTGAGGTTCGCGTCGGAGCCGGGCTTGTACTTCGGGTCGCGGTCGTCGAAGAAGTGCGTCTTCATGCCCGAGGGGATCAGCGTGGTCACGCCGACCTCGCCCTTCGTCTCGGCGGCCAGCGCCCGGGTGAAGCCGAGCACGCCGAACTTGGAGGCGCAGTAGGCGGTGGCGTCCGAGACGGCCTTGATGGCGAGCGACGACGCGACGGTGACGACGCGGCCGTGCGACTCGGTGAGGAACGGCAGCGCCGCGCGGACGACGGCGACCGTCCCCATCAGGTTCACGCCGATGACCTTCTCCCACTCGGTGGGGGCGACGTCGACGAGGCGGCCGCAGCGGTCGATGCCCGCGGCGGTGACGACGGCATCCAGGCCGCCGTGCGCCTGGGCGATCTCGGTGACGAGCGCCTCGGTGGCGCGGGTGTCGGAGACGTCGATGCGGTGCGCTTCCATGCCGGTGACGCTCGACGTGTCGAGGTCGAGCACGATGGGCTCGCCGCCGGCCGCGAGGACCGCCTGCGCGACCGCGGCGCCGAGCCCGGACGCGCCTCCGGTGATGAGGACGCGGCCGGTGCTGGGGCGGGGGGAGTCGGTCATGGGTGTTCCTTCCGTGGAGCGGTGGTACGGGGAGTCGGTGGTGGTGAGGGGGCTCAGCCGACGCGCGCGAGGGCGCCGGCGAGCTTCGTGGTGGAGCGGCCCGGGTGGTACGGGACGGTCACGGCCTGGCCGCCCCACTCGGCGATGACCGCTGACTCGGGGAGGTCCTCGGCGCGGTAGTCGCCGCCCTTGACCCAGAGGTCGGGCTTGATGGAGCGGAGCGCCTCTTCGGGGGTGTCCTCGGAGAAGAGCACCACCGCGTCGACGACGCCGAGCGACATGAGGAGGTCGACGCGGTCCTCCTCGGTCATGATCGGGCGCTCGGGCCCCTTGAGGCGGCGCACCGAGTCATCCGAGTTGAGGAGCACGACGAGGCAGTCGCCGAGCGCGCGCGCCGCGGCGAGCGTGCGGGCGTGGCCGGCGTGCACGAGGTCGAAGCAGCCGCCCGTCGCGACGACGGTGCCGCCCGCGGCGCGGGTCGCGCGGACCACCTGGAGGGCGCTCGCCGCGTGGCCGCCGATGGGGCGCGCGGCGGGCGGGCCGACGAGGGTCGCGACGCCGCCCGCGTCCACGTACTCGGCCGCGGAGGCGACGGCGTCGCGCACGGCGTCCTCGACGGGGGATCCCGCGGCCAGCGCCGCGAGGGCCGTGGCGGCCAGGCGGTCGCCCGCGCCGCACGGGTCGCCGGTCGCGACGAGCGGGGCGGGGACGACGACGGGCATGGATCCGCCGGCCGAGCCCGACGCGGGCGCCGACACGAGCAGGGCGCCGCGCTCGCTCATGGTGACGGCGACCGTGCGCACGCCCCACTGCTCGCGCAGGATCCGGGCGGCGTCGGCGGCCGCGGCGACGTCGCGCCCGGCCAGCCCGGAGAACGCGCGCGCCTCGGCGAGGTTCGGGGTGGCGAGCGCCGTGTTCGGCACGGGCGGCTCGCCCGCGGGGTGCGGATCCCACACGAGCGGCACCACGGCGGCGCGCGCGTCGAGGGCGGCGCGGAGGCGGAGGTCGCGCGTGACGCCGCGGCCGTAGTCGGCGACGACGATGGCGTCGGCCGTGGCGATCGCGTCGAGCATCTCGTCGGTCGCGGCGGGCGTGGGCGGCGGGGCGCAGCCCTCGTCGATGCGGGCGATGGCGTGGCCGTCGGCGCGGACGCGGGTCTTCACGGGCGTGGGCGCGCCGGACGGGCCGGCGACCACCTCGATCCGTTGCAGGCACTCGCGGAGGGTCGCGGAGTGGCGGTCGTCGGAGAGCACGGTGACGAGGCGCACGTCGTGGCCGTCGCGCGCGAGCATCGTGGCGACGAGGCCTGCGCCGCCCGCGCGGGGCAGCGACTCCTCCACCTCGATCACGGGGACGGGCGCGTCGGGGCTGAGGCGGTGCGCGGCGCCGGTCATGTCGACGTCGAGCAGCACGTCGCCGACCACGACGATCCTCATGCCGGCACCTCCGCGGGCGCCGTCGTGGTGGACGCGGGCGCGACCGTCACGGGGACGGACGCGGACGCGGCGGCCGACGCGGACAGGGTCGCGGCGGCCGTCGTCGCGGACGCGCGCGCCGCGGCCCGGTCGTTCGCCTGCAGCCGGCTCTCGAAGGAGCGGCAGATGGCGTGCACGGCGACGAGCTGCGCCTCCTGCACGTTGGCCGACGGCCCGTCGAGCGCGATGTGCTCGTCGCACGCCTCCACGAGCGGATTGGGGCCGGGGCCCGTCATCGCCCAGGTGGTGGCGCCGGCGGCACGAGCCGCAGCCGCGGCTCGGAGGAGGTTCTCGCTGCGGCCGCTCGTGGAGAGCAGCACGACGATGTCGCCGGATCTCGCGTGCGCGTGCACCTGCCGGGCGAAGACCTCGTCGAAGCCGTAGTCGTTGCCGATGGCCGTGACCGCGGACGACTCCGAGTGCAGCGCGATGGCCGAGAACGGGCGGCGGTCGCCGTCGAACCGGCCCACCAGCTCGCTCGTGAGGTGCTGGGCCTCGGCCGCGGATCCGCCGTTGCCCGCCGCGAGCAGGCGCGCGCCGCGGCTCATGCGGTCGGCCATCTCGCGGCCCCACGCGGTGAGGCGCGGCGCGTGCGTGCGGAGGTCGGCGAGCACGGGGGCGAGCGCGTCGAGGTGGGCGTCGACCACGGTCGGGTCGGCGGGCAGGTCGTCGGGCGCGGCGGCCTGGATCGCGGCCCGGTACGCCTCCGCGGTGCGCGCCGCGACGGTCGACCACGCGTAGCCGTGCTCCATGCGGTCGCGGCCGGCGCGGCCGAGGCGGCGACGGCGGGCGGGATCCGCGAGCAGCCCCTCGAGGGCGTCCGCGATGGCGGCGGGGTCGCGCGGCGGCACGAGGATCCCCGTCACGCCGTCGACCACGCTGTCGGTGAGGCCGCCCACGGCGGAGGCGACGACGGGCACGCCCGAGGCCATCGCCTCGAGCGGCACGATCCCGAACGGCTCGTACCAGGGCGCGCACACCACGACGTCGGCGGTGCGCATCACGGCGGGCATGTCGGCCTGCGAGACGCGGCCGTGCAGGCGCACGCGGTCGGCGACCCCGGCGGCGCGCGCGGCGTCCATCAGGCGGCGGGCCTCGGTGTCCTCGCCCGCGCCCGCGGCGTCGCCGGATCCGCCGACGATGACCAGCTCGACGTCCCGGTGGCCGCGGCGCGCGAGGATCCCGACGGCCTCGATCGCGAGGTCGACGCCCTTGCGCGGCACCAGGCGGCCGACGACCATGACGCGCATCGGGCCGGCGTCGTCGTCGTACGCGCGCGGCGTGAAGTGCTCGATGTCGACGCCGCAGGGGATCACGGTGATGCGGGCCGCGTCGACCCCTGCGCGCACGAGCTCCGCGGCCTCGTCGGAGCAGGTCGCGATGACCGCGTCGGCGCGGCGGCCGACCCCGGGCTCGAGCTCGGCGCGCGCGGCGGGGCTCGTGTCCTCGGCGCCGAGGTGGCGGCGCTTCACGGATCCGAGCGCGTGGAAGGTGTGCAGCACGGGCGGCGCCGCGGCGGCGCCCACCGGGGAGGACGCGAGGCGCGCGGCGGCGTCGAGCGCGGCGACCCCGGACATCCAGAAGTGGCTGTGCACCACGTCGGGCCGCGCGGTGCGCCAGTCGGCGAGGAGGCCGTCGGCGAGCTCGCCCATGTGCGGCAGCAGCTCGTCCTTGGGGACGGCGCGGGCGGGTCCGGCGTCGAGGTGCACGACCTCCACGCCCGGCGCGAAGGCGACGCGCGCGGGCAGCGCCGCGTCGTCGCGGCGCGTGTAGACGGTGACGGTGTGGCCCTCCTGCGCGAGCGCAGCCGACAGCGCGGCCACGTGCACGTTCTGGCCGCCAGCGTCCACGCCGCCGAGCGTCGCCAGCGGGCTGGCGTGCTCCGAGATCATCGCGATCCTCATCGTGTCGTCCTCTCGTCGAGCGGGTGGGGCAGGGGGTGCGGGTCGGTGGGGCCGGGCGCGGCGACGGGGTGGGCGTCCGGCGGGGCGGTGGATCCCGCGGCCCGGCGACGCGCGCGCCGTCGGCCGGTCGCGTCCGCGGCGTCGTGCAGCACGGCGTCCATGTCATGCAGGAAGCGGCCGAGCGAGTAGCGGGCGAGCGCGGCCTCGCGGGCGACGCGGCCGCGGCGGGCAGCCTCGTCGGGATCCTCGAGCAGCAGGCGGGCGACGCGCACCAGGTCGGCGGGGTCGGACGAGATCGCGCCCGCATCCGGCGGCACCGCGCGCGACGCCTCGGTCGCGTCGAGCACGAGCACGGGCATGGCCATGTGCATCGCCTCGAGCAGCGACAGGCCGAGCGAGGTCCAGCGGTGCGGGTGCACGTAGGCGCGCAGCCGCGCGAGCTCGGGGTGCATGCGGGAGGTCGGCAGGTCGCCGCGCGGCACGATGCGGTCGCCGAGGTCGGGGAAGGCGCCCGGGAGGAGATCCGTGCCCATGCCGAACACCTCGACGGGCGCGACCGCCGCGAAGGCGGGAAGGAGGTCGGTGCCGGTGATGCGGCCGCGGCGCACGGGCTCGTTGATCACCGCGCCGAACGACGCGACCTCGCCCGTGTAGAGCGCGCCGGGGTCGGGCACGCCGTGCTCGACGACCGTCGTGGGCGCGACGCCGGTGTCCCACATGAGCGCGTTGAAGCGCGTGACGTGGATCACCGGGATGTCGTCGCGGCCGGCCAGCGCGTGCACCGTCTCGGTCGGGGCGCCGCGCGGGGTGTTGTGCTCGAGGAAGACGGCGGGCACGTCGGATCCGAGGCGGCGGCCCAGCAGGCGCTCCGCCTCCTCGATCTCGGCGACGCGCTGGAGCAGCACGAGGTCGACGTCGGCGTCGTGCAGGGACGACGGATCCACCTCGCGCGCGCTCGCGGGCCACGCGCGGCCGCCGCGGCCGAGTCCCCACGCGTCGCGCGCGGGCGTGGTGGGGAACAGGATCTCGTGGGTTCCGAGGACGAACGAGTCGGTCCAGCCGCCGTGGACGTGCCACATCAGGATCCTCATGCGGGCACCTCCGTGCGGCTCGTCGCCATGAGCCGCTCGACCGCGTCGGCGACCTCGGCGGGCGAGACGCCGGCGAGGCACGGGTGCCCGGGGACCGGGCAGTCGCGCGCGCGGCTCAGCTTGCAGGCCGCGTCCTGGTCGCCGAGCAGGATCACGGGCACGCGGTACGGCGCCCAGCGGATCGGCGGCACGACGGGCGAGAACAGGCTGACGACGGGCAGTCCCACCGCGGCGGCGAGGTGCGCGGGGCCGGTGTTGCCGCTCACGAGCACGGCCGCGCGGCGCATGAGGGCGCCCAGCCCGGCGAGGTCGGTGCGGCCGCCGAGGTCGAGGCCGGTGGATCCGGCGACGTGCGCCGTGAGCTCCCGCTCGTCGGGGCCGCCGGTGACGACCACGGGGATCCCGCGCTCGGCGAGCAGCGCCACGGCGTCGCGGTGCTGGTCGGCCGGATAGGAGCGCGCGCCGACCGCGGCGCCCGGGTGGACGAGCGCGAAGGGGCCGTCGGGGAGGAGCGCCTCCACGTCGGACGGCAGCTCGGCCGGCAGGACGGCGAGGCCCCCGTCGTCGTCGGTCGGCAGCGCGTGGCCGGCCGCGGCGGCGATCGCGAGGGCGCGCTCGGGCTCGGGCTGGTCCTCGTCGAGGTCCTCGCCGGGCTTGAGGCGCACGTCGAGGAGGGAGCCGGCGTAGTCGACGCTGGCGCCCGTGATCCGGCCGACGCCCGCGAGCCGCAGCAGCAGTGCGAGCGGGAGCGGCGACTGGTGGAAGGAGGTGAGGATGACGGCCTCGTCCGCATCGACCTCGGCGAGGATCGCGTGCAGGGCGTCGACGGACGCGGCGTCGGCGGCGGGCGCGGGGGAGGAGATCCACGGCGCGTCCCACACGTGCACCGCGTGGACGCCGGGGAGCAGCCGGCCGGCGGACGCGCCGCGCGGACCGCAGAGCAGGTGAACCTCCACGCGCGGGTCGGCGGCGACCGCGCGCACCGCGGGTCCGGAGATGAGCACGTCGCCCACGGAGTCGAGGCGCACGACGAGCACGCGGCGGGGCGCGGGGTCGTGGATGAGGAGGTGGACCGCGTCGAGGATCGTCGGGGCCACCAGCTCCGCCTCGGCCACCTCCTCCTCGCGCGTGACGGGCGTCGGCACGAGCACGCCGCGCGCGCCCGCGGCCCGGGCGGCGCCCATGTCGGCGGCGATGTCGCCCACGACGGCGACGCGCGACGGATCCACGCCCCACGTCCGGCAGGCCTCGAGCACCATGCCCGGCTGGGGCTTGCGGCAGTCGCAGCCGTCGTCGGAGCCGTGCGGGCACAGCAGCACGAGGTCGAACGCGCCGAGCAGCTCCTGCACGCGCGCGTTGACGGCGTCGGCCTGCGCGCGCGTGATGAGGCCGCGCGCGATGCCGGACTGGTTGGTCACCATGCCGACGCGCAGGCCCGCGGCGCGCACGGCGTCGATCGCCTCGCGGGCGCCGGGCATCAGCGTGACGAGGTCAGGGTCGCCGTTGTAGGGCACGTCGACGACGAGCGTGCCGTCCCGGTCGAACAGGACGGCCTCGAGGTCGTTCCCGGGCGAGCGCATGACCGGCCCGTACCCGACTGCTCCTCCGGCCAAACCCCGCCGCGAGCACTTCTCCCCGGGGCGTCACACTCCTCCGCGGGGGCCCGGAGCAGCGCCCTCGGGCGGGGGCGCGCAGACGGGGGCGCGAGGCGACGCCGCGGCGCGGGCCGTCAGCGCCCGGGCTCCTCCGGCATCCACCGCGACCGCGCCAGCAGCATCGGCATGAGCGGCGCGATCAGCAGCGCGCCCAGCCCGCCGACCGCCATGTCGCCGATCGTGTCGTCGTAGCCCGTGAGGATCGCGGGGTCCAGCCACGCCTGCCCCGCCCACTCGCCGAGCTCCCACAGCGCCGAGAGCGCGAGGCCCACCGCGAGGCTGAGGATCCCGAGGGGCAGCGGCCGCCGGTCCACCACGACGCCCGCGCGGTCGGCCAGCAGGATCACGAGCGCGGCGAGGGCGGCGGTCGTGATGAGGTGCGCGGGGATGTCCCACCAGGAGAGCGTCTCGTAGAGGTCGAGCCGGTTGCTCGCCGCCGAGACGAGCGTCGTGATCCCGATGGCGAGGTCGAGCCCCGGCCGGGCCCCGAGGAACCGCGGCGCGACGAGCCCGAGCAGAGCGAGCGCGAACATCGCCGACGTCGTGCCCGTCCACGCGAACACGGAGAAGAGGAACGTGAGGAACCCGATCACCCGCACGGCGTCGGCGAGCACGGCCGTGATCCCGTGCGGCGGCTGCAGGAAGGTGCGCGCGGCGTCGGCGGCGAAGGCGGCGACGTCCTCGGGGGCGTGCGGGGCGGCGCTCCCGCCGGGCGGCGGATCCGTCAGCACCGCACCACCGCCTGCAGCGCCTCGTGGTCGCTCGGCGCCCGCCCGCCGATGCGCGTGGTGTTGATGCCGACGCGCTCGACCTCGACGTCGGGCGTCACGAGCATCCAGTCGATGCGGCGGGTCGTGCGCTTCGGCGCCTTGTAGTTCGACCAGGTGCCCCACTCGGGCGTGAGGCGCTCGCGCGCGGCCGGCCAGGCGTCCACGAGCGCGCCCGACTCGACCAGCAGCCGGTGCGGCTCCGTGTCGACGCCCGCGTTGGTGTCGCCCGAGACGATCGTGGGCACCTGCACCTCGGCGACGATCTCGAGCATCATCCGCGCCGACTCCTCGCGCGACCGCCGCGAGAGGTGGTCGAAGTGCGTGTTCACGTGGCGCAGCGGCAGTCCGGTGGCGAGGTCGGTGAAGTCGGCGACCACGGCGATCCGCGGCACCATGTTGCCCCAGCTGCGGGATCCGGCGACCGCGGGCGTGTCCGAGAGGGCGACCTGGCGCCAGCTCGTGAGCTCGAGGCGGCGCGTGTCGTAGAAGGTGGGGCAGCCCTCGCCGTGGCCGTCGGCGTTGCGGCCGTGCCCGATCCGCCGGTAGTGCCGCCCGAGCGCGTGCGACAGCGCGCGGCCCTGCGTGGGCATCGCCTCCTGCGTGCCGAGGAGCGCCGGCTGCTCCCGCTGGAGGAGCTCCGCGATGAGCGGCTCGCGGTCGGCCCAGCGGTCGGGGCTGCCCGGCCGGTAGCGGCGGAACAGGCGCCGGATGTTGTACGTCATCACGTGCAGCTCGGGGGCGTCGACCGGGCCGACGAGCGCCCGTCCGTCCTGGAGGGTGCCGTCGGCGCGGAGGGTCATGCCTCCATCGTCCCCCCGCGCGGCCGCGGCGACCGCCGCTGGCGGGGAACCGTCACGCCCGTTCGGGGGGTGTCGGGCGTCGCCGGGCTGCTGCTTGACTGCCGCCGTCCGGACGACCGGACGTCTACTGGGGGAGAAGCATGCGCACGAGGATCGCGACCATCATCCTGGCGGCCACCATGGTGGCGGGAGGCACCGTGCTCGGTGCGGCACCGGCCCAGGCGGCCAAGCTGCAGTGGGTGACCATGCAGCCGAGCAAGGCGCTGTGCGCGTCGGCCGTGTCCTGGAAGCTGAAGGAGTTCGCCAACACCGGCACCAAGGTCTACGGCACGTCGCCGTGCCGCTCGACCTTCAAGGGCTGGGAAGGCGCCATCCAGTACCAGGGCTAGGCGTCCGCGGGATCCGGGGCGGCGTCGATGCGCGCGAGGAACGCGTGCAGGTCGTCCCGGATCCGGCCGAGCTCCGACGGGGTCATGCCCGTCCGCGCGGCCACCCGCCCCGGCACCTGCTCGGCCTGACGGCGGAGCGCCCGGCCCGCGTCGGTGAGGGTGACGCGCACGACGCGCTCGTCCTCGTCGCTGCGGGCGCGCTCCAGGAGGCCGGCCGACTGCAGGCGCTTGAGCAGCGGGGTCACGGTGGCGGGCTCGAGGGCGAGTGCGCCGCCGAGGTCGGAGATCGAGCGTCCGTCGCGCTCCCAGAGCGCGAGCATCACGAGGTACTGCGGATGCGTGAGGCCGAGCGGCTCGAGGATCGGGCGGTACAGCGCGACGACGGATCGCGCCGCCAGCACGGCCGCGAAGCAGACCTGGCTCTCGAGCGCCAGGGGATCCGTGCGCGTCGCGTCCTCGTGTGCCATGCCCGCCCTCGCCGTCGTCCGGAATACCGCGTACACTTACTACTATGACACGAGGTAAAGGCCAGGCGGACGGCCCGCGACGCGAGCGCGGCTTCGGAGCCGCCGTCGAGCGGTTCAACGAGCGGCTCCGCCCGTACCTCGGCGCGCCCCCGCTCGGCCCGTACACCGACGACCCGGTGCCCGAGCCGCAGTCGCGCCTCTGCCCCATGTGCGGCAAGCCGATGCCCGACCACGACATCGACCGGTCCGGCGCGCGCACGCAGGTGCACTGCCCGGTCTGATCCGCGTGCGGTGATCCCGCGCCGTCAGGCCGCCGGCGCCGCCACGCGCGCCGACCGCCACATCGCCACCGGGCGCGACCCGGCGAGGCCCGTCAGCTCGCCCAGCTCGGCGAAGCCGTTCCGCAGGTAGAGCGCGCGGTTCCGCGCGGTCGACGACTCGAGGTAGGCCGCGGATCCGTCGGCGTCGACGCGGGCGAGGCCGTGGGCGAGGAGCGCGGATCCGACGCCGAGGCCCCGCGCCGCCGCGCCCACGCCGACCTCGGCGAGCCGCCAGTGCGGGAGGCCGGGTCGGGCGCGGTCCAGGGTGCGGAGCCGGGTGGCGGCGCGGAGGGCGCCCGCGACGCCGAGGGCGAGGAGGAACGTCGGCGCCTGGCGGAGGGTCCGGTGCGCGGGGATGCCGCCGGCCGCCTCCCAGACGGCCGCGCCGAGGATCCCGCCGCGGGCGTCGACCGCGACGTCGACCGTCCCGTCGGGGAGCGGCCCGCTGCGGAGGAGCGCGGCGAAGAGGAGGGCCAGGCGCTCCGGCTGGCGCGGGCCGGCGGGGACGAAGCCGGCCAGCACGGGATCCTCCGCGAAGGCCTCCGCGAGCACGCGGGTCACGTCGTCGAGGTCGGCGGCGCGAGCCGTGCGGATGGTCGGGGTGGGGTGGTCGGTGCGCATGCTCCGACGCTAGGCGATGGATTCGGCCACGCGGCCAAATGTGCCCCGCTTGGTAGCTTTCTCCCATGAAGGCCGCCTCCGAGAGCACCCGCGCGTACGGATCACGGGATGCCCGGCGGGCCGAGCTCCTCGACGCGGCGGTGCGCGTGATGGCCGTCACGGGCGTCGCCGGGGCGAGTACGCGGGCGATCACCGCGGAGGCCGGCCTCGCGCACGGCGCCTTCCACTACTGCTTCGGCGTGCGGGAGGAGCTGCTCGGCGCGCTGCTGCGGCAGGAGGTCGATGCGGTCGTCGCGCAGCTGGAGGCCGCCGAGGATCCCGCGGGCGCGCCGCTCGGCGAGGTCGTCGCCGCGACCCTCCGCGCGGAGCTCGACCGGGTGCGCCGCGAGCCCGACCGCCAGCGGGTGCTGCTCGACCTCGCCGCGACCGTGCAGCGGCTCCCGGCGCTCGCCGACCTGCCCGCCTGGGAGCACGGCCGCTACGTGGAGGAGACCCGCCGCCGGTTCGCCGCGGCCGGCCTCGACGAGGCGCGCGCCGGTCGGTGCGCGGCGCTCGCGGTGGCGGGCATGCAGGGGATCATCGCCGCCTGGCTCGCGCGCCGCGACGACGCCGCCGACCGCGCGGCGGAGCAGGCGGTCGCCGACCTGTCCCGGGCGCTCGCGCTGCTCGCGGAGGACGGCGGGCGCTGATACGGCGCGTCCGCCGTCGCGTCGCGTCGCGCCCGTCAGCCGAGCGCGCCGAGCGCCTGCACGGCGGCCTTCGCGGCGCCCGAGATGAGGGCGTCGTCGGCGTCCGCGTCCTGCTGGTCCTTCGAGGAGTGGATCGCGATCACGATCGGCGCGGCGTCCGGCCGCCAGATCACCGCGACGTCCCCGCGGCTGGCGTAGGCGCCGAGGCCGGACTTGTCGCCGACCGTCCAGTCCGCGGGCAGCTCCGCGCGCACGAGCGTCGCGCCCGTCTGCGTGGCCTTCAGCCAGCCGGTGAAGAGGGCGCGCTCGTCGGCATCGAGGGGATCCGCGAGCGCGTCCGGATCGCCCAGCGCGTAGGCGCGGAGCAGCGCGGCGGCGGCGCGCGGGGTCGTGGTGTCGCGGTCGTCGCCCGGGATCGCCTGGTTGAGGTCGGGCTCGGCGCGGGAGACGACCGTGGTGTCGTCGCCGAGGGCCGTGAGCGCGGCGTCCAGCTCGGCCGGGCCGCCGAGCGCCTCGAGCAGGAGGTTCGCGGCGGTGTTGTCGCTCCGGGTCATGGCGGCCTCGGCCAGCTCGCGGAGGGTCATCGTGCCGCCGACGCGCGTCTCGGTGACGGGCGCGTAGGAGAGGATGTCGGCCGCCTCGATCGGCACCGCGCGATCCATCCCGGCGATGCCGACGCGGTCGAGCAGAGCGGCCGCGAGCGGCGCCTTGATGGTGGAGGCGTACGCGAACCGCTCGTCCGCGCGCCAGGAGACCTCGGCGCCCGTGCCGGTGTCGACCGCGTGCACGCCGAGGCGCGCGCCGAATCGCTCCTCGAGGGCGGCGAAGGCGGCGTCGGCGGCCGCCCGGTCGACCTCCGGGGCGGCGGACGCGGAGGGCGTAGCTGAGGCGGGCGGGTCGGTCGGGGCCTCGGCGGCGGGGGCCGCGCATCCGGCGAGGAGGGCGGTGGCGAGGGCCGCGGCGAGGGCCAGGCGTGCGGAGCGGGCGGCATGGATCACGGTGGGGCTCCTCGGGTGGCGTCGGGCGGCGGTCGGGCGGAGGGGGATGCGCGGCCGGCGTGCGGCCCGCATCCACCCTCTCCCGCCCGTGCCGCGGCGCCGTCCCCCGCGCGGTCGACGCGGGTGCTCCTCGCGGACTACTCGTACCGCAGCGAGGTCACCGGGTCGGCGCGCGCCGCCCGGGCCGCGGGCAGCGTCCCGGCGAGGAACGCGATCGCCATCACCACGAGCACGATGGTCGCGATCGATGCCGGGTCGAACGCGATGAGCGTCAGCCCGGGCAGGTTCGACAGCACCGTGCTCGAGAGCGCGGCGCTGATCCCCGTGCCCGCGGCCACCGCGATCACGACCCCCACGGCGCTGCCGAGGAACCCGATGAACGCGGCCTCGATGCTGAACAGCGCGAACACCTTGCCGCTGCTCTGGCCCATGGCCTTCATCAGCCCGATCTCGCGGGTGCGCTCCTGCACCGACATGAACAGGGTGTTGACGATGCCGAACGACGCCGCCAGGAGCGCGATGATCGCGAACCCGTTGAGCACGAGCACGATGCCGTCGATCACGGTCTGGAACGTGCCGAGCTGATCCGCGACGGTCGTCCCCGTGTAGCCGGCGTCGGCGAGGCGCGTCTTCAGCGCGTCCACGTCGGCGTCGGTGGCGGAGTCGTCGAACGTGACGGTGGCCTGCGCGTACCGGTCGGCCTGGTCCGCGGGCAGGCCCGTGTCCGCGGCGGTCGACAGCGCGGTCGTGAGGGCCTGGTTCGTGGTCACGCTGGATCCGGCGGCCGCCGCGATGCTCTCCTCCGCGACGCCGACCACGGTCGCGTCCACGGTGTGCGGCGCGCGGGCGGCGTCCGTCACGGCGAGCGTCACGGTCTGCCCGACGGCGGACGCGTCGTCCGCGAAGCCGAGCGGCCCCACGTACGAGGTCGGCAGCACCACCTGCAGCGCGGACGATGCGTCGTCGGGCGCGCTGCCCGCGGTGAGCGTCAGCGTCTGGCCGGGGGCGAGGCCGGACGCGCCGACCACGTACCGCGTGCCGTCGCCCGCGGCGATCCAGTCGGTGGCGAGCGACACGGTCGGCTGCACGGCGCGCACGCCGTCGACGCCCTTCAGGGTCGTGATGTCGTCGGGCGTGAGCGCCACCACGGTCGAGCCGGGGCGGCTGGTCGCGGATCCGCTCGCGACCGTGTCGGGGTCGTACTCGCGCGGGCCGCTGGGCGCGGGGCCCGCGGTCGCGTCGTCGCTCGCGCGCGTGACGGTCATGGTGTCGGAGGACCCGACCGCGCCGACCGTGGAGGCGATGTACCGGTCGATGCCGGTGCCGATCCCGTTGGTGAGGGTCAGCGTGAACGCGCCCACGAAGATCGACAGGATCGTGAGGACGAGCCGCGTCTTCGAGCGGAACGTGTTGGCGACGGCGGACCGGACCAGGTCGAGCGGCCTCATGCGGCCACCGCCCCGGACGCGGAGCCGGCGGAGACGGCGGCGTGCGCGCCATGCGGACGCGGGCCGTCATCCCCGGAGTCCTCCACGATCAGGCCGTCGCGGATGAGGATCCGCCGGTCGCAGCGGGCCGCGAGGTCCTCGTCGTGCGTGACGACGATGAGCGTGATCCCGCGCTCGCGGTTGAGCGCGAACAGGATGTCCTCCACCACGGCGCCCGTCGCCGAGTCGAGGTTGCCGGTGGGCTCGTCGGCGAAGATGATCCGCGGGTCGTTGACGAGCGCGCGCGCGATCACGGTGCGCTGCTTCTGCCCGCCCGAGAGGTCGCCCGCCCGGTTGCGGGCCTTGGCGTCGAGCTCGAGCTGCGCGAGCGCCGCCATGCCGCGGCGCCGGCGCTCCGTGCGCGGGACGCCCGCGATGGTCATCGGCAGCATCACGTTCTCGAGCACCGACTGGCTCGCGGTGAGGAAGAACTGCTGGAAGACGAAGCCGAAGGTGCGGTTGCGCGTGCGGTCGAGCCGCTTCCCTCGGAGGGTGGACGTGTCGACGCCCTCCAGCTCGATGGTGCCGGAGGTGGGCGCGTCCAGGAGCGCGAGCGTGTGCATCAGGGTCGACTTGCCGGATCCGCTCTTGCCGACGATCGCGAGGCTCTCGCCCTGCCGGACGTCGAGGCTCACGCCCTTCAGCGCGTCGAAGCGGCTCTGGCCGCGGCCGTACGACCTGCGCACGTCCCGTACCCGGATGATGGGGGTGTCCATGGTCCTCCTCGGTGGTCGGGCGCCGGTGGTCCGGGCCCGCATCGAGCCTCGCCGTCGGGGGCGCTGGGCGCGTCGTCCGTCCGCGTCGGCCGCGTACCGCGGGCGCGGTATCCGCGCGGGTCCCGCGGGGTGACGCGCCCGGCGTACGGGTCCGGGATCATGAGGGCATGCCCGATCCCGCCGCCGCGCCGCGCCCGCCCGCGTGGGTCGGCGACGTCGTCGCCGGGATCCTCGTCGCGGTGGCCGCTTTCGCGCGCTTCCCCGGCGGCGAGTACCGCACCGACTCCGCGCTCACGCTGGCCCTGGCGCTCGCGCCCGTCGCGGTGCTCCCGTTCCGCCGCCGGTTCCCCGTGCCCGCGCTCGCGGCGTGCCTCGCCCTGTTCGGCGGGGCCGCGTTCGCGGGGCTGCTCGGGCCCGGGATCCTGCTGTCCGTCGCCGTCGCGATGTTCGGCGTCGCGAACCGGCGCGACCGGCGGCGGGCCGGGATCGCCGCGGCCGTCTCGGTCGTCGCCGTGCTGGGGCTCAGCCTGCTGGCGTCGGTGGGATCCGTGTTCGACCCGCGCATCATCCAGTTCGCCGTCATCACGGCCTTCGCGGCGGCCGCGGGCGACGCCACCCGCTCCCGGCGCGAGTTCATCGCCGCCGTGGTCGACCGGGCCGAGCGCGCCGAGCGGAGCCGCGAGTCCGAGGCCCGCCGCCGCGTCACCGAGGAGCGGCTCCGCATCGCCCGCGACCTGCACGACGCGGTGGCGCACCAGATCGCGGTCATCAGCCTCAACGCGGGCGTCGCGTCGTCCGCCGTCGACACCCGGCCGGAGAAGGCGAAGGAGGCGCTCGTCACCATCCGCAGCGCGTCGCGCGCGGTGCTGCACGAGATCGGCGACCTGATGGAGATGCTCCGGCACGGCGAGGACGCCGGGGAGGGCGCCGGATCCGCCGCGCAGCCGGGCCTCGACCGGCTCGACGCGCTCGTGGAGCAGTTCGCCACCGCGGGCCTCGCCGTGACCGTGCGCGTCGAGGGCGACCGGGCGGCGATCGCCGGCGCCGCCGACCTCGTCGCCTACCGCGTGGTGCAGGAGGCGCTCACCAACGCGCACAAGCACGGATCCGCGGGGCACGCGCACGTGCTCGTCGAGGTGGGCGACCGCGAGGCGCGCATCGTCGTGACGAACCCCGTGCCCGCGCCGGACGTGCGGCCGGGCACCGCCGACGCCGCCACCCGGCCCGACGGCCACGGCCTGCTCGGCCTGCGCGAGCGGGTGGACGCGGTGCGCGGCCGCATCGAGGCCGGCACCGCACCCGGCGGCTGGCGGCTCGCCGCCAGGCTGCCGCTCACCCGCGAGGAGACCCCGTGATCACCGTGCTCGTCGTCGACGACCAGCCGCTCATCCGCCAGGCGGTGTCCGACATCCTCGAGGCGGATCCGCGCACGACCGTCGTCGGCACCGCCGTCGACGGGCGCGCGGCGATCCAGGCGGCGCGCGACCTCCGGCCGGACGTCGTGCTCATGGACATCCGCATGCCCGAGCTCGACGGCATCGGCGCGACCGGCGGCATCTGCGGGGATCCGGAGCTCGCCGCGACGCGCGTGCTGATCCTCACGACGTTCGAGGAGGACGAGTACCTCGTGGCCGCCCTCCGCGCGGGCGCGAGCGGCTTCATCGGCAAGGGCGCCGAGCCCGACGACATCGTGCGCGCGGTCGTGTCCGTGCACGCGGGCGACGCCCTGCTCTCGCCCGCCGCGACCCGCGGCCTCATCACGCGCTACGTGCTGCCGGGCGGCGCCGGCACGCCGTCGCCCGACCTCTCGCGGCGCGCCGCCGACCTGGATCAGCTGACCGACCGCGAGCGCGAGGTGCTGCTGCTCGTGGCGCAGGGGCTCGCCAATCAGGAGATCGGCGAGCGCCTCTTCATCAGCCCGCACACCGCGAAGACGCACGTGAACCGGGTGATGGCGAAGGTGGGCGCGCACGACCGGGCGCAGCTGGTGATCCTCGCGTACGAGACCGGCATGCTGCGGCCGGGCGAGGGGTGACGCCACCGATTCAGCGGTTGTGGAAATCCGTTCCCTAGGCTCGCGGGGATCCGCGGCGGCGACCTGATCCACGGCCCGCCGCATGACGACGCCCGACCCCCCGACGACACGAGAGGCCGCATGAGCGCCATCCAGGCAGTGACCACCCCCGGCGAGATCCATCCGAGCGAGGGGTACGACGGCTTCGTCGGCTGGGTCCTCTCGCTCATCGAGACGCTGGGGGAGGTGGGCGTGGGCCTCGCGGTCCTCATCGAGACGTTCGTGCCGCCGATCCCCTCCGAGGCGATCCTCCCCGTCGCCGGCTTCCTCGCCTACGAGGGCCGGATGAGCGCGTGGGGCGCGTGGGCCGCGGCCACCGTCGGCGCGCTCGTGGGCGCGCTCATCTGGTACGCGATCGGCGCCGCGCTCGGCCGGGATCGCACCCGCCGCCTCGTCGGCCGGATCCCGCTGCTCGACCACGCCGACTTCGACAAGGCCGAGGCCTTCTTCGTGCGGTGGGGCGGCACCGCCGTGCTCGTCGGCCGGTGCGTGCCGCTCGTGCGCTCCTTCATCTCCATCCCGGCGGGCATCGAGCGCATGCCCATCGGGCGCTTCTCGCTCTACACGGTCCTCGGATCCGGCGCCTGGAACGCCATCTGGGTGGGCCTCGGCTTCGCGTTCGGCCCGGCGATCCGCCCGGTGCTGGAGGAGTGGAGCGGCCTGATCTCGTACGCGGCCGTCGGCGTCATCGCGCTGCTCGTGCTCTGGTTCGTGGTGTCGCGGCTGATCCGGCGGGTGCGGACGGCCTGAGGCCGCGTCGCCCCGCCCCGCCCCGCGTCGCCCCGCCCCGCGTCGCCCTGCCCCGCGCTCACGCGACCGCCGGATCCACCCGCCCGTCCGTGAGCCGGATCGACGCGTCCGCGAGCCCCTGCAGCGTGGCGTCGTGCGTCGAGATGAGCGCGGTCGTGCCCTCGGCGCGCACCACGTCGAGGAGGAGCCGCATGATCGAGGCGCCCGTCTCCTGATCCAGCTGGCCGGTCGGCTCGTCGGCGAGGAGCAGGCGCGGCCGGTTGGCGAGCGCGCGGGCGACGGCGACGCGCTGCTGCTGGCCGCCCGACATCTCGGACGGGCGCTGGCCGGCGTGCGCGGCGAGGCCCACGAGGTCCAGCAGCTCGGCGACGCGGTCCTCGCGCTCGTCGTGCGGCGCCCGGCGGAGGCGCAGCGGCAGGCCGACGTTCTCGGCCGCGGTGAGCGCGGGCAGCAGGCCGAAGGTCTGGAAGACGAAGGCCACGCGGTCGCGGCGGAGCGCCGTCCGCCCGGCCTCGTCGAGCGCGGTGACGTCGACGCCGTCCACCTCGATGCGGCCCGCGGTCGGCCGGTCGAGCCCGCCGATGCAGGTGAGCAGCGTGGTCTTGCCGGATCCGGAGCGGCCCACGAGCGTCACGAGCCGGCCGCGCGGCACCTCGAGCGACACGTCGCGGAGGGCGTGCACGGCGGTGGCGCCGGATCCGTGCGAGCGCGAGACGCCCGCGACGCGGACCATGGGGGTGTCGTCGGTCATCGGGCGCCGTCCTCTCGCTCGGCGTCCGCGGCCCGCGGCGGGCCGTCGGGCCAGACGCCCACGTGGTCGGCCTCGAGCTCTAGGCGGACGCGGCCGCGGAGGTCCAGCGACCGGCGGTAGGAGGCGGGCAGCTGGAGGCGGCCCGCGCGATCCAGCACCGCGTACTCCTCGGCGACCACCCGGGACTCGCCCGCCGCGTCGACCTCGCGCCGCCGGACGACCTCGCTCGCGGTGCGGCCGTCGCGGATCGCGACCGTGCGCTCCACCTGCTCGGCGACGGCCGGGTCGTGCGTGACGATGACGACCGTGGTGCCGAGCTCGCGGTTCGCGGCGTGCATCGCGGCCATCACGTCGGATCCGCTCGCCCGGTCGAGCTCGCCCGTCGGCTCGTCCGCGAGCAGCACCTGCGGGTGGTTCGCGAGCGCGACGGCGATGGCGACGCGCTGCTGCTCGCCGCCGGACAGCTGCGCCGGTCGCCGGTCGCCCTTGTCGGCGATCCCGAGCATCCCGAGGAGCTCCGCGGCGCGCGTCGCCCGGTCGCGGCGGCGGACGCCCGCGAACGCCATCGGCAGCGCGACGTTCTCGGCGGCCGTCAGGTACGGCAGCAGGTTCCGGGACGTGCGCTGCCAGACGAAGCCGACGACCTCGCGGCGGTAGGCGACGCGGTCGGCGGGCGTCATGCGGAGGAGGTCCCAGCGGCCGACGCGCGCGCGGCCGGCCGTGGGCACGTCGAGGCCGGAGATGATCTGGAGGAGCGTCGACTTGCCCGCGCCGGACGCGCCGACCACGGCGATCATCTCGCCGGCGTCGACGAGCAGGTCGAGGCCCTGCAGCGCCTGCACCTCGATGTCGCCGACCTGGTGGATCCGCACGAGGCTGTCGCAGACGATGAGCGCGCCGGCGCCGAACTCGGGGGCGCCGGGGCGCGGGACGGTCTCGCGCGTCGTTCGTCGGGTCATGCTGCATCCCCTTCTCGGAGCACCGCGGCGAGGCGGTCGTGGCGGTGGGCGGCGGCCTCGGCGAGGATCGCGAGGGCCGTGAGCAGGAGGGCGGCGCCGGCGACCGCGAGCACCACGGCGGGCGCGATCGAGGGCGGGGGATCCGCGCGGCCGCCCGTGAGCAGCCGGAGGCCGAGCGCGGGACCGAGCGCCAGCACGGTGACGACGGCCGCGACCGCGCCGCCGACGAGCGCCGCGAGCACGGACGGCGCGAGCTCCGCGACGGCCAGGGGGATCCCGCCGCGTCGCGGCAGGCCGAGCGTGCGGAGGAGGGCGAGCGTGCGGGCGCGGCGGCCGGCGCCGGCGACCGCGGTGGCGAGGAGGGCGAGGGCCGCGAGGATCCCGGCGGCGGCCGTCGCGAGCGCGAGCACGAGGTCCACCCCGCCCGCGAGCGCGCCCGTGGAGCGCTCGGCCTGCCAAGTGTCCCGAGTGAGCACGTCGGCGGGATCCACGTCGAGGGCCGCGACCGCGGCGACCGCGCCCGGGCCGGTCACGAGCACCTGGTCGGCCACGATCGGCTCGCCCGCCCAGTACGCGAGCGCGCCCCGGTCGACGATCACGAAGGGGCCGCCGAGGTAGCCGCGCGGGCCGTCCGCGATCACGCCCGCGACACGCACGCGCACGTTGCGCTCGCCGAAGGTGAGCACGGGGTCGTCGATGACGAGGCGGTCGGCGAGGGCGCGGTCGACGAGGACGGGGAGGCGGTCGTCCCGGGCGGGCTCGTCGGCGAGGGCGCGGATCCGGTCGGCGTCCAGGGGGTCGACCGCGTCGGCGTCGGCGGGGATGGCGGCGAGCGCGTCGGCGTAGCCGGCGTCGACGGCGAGCAGGGTCGCGAAGGCCTGCACGGGGCCGTCGGCGAGGAGCGCGTCGTCGGTGACGCGGGCGGATCCGGCGGCCGTCACGCCCGGCGCGTCGCGGAGCCCCGCGACGTCGGCGTCGGGCACCTCCGCGTCGACGCGCGCATCCGCGCCCACGGCCTGCCACGACGCGGCGACGCGCCCGGTGGCCACGGTCTCGGCGAGGAGCCCGCCCGTGAGCGCGACGGCGACCGCGAGCGTCAGCGCGCCGAGCGGGAGCGGCGAGGCGGGGGATCCGGTGGCGCCGGCGACCGCGCCCAGCGCGCCGCGACCGCGTCGGGCCAGGGCGGCGAGAGCCGCGAGGGCGGGCGGGATCGCGCGGACGGCGACGAGGGTGGCGGCGGCCGCGAGGAGGAGGGGCGCGGCGGCGAGCAGCGGATCCACGCCGTCGGCGCGCGCGTCGAGGAGGCCCCTGCCGCGCGCGGCGACCACGGCGGCGATCGCGAGCACGACCACGAGCGCCTCGGCGACGAGGCGGCGGATCCGCGCGGTGCGGCGCGCGTCGACGCGTCCGGCCCGGCCGACCTCGCGGCGGCCGGCGTCGCCGGAGCGGCGGGCGATCCACGCGGCCTCGGCGGGCGCGGCCAGCGCGGCGACGGCGATCAGCAGCACCACGGGCGCGGGATCCGCGAGCGGCCACGGCACCCCGAGCAGGACGGCGGCACCCAGGCCGGCCGCCCCGCCGACGACCGCCAGCAGCGCCGACTCGACGCCCGCGGTCAGCGCCACGGCCGTCGTGCCGGCGCCGCGCGCCCGGTCGCGTGCGATGTCCTCGCGGCGCCGGCCGACCAGCAGCCGCGCGAGCAGCACGAGCACGACCGCGGCGACGCCGAGGGCTCCGGCGAGCAGCACCGACATCTGCGCGACGGCCGCGCGCGCGGCGTCGTCGTGGGCGGCGACCACGCGGTCGAGGCCGGACGTCACCTGCAGCGGGGCCGCGGATCCGCCGACCTCCGCGCCGTCGACGCCCACCGGCGCCGTGCCCGCGGCCAGGCGCTGCACGTCGCGCACGACCGCCCGCGCGCCCTGGTCGGTGAAGGCCGCGGGGTCGAGGCGGACGCGGATCACGCCGTCGCCGTCCGCGAGGTCGGCCGTGCGGGCCAGGTCGAAGCCGTCGGCCGCGGCGACGACCGTGATGCCGGCGGTGGATCCGGGGGCCCGGTCGGCCGCGGCCACGGGCGCGAGGAGGCCCGGGAGGTCGGGGAGCGACGTGCCGGGGGCCGCCTCGACGATGCCGACCACGCGGATCCCGAGGAGCGGCGCCCGGCCGTCGATCCGGTCGGCGCCGCCCTGCGCGACGGTGAGCGCGGATCCCACGACGAGGCCGGCCGCCTCCGCCGCGGCGGACGAGACGGCGACCTCGAGGGGGCCGTCGGGGGAGGTGCCGATGCGCGGGCCGGGCTCGGCGTCGGCATCGCTCGCGGTGCCGGGCAGCGCTCCGTCCACGACGCGCAGGCCGTCGGCGAGCGACGGCGTCAGCAGCGCGACGCGCACCGCGGGCGTCGCGGGTGCACCGCCGCCGTCGCCGGTCGATCCACCGGATCCGTCGGGCTGCGCGCCGACCGTCAGGGGCCCGATCGCGAGGGTGCCGGGCGTGAGGACGGCGCTCGTGATCCCGTCCGCGGCGCGCGCGAGCGCCCGGGGCAGCTGCGCGGGGAGCGCGTCGGCGAGGGCGACGACGTCCTCCGGCTCGACGGATCCGCCCTCCTGCGTCCGGCCGAGCGGGGCGCGGAGCACGACGTCCGCGGTGGATCCGGCGGCGGCGACGCGCTCGCGGACGTCGGCGTCGAGGATCCGCGTCACGAGCGCCGGCGCGCCCGCCGCCAGCAGCGCCGACACGGCGACGAGCAGCGCCAGGCACGCGGCGAGCCCGCGGTCGCGGAGGAGCCGGCGCGGCGCGAGGGGGAGGATTCCCGCGGTGAGGACGCGGAGACGCGCGCCGGCGCCCGGCGCGCCCGGACGACCCACGCGACCCGGCCTCGCCCGGCGCCCGCCCGGATCCGCCGCCCGCCGCCCGCTCACTCCCCGCCTCCCGCGCGCAGCAGCTCGGCGGGACGCACGGCCTGCTGCGCCCGCGCGACAGCGGCCACCACCAGCGCCAGCACGACCGCGAGCCCCGCGGGCAGCAGCCCGATCGCGAGCCACGGCACGTGCACCTCGACCGCGGGCACGGGCGCCGTGCCGCCCGGCGAGACCGCGACGAGCGGCCCCACCGCGAGCGCGGTCGCGAGGCCGGCCGCGATCCCCGCGAGCGCGCCGAGCGCCGTGAGGATGAGCGCCTCGACCGCGACCAGCCCGACCACGCCGAGCGCCGCGACGCCGACCGCCCGGAGGTGCGCGAGATCCGCCCGCCGGGCCCGCAGCGAGGCGACGGTGTGCAGCGCGAAGCCGGCGGCCGCGAGGATCCCCGCCGCCACGATCGCGAGGAGCAGCGCCGTCGGGGTCGCGACCCGCAGCGGCGCCTCCTGGAGGTCGCGGGCGAGGCCGGCGCGCGTGACGACGGGGTCGGTGCCGGTGGTCGCGAGCCCGCCCGAGCCCGCCCACCACTCGTCCACGAGCGCGCCTGTCGCCCCGCGCTGGATCAGCAGGCGCGCGAGCGCGGGCCCGTCCACGACGACGGTCGTCGCCGCGCCCGCGCCGGCGAGCCCCGAGGCGCCCGCCGCGAGCGCCTCGGAGGTCGCGGCTCCCGGCACGAGCGGCGCGTCGCCCGCGACCGTCACCGTGACCCGCACGCCGCCGACCCCGAGGTCGAGCGCCATGCCCGGATCCACCCCCACGCCGTCCGCGAGCGCCGTCGGGATGACCGCGTCGACCAGCCCGACGGGCACCCACGCGACGAGCAGCGTCACGGCCGTGCGGGTCGACGCGTCCGGCGGCACGAGCACGGGCAGGCGCACCTGCCAGCCCGCGGGCGCCGGCTCGACCACGGGCGGGCGCGCGGCCGGATCCACGCTCACGCCGCCCCAGCCCGCGACGGCGTCGGTCACGGCGGTGTCGTCGAGGGGAGCGGCGGTCGCGTCGGCGAGCGGATCCGCGGGGTCGGCCCCGCCGCCCGTCCGCGCCGCGATCCCGCCCACGAGCACCTCGGCGGCGCGCTCGGACGACGTGTCGGCGTCGCGGCCGCCGACCACCTCGGCGCGGAGGCCGACCAGCCGGAGGCCGTCGACGCGGGCCGCCGCCGCATCCGACGCCGTCCCGCCTGCCGCCGCTGCACCCGCGTTCGTCCCGTCGCCGCCGTCCAGCGCCCCCGCCACCTCGACCGTCGACCCGTCCGCGGGCGCGTCCCCGAGGTCCACCACGGCGAGCAGCCCGCGCGGATCCTCGACCACCGCCGCGATCCGCACCCGCACGTCCGCGAGGGGCGCCGCCGCGTCGCCCGCTCGCACGGTCGCGGCGAGCCCGCGCGTCCCGTCCGGCAGCGCGACGCCCGCGTCCTCGCGCGTCGGCGCCGATCCCCGCAGCAGCTCCTCGATCCGCGTGCCGCCCGCCGCGCCGCCGCGCCCGTCCGCGATCATCTTTCGCGCTCCCGCCGACAGCCCCAGCACCTGCGCGCTGGTCCCCACGCCGCCTTCGGCCGGGTCACCCGCGGGTGCGCCGTCGACCCGCATCGGCCGCCGCAGCACGGGCTCGACGCCGCCGACCGCGGCCGCCCCGCCCGCGCGCTCCGCCGCATCCGCGAGCCGCGCCGACTGCCCCACCTCCGCACCCGGATCCGCGACCACCCGCGCCGCCGGCCCGACGGCCACCGCCGCCTGGTCGTCCTGCGAGATCCGCCACGTGTGCAGGAACGTCACGCCGAACGTGCACACCGCGAGCGCGAGGCTCAGCAGGAGCACGGCCGCGGTCGTCCGCCGTCCGCGCCGCGCGAGCTCCCACGCGGCGAGCGGCAGGACGGATCCGCGCGACCGCGCCGCCAGCGCCCCCAGCCCGCGCGCGACGAGCGGCACGAGCCGGACCGCGAGCGCCGCCACCGCCACGAGCACCACGACGGGCGCGGCGACGAGGATCGGATCCAGCCCCGCGGGCGCGTCGCCCGTGGAGGCGGACGCCGACCGGTACGCCACCAGCTGCGCGATCCCGAGCCCCGCCAGCACGAGCAGCGCGAGGTCGATCCCCGACCGCGCCAGCCGCGCGACGCCCGCGCGCCCGGCCGCCGGATCCTCGTCGTCCACGCGGCGCAGCGCCGGTGCGAGCAGCACCGCGGCCAGCAGCGCGGCGACGGCGACGGCCGTCAGCACGGATCCGAGCGGCACGCCCGACGACGTCGGCATCCCCGCCGCGCGCATCGCCGGCAGCGCCGCGAGCCCCCGGTACCCGAGCGCGGCGACGAGCGGGCTGATCCCCGCCACGAGCGCCCCGAGCACCGCGGCCTCGAGCCCCGCCAGCGCGATCACCTGCCGCCGGGACGCCCCGCGCGCCGCGAGCAGCCGCCGCTCGGCGTCGCGCGCGTCGGCGAGGAGCCGCCCGGCCTGCGCGATCGCGGCCAGCGCGAGCACCGCCAGCAGCAGCCCCGCGACGGCGACGGTCGCGCGCGTCACGGTCAGCGCGGCGGACGCCCCGGCCACCGCCTCCGCGACGCCCGACGAGTACGCGACGGACTGCCCCACGTCGCCCGCGGCCCGCGTGATCCCGGCGTCCGCGTCCCCGAGCCGCGCCACGAGCGGATCCAGCCCCGCCACCGTCACGCGGTCGAACGTCGGCTGCAGGGCGAGGTCGACGGTCTCCACGCGCACGTCGGCGGCGTCGAGCGCGCCGTCGGCGACGATCAGCGGGCCGACCGCGTGCACGTAGTCGGCGAAGGACACGTCCGGCTCGGGGAACGCGGGGTCGTCGCCGCGGCCCTGGAGCGGGTCGTCGAGCCAGGCCGCGCCGCCGGGATCCATCGCCCGGTAGAGCCCGACGACCCGCACGGTCGCGGTGGCGTCGCCGCGCGCCTCGACCTCGAGGGTGGATCCGACGCCCAGCCCGAGCGCGGACGCCGCCGCCTCCGGCACGGCCGCCTCCAGCTCCCCGCCGCTCGACGGCACGGAACCCCACGACCCCGCGACCAGCTCGGCGCGCGCGTCCCGGTCGTCGTACTCCCCGGCGTACGCGAGCACGCGGTCGGACCCTTCGGCACCGGCCCCGGCCTGCCCGCCCGCGATCCCGCCCACGTCCCCGATCGCGCTCACCGCGGATCCCGTCGGCGTCGCCCCCGCCGTGTCGCCGAGCAGCTCCCGGAGCGCCCGGTCGATGGCGTCGCGCGTCTCCGCCACGGTCCCGGTGGGCGAGTCGACCGCGACCCGCACGACCGTCCGCTCCGCGGGCACGGCGTCGAGGGTGCGCCGCACGCCGCCCTCCTCGGTGGTGGTCACGAGGAGGCCGAGCACTGTCACGAGCGAGCAGGCGAGCGTCGCGACGGCGACCACCGCGACGACGAGCCGCCATTGCGCCGCCGCGCGTCGGAGCGCCGTGCCGAGGATCCACGACCGAGGACCCCCGCCGCCCGCCCGTCGGTGGGATCGGGGCGCGCGCCCGTCGCCGTCGCGCGGGGCAGGGGCGGAGGAGCGAGGACGCCGGGGCGTGGAGGCGTCGGGCCGGTGGCGACCGTGCGCGCGTCCTCGCGTCTGCCCCTGCATGCCTCCGTCGGCCGTCCGACGGTCGGCCCCGGGTAGGCCACGCGCGTCGCTGCGGGCTCAGCATATGGGGAAATAGGCCGCGGGAGTCCACGATCCGGACGCCCCGTCCGGGGCGCATCGCCGCCCGACCGTCGCGCCTCCCCTCTGCCAGGCTGGAACCCATGCAGACCCCCGGCGACCCCGCCGCCCTCCCCGACGACGCCCGCCCCGCGACCGGCACCGACGACGCCCCGCACCCCGAAGAGATCCTCGTCCTCCGCGCCATCAAGCTCGGCGACATCCTCGTGGCCGTCCCCGCGCTCCGCGCCATCCGCCGCGCGCACCCCGACGCCCGCATCTCGCTCGCCACCACCGGCTGGCTCGCGCCGGTCGTCCGGCTCCTCGGCATGGTCGACGAGCACCTCCCGCAGCAGGGATTCGACCACCCCATCTCGCGCGAGCCCGGCACGGTCGACCTCGCGATCAACCTGCACGGAGCGGGCGTCGAGAGCCGCACGCTCCTGCACGAGCTGCGCGCGCACCGCACCCTCGGCCACGCCGCCCCCGAGCTCGACGGGATGCCCGCCGCGGACGGCCCCGCCTGGGAGGACCACGTCCTCGAGCGCTACCGCTGGGCCCGGCTCGTGTCCTGGCACGGCATGCCCGCGGATCCCGAGGACGTCGGCATCCTCGTGCCCGTCGAGCCGCCCGTCGCGGAGCACGCCGTCGTGATCCACGTGGGCGCCGCCTACGGATCCCGCCAGTGGCCCGTCGACCGCTTCGCCGCGGTCGCCCGCGCGCTCGCCGACGAGGGCCGCACGGTCGTCTTCACCGGCAGCGACAAGGAGCGCGAGCGCGCCCTCGAGGTCGCCGCGATCGCGGGCATGCCCACGGAGACCGTGCTCGCGGGCGAGCTGGCGCTCGACGCGTTCGCCGGCATCATCGCGGCCGCCGACCTCGTGATCTCCGCCGACACCGGCGCCGCCCACCTCGCGACCGCCTACGGCATCCCCTCGGTCGTGATCTTCGGCCCGGCCCCGCCCGAGGAGTGGGGCCCGCCCGCGTCCGGCCCGCACATCGTGCTGACCGACGCGTCCCAGCGCCTCGGCGACACCTTCTCCGCGATCCCGGATCCGGCCCTCCTCGCGATCACCCCGGCGCACGTCCTCGAGGCGGCCCGCTCCCTCGGCGGCCACCGCGTGATCCGCCCCCTCACGGGCGAGCCGCGCGACTGATCCGGCGGGTCAGCTCCGCGGCGTCGCGGCCCCCGGCCACGGCACCGTCGCCGCCGGCCACGCGGACGACATGAGCGCGTCCCGCACCCGCCGCTGCGACTGCACCGCGTCGAGGCTGTCGGTGCGGAAGGCGAGCGCGAGCGACACGTCCGCCCAGTACGCGTCCCACCCGTCGTAGGTCGCGAGGACCCGCGCCCCGATCTGCCGGATGAGCGCCCACGCGTCGTCCGCGGGCAGGTACCCGGCGACGTAGGCGTAGCGGATCGCGCCGATCGTGCGCTCGCTGTCGCCCGCGAGCAGGAGCACCGGAGGTCGGCCGTCGTGCGGCCTCGTCAGGTCGATGATCTCGAACTCGCTCCGCCCGGTGAGCGCCGCCATGCGCGACACCATGCGCTCCGCTTCCTCGGACGCGGCCACCTCCGCGAAGCGCGCCGACATCGCGCCCTGCGCCAGCGCATCCGCCACGAACAGCTCGATGTCCTCGCGCGACGCGATGCGGAACTGCGTGTCGAGGGCGGCGCGGTGCTGCGCGAGCGTCGTCATGGGAAGGCCCGCCCACTCGTACCCGGTGGCTCCGTCCGCGTGGCGGGCGCGCAGATCCGCGGGCATCTCGGCCCACGTCGGCTGGAACGCGAGCGACGAGTTCCAGCCGCCGAACGAGAAGTCGCTCACGGCGTCGAGCGCGAGCAGCTGCTGCTCCTCGAGGAGCAGCGGCCGGATCCGCGCCTCGGCCACGTAGGCGAGCTGGTCGCGTCGCGGCGCCCGCGCGTCGATCTGCTGGAAGACGACCGCCGCGACGAGCAGGCCCACGCCCATCCCGAGCGCGAACAGCACGATGGGCATGGCCGGGCCGCCCTCCGGCTCGCCGGACGTCGCCACCACGATCCCGAGCGCCGCGCCAGCCGCTCCGAAGGGCAGCGCCAGGGCGGTGACGAGCAGCGCGCGCCTCTCCTTGCCGCCGCCGGGCCGCAGCCGCTGCGCGTCGAGCATGCGGGCGTGGCGCAGCCGGGCGCGCACGGGGAACTCGACCTCGCCGGGGTGGTTCTGCAGCGTCACGCGCGAAGCCTATCCAGGGGCCGGATGCGGGCCGTCGCGCGGATACGGGCCGCCGCGTCTCAGGAGTAGTCGGCGAACACCGTCTTCGCCGCCCCGTCGAGCCGCACCGTCCCGCCGTGGGGCAGGATCCACTGCGGCCGCGTGTGCCCGAACGGCACGCCCACGCACACCACGGCGTCCGGGTTGTAGCGGGCGATCTGCTCGATGACGGTGTCGCGCTGTTCGGCCCGCAGCCGCGCGCGCTCCTCGGGCGACGGCACGGGCTGGCCCATCACGACGCTCACCGGCCGCGCGACGAGCACGCCCGCGACGACGTCGAGGATCCCGCGCTCGCCGAGCCCGCGCACCCACCGCCGCACGCTGTCGGCCGACGGCACCTCCTCGCTCGTCTCGAGCAGCAGGATCCCGCCCTCGAGCTTGGCGACATCGGGCATGCGGTCGGCCATCGCGATCTGGTCGATCACCTCGATGCAGCCGCCCCACGTCGGCCCCTCCACCGTCCTCGCGGGGCCGGCCCACTTCCACGGCTCGGTCGCGTGACGCTCGCCGGACTCGGTGAGCGCGCGGGGATCCGTCCAGTCGATCCCGAAGTCCTCCGACTCCCCGGGCTCGGTGATCTCGAGCTCCCCGCCCTCGATCAGCGCCGCCCGCAGCGAGCGCAGGTGCACGTCGTCGATGCCGGGACCGGCGCCGAGGTGCACCTGCGTGGATCCGCCGTAGAAGGAGGGGATGCCGAGCCCGGCGAGCAGGTTGTGCAGGTTCGTGTTGTCGCTGTAGCCGAGGAACGGCTTGGGGTTCCGGGCCAGCTCCTCGATGTCGACGTGCGGGATCACCGTGACCTGGTCGTCCCCGCCGATGGTCGAGACGATCGCGCGGATGGAGTCGTCGGCGAACGCGGCCGTGATGTCGGCGGCGCGATCCTCGGCGCTCGCGCCGAGCCGCCGCGTGGTCGGGTACTCGACAGGGATCAGCCCGGTCGCCTCCTGCAGCCGCCGCATCGCCTGCTCGTGCACCTCGGGCGCCATGCCCGGCGCCGCGAACGCGGGGCTCAGCACCGCCACCCGGTCTCCCGCCTCCGCCTTGGGCACGGACTTGCGGAACCGGGACGAGGTGGAGGGGATCATGCGGCTCATGCTCGCAGAGGCGCCTGGCGTCGCCCCTACGGCCCGCCCAGCCAGTGGTCGATCCGGTGGTGGTCCGGGCTGAACCCGTGTCCCACGCCCCAGATGACCGCCTGGGTGCGGCTCTGCACCTGGATCTTCCGGTAGATCGAGCGGATGTAGCTCTTCACCGTGTTGGGGGAGAGGTACGTGAGCGCCGCGACCTCCTGGTTGCTCTTGCCCTGCGTGATGAGCGCGAGGATCTCCGACTCGCGGTCCGTGATCCCCTCGCGCTTGCCCGGCCAGTCGAGCGACGGCGCGCTCGCGGCCCGGATCGGCGCCTCGTTGAACAGCTCCTCGCCGGAGTGGATCCGCTCGAGCGCCTCCACGAGCTCGCGTGCCGGCAGCGCCTTGGAGAGGTAGCCCTGCACGCCCTGCCGGCGGGCGTCGGCGATCAGCTCGGGTTGGAAGTTCCAGGTGTAGACGACCACGCGGCGGGCCCGCGGGTTCCGCACCAGCTCCGCGATCTCGTGGTGGTCGGACTCCGGCTGCGCGAACGAGTCGTAGAGCACGATGTCGATCTCGTCGGAGAGGGCCGCGTTCGCGTCGATCTCGGCGACGACCACGCGGTCGCGGTAGTCGTCGAACATGTGGGCGAGGCCCTTCAGCACCACGTCGTAGTCGTCGACGAGCGCGATCGTGACGGGGCGGGTGCGTGTGGCGGGCATGGATCCAGGATCCCACCCCCAGGGGTGTGCTCCCACACCCCGGAGGGTGGTTGGTTGAGGTCATCGCCCCGAACGGGCACCACCGCGCGTCTTCCTGACGTGCTCGCACAGAAGAGAGATCACCATGCTCGGACTCATCATCAGCCTCATCGTCGTCGGCCTCATCGCGGGCTTCATCGCCCGCGCCGTCGTGCCCGGACGCCAGAACATCGGCATCCTCATGACCATCGTGCTCGGCATCGTCGGCTCGTTCGTCGGCGGATTCCTCGGCTTCCTGATCTTCCAGCACGACGCCATGGAGGGCTTCTTCCAGCCCGCCGGCATCATCGGCTCGATCATCGGCGCCATCATCGTCCTCTTCATCTACGTGAAGGTCGGCGGCCGCAAGTCCGTGCGCCGCTGAACACGGCCGGGCGACCCGTCGATGCGCTGGCGCGCACCTGACGACAGCCGGTAGTGGAGCACGAGGAGGGGCGGGGCGCCGAGGCGGCGGCCCGCCCCTCCCGCGTGCCCGGCGTCAGGCGCGGGCGGACTCGCGGGCGCCGTCCGTCGGCCCCAGCAGCGGCGCCCGCGGATCCACCAGCACCGAGCGCGCGGCCGCCCCGAAGCCGTGCATCGCCTGCCGCCAGTACGCCCGCGGCGCGACCCCGCACGCGCGGAGGGCGGAGCGGTGGTCGACGACGATCACCGCCGCGGCACCCGCCGCGACGACCGTCCACGCGGTGCCGATGAGCGCGCGCAGGGGAGCGGGGGCGTCGCGGAAGCCGGTGCGGAGGCGGTCGATCTGGAAGCGGACGTGGTCCCGCTCGTCGTCCGCGATGCGCCGCCCGAGGGCGCGGAGCGCGGGATCCGGGGCGTGGTCGGCGAGGGCGTGGAAGTAGCCCGTCGCGACCGTCTCGGCGATGAGGAACAGGCTGATCTCCGTCCGCAGCCCGATCAGGTGCCGCAGCCGGGTGAAGGCCGCGTCCGTCCAGTGCGCGGGGAGCGCGGGCGCGTCCAGGTGGTCGAGCGCGCGGAGGAAGAGCGCCGCGTGCTTCTGCTCCTCCTGCACGAGGAGCGCGAGCGCGTGCGTGTAGGCCGGATCGCCTGCCGCGGTCGCCATCCGCAGGAGGTGCATGCCGTCGCCGCTCTCGCCGAGCGCGAAGCGCTGGAACGAGCGGACGAACGCGCGACGGGTGCGGGCGTCCATCGGCGAGGGCGTGGCGTCGGGGATCAGCTCCTCGGGCGTGAGGTGCCGGTCGGCGTTGGCGTGGAAGTGGGCGATCCAGTCGGCGGCGGTCGCCATGCGGGCCGCGCCCGCCGTGCGCGGACGGGGGTCGGGGTGCGCTGTGCTCTGCGTGCTCGAGGTCATGCCCTCACGCTAGGAACGGCGTGCGCCCCGCCTCGCCGGGCGCGGGAGTGACCTCGGGGGTCGCCGCGCCGTATCCCGCGGCGCCCGCGTGGTCCGCGAGGGGGACGCCGGCTACCTCCTCCGCGCGACGGCTCCGCGACGCCGACGGCCTGCCCGCCCGCACGTCCATCCGGTGACGCTTCGCCCGCGCGGCGTGATCGCCGCCGTCCGTGGCTCATGATGGGCATGCGCGCATCGGCAGGATGAGCGGTGCGCGCCCCGCCAGCGGGTCCGGCCACGACGACGACGTCGCCGACCGGGCCGACTCCGGGACGCCGCCCATCTCGCCGCCGCGGAGCATCCCGACCCGGGCGGACCGCCGATCGCACCAGGCAGGTGCCCACGAGAGGAACCACCATGAGCATGGAAGGCGTCGCCTGGAGCTCGCTCTACAAGATCTCGAGCGCCCGGGACGGCTCGAAGGGCATCTCCCGGGAGTCCGTCCGCCGGATCCTGAAGTTCGCGGTGCCGTACCGCGCGAAGCTCCTGCTCTTCATCGCGCTGTCCGTCGTGGGCGCGTTCCTCGCGGTCGCGACGCCGGTGCTCGCCGGCCAGGTGGTCGACGTCATCGTCGCCCGGGGCGAGGTCGGCACGATCATCCGGCTCGCCGTCGTGATCGCCGTCGTCGCGGTGGCCGACGCCGGCGTCTCGCTCGTGACGCGCTGGTACTCGGCGCGCATCGGCGAGGGCGTAATCCTCGACCTCCGCACCGCCGTGTTCGACCACGTGCAGAAGATGCCGATCGCGTTCTTCACCCGCACGCGCACGGGCGCGCTCGTGAGCCGCCTCAACAACGACGTGATCGGCGCGCAGCAGGCCTTCAGCGGCACGCTGTCGGGCGTGGTCACGAACCTCGTGGCGCTGATCCTCACGCTCATCGTCATGCTCAGCACCTCGTGGCTGGTGACGGTCCTCGCGGTGATCATGCTCCCCGTGTTCCTCGTGCCCGCGCGCCGCATGGGCGGTCGCCTCGCCGCGCTCCGCCGCGAGGCCGCCGACCACAACTCCGCCATGAGCACGCAGATGACCGAGCGCTTCTCGGCGCCCGGCGCCACCCTCGTGAAGCTGTTCGGCCGGCCCGACGAGGAGTCCGCGGAGTTCCGCGTGCGCGCCGCCCGCGTCCGCGACATCGGGGTCCGCACCGCGATGCTGCAGTTCGTCTTCGTCACCGCGCTGATGCTCGTCTCCGCCCTCGCGCTGGCGCTCGTCTACGGGCTCGGCGGCGTCCTCGCGCTCGGCGGCCAGCTCGACACCGGCGAGGTGGTCACCCTCGCGCTCCTCCTCACCCGCCTCTACGCGCCGCTGACCAGCCTCGCGAACGCGCGGGTCGAGATCATGAGCGCGGTGGTCAGCTTCGAGCGCGTCTTCGAGGTGCTGGACCTCGAGCCGCTCATCCAGCAGAAGCCCGACGCCGTCCTCGTCCCCGAGGGCCCGGTGGCCGTCGAGTTCGACGACGTGCGCTTCGCCTACCCGTCCGCGGACAAGGTCTCGCTCGCCTCCCTCGAGGAGGTGTCGACGCTCGACACCCGTGGCGGCGAGGAGGTGCTGCACGGGGTGTCCTTCCGGATCGAGCCGGGGCAGACCGTCGCCATCGTCGGCACGTCCGGCGCCGGCAAGTCCACGATCGCGCAGCTGCTCTCCCGCCTGTACGACGTCGACAGCGGCGCCGTGCGCCTCGCGGGGACGGACGTGCGCGACGTCACCTTCGCCTCCATGCGGCACACCCTCGGCATGGTGACCCAGGACGGCCACCTGTTCCACGAGACGATCCTGTCCAACCTGCGCCTGGCGCGGCCCGACGCGACCGACGACGAGGTGTGGGACGCCGTCCGGCGCGCGCGGCTCGAGCCGCTCATCCGCTCCCTGCCGGACCAGCTCGACACCATGGTGGGGGAGCGCGGCTACCGGCTCTCCGGCGGCGAGCGCCAGCGGATGACCATCGCCCGGCTGCTGCTCGCCCGCCCGCGCGTCGTGATCCTCGACGAGGCGACGGCGGCGCTCGACTCGACCTCGGAGGCCGCCGTGCAGGCCGCGCTGAGCGAGGCGCTCGAGGGGCGGACGGCCCTGGTCATCGCCCACCGCCTCTCCACCATCCGTAGCGCCGACCTGATCCTCGTGGTCGAGGACGGCGCGATCGTCGAGCGCGGCACGCACGAGGAGCTGCTCGCCGCGGGCGGGCGCTACGAGGAGCTGCACCGCACCCAGTTCGAGGTGCCGAAGGACGTCGCGGCGGAGGAGGAGGCGGAGGCGCTGCGCTGACCTCGGCTCGCCTCGGCTCGCCTCACCCGAAGACGCGCCGCACCACCTCGTGCTCCTGCTCGAGGCCGTCCCACTCGTCGGATCCGTCGGGGCGGCTCGACTCGTTCACCATCGCGAGCGCGCCCGCGAAACCGGCGTCCTGCAGCACGCGGAGGGAGCGCGCGTAGTCGACGTCGTCGAGGCGGCCGTCCTCGTGGCGGTGGGCCTTGGCGTGGCACGTCACGGCGTGCTCGGCGATGCGGGCGAGCTGCTCGTGCTTGTCGGGCATCGTCCAGTTGCCGAGGTCGATGAGGAGACGGATCTCGCCGGCGTCCGCGAGCAGGGCGAGCACGGCGTCCGCGTCGGGCATCATCTCGCGCCAATTTTCGACGACCACCTGGATCCCCGGGTGCCCCTCCGCGAGCCGCGACAGCCGCCGTGCGCTCGCCGCGAGCAGCTCGGGGGTGGGCGCGCTGCGGCCGGCGCCGACGCGGGCGTGGTGCGCGCCGAGGGCGAGGGCGTCGTCGAGGCGGTCGGAGATCCACCGCTCGTGCAGGTCGGCGTCGGTGGGGTGCACGAGGTCGCCGTCGTCGACGAGGAACGCGTCGAGCACGATGCCGGACGACTCGAGCGACGACCGCAGCTCGTCCAGGTAGGAGGCGTCGCGCGTCGGCAGCTGGAAGTGCGCGAGCTGCACGGCCCTATAGCCGCGTCGCGCGAGCTCGGCGGGCAGGTCGAGGAGGTCGAGGGCGCCGTCCGCGCGGGTGGGGGAGCCGGATCCGTCCGGGCCGGGGACGCGCGGATGCCCGAGCGTCCCGTCGAGGGACCAGGCGTGGACGGCCTTGTCGGTGGGGCGCGTGGTGCCGGTCGAGCCGGTCACCGGATCGCTCCGGTCGCGTCGTGGGCGATGGCGTTCATGCGGCCTCCCGAGTCGCCCGCATCGGCGCGGGGCATGCGTACGATCGTAGGCGCGGGCATGCCGCGTCGTCACGGCCGATCTCGGGCCCGACCCGGCAGGCAGGCGTCCCGCCCACCCCGATCACCGCCGAACGAGGAGCGCCATGGACATCGTCGTCTGGAACGAGAACGTGCACGAGAGCCGGGGTGACGCGACCGTCCTGTCGCACTACCCGGACGGGATCCACCGGGTCGTCGCCGACGGCCTCCGCGAGCTGCTCGGCGGCGACGCGTCCGTGAGCACCGCCACGCTGCAGGATCCCGAGCACGGCCTCACCGAGGAGCGCCTCGCCGCGACCGACGTCCTCTACTGGTGGGGCCACGTCGCGCACGGCGAGGTGTCCGACGAGGTCGTCGCGCGCGTGATCCGCCACGTGCACGCCGGCATGGGCCTCGTCGTCCTGCACTCCGGCCACTACTCGAAGGTCTTCACGCGCCTCATGGGCACCACGTGCTCGCTGAAGTGGCGCAACGACGGCGAGCGCGAGCTGGTCTGGACCATCGCGCCGCAGCACCCGATCGCCGAGGGGGTCCCGCACCCGATCGTCATCGACCGGCAGGAGATGTACGGCGAGCAGTTCGACATCCCGCGCCCCGACGAGGAGGTGTTCCTCTCCACCTTCGCGGGCGGCGAGGTCTTCCGCTCCGGCGTCGCGTACCACCGCGGCCGCGGCCGGGTCTTCTACTTCTCGCCCGGCGACCAGGAGTACCCCGTGTACCACCACCCCGACATCCGCCGCGTGCTCGCGAACGCCGCCCGCTGGGTCGCGCCCACCCAGGGCCGCGCCGACCTCACGGCCGACGAGCACCCCCGCGACTGGTTCCTCGCCCGATGAGCGCCGCGAGGAAGCCCGCCGCGCCCACCGCTGCCGCCGCGTCCGCCTACGACGGCCCCCGCGTCCGCGTGATCCACGTCGGCCTCGGCGGCTGGGGCGGCGACTGGGCGCGCAACGCCGTGCCGGCCGTCGCCGAGATCGAGGTGGCCGCGATCGTGGATCCGAGCGAGCCCACCCGCGAGAGGGTGCGCGCGCTGCTCGGCCTCCCCGACTCCGCCGCGTTCGCCTCGCTCGCCGACGCGCTCGCCGCGGTGGAGGCGGACGCCGTCATCGTCACGGCCCCTGCCGTCACGCACGCGCCGCTCGCGCTGGAGGCGCTCGCGGCGGGCAAGCACGTGATCGTCGAGAAGCCCTTCGCGAACTCGACCGCCGAGGCCGCCGCCGTGGTCCGCCGCGGTGAGGAGCTCGGGCGCATCGTGCAGGTCAGCCAGAACTACCGCTGGTACCCGGCCCCGCGCCGCGTGCGCGAGCTGCTCGCGGCCGACGCGCTCGGCGAGGTCGCGACCATCGCGATCGACTTCCGCCAGTGGGACAACGACGAGCCCGACGACTACCCGCACTACCGGTTCCCGCAGCCGATCATCAACGACATGGCGATCCACCACTTCGACCTGATCCGCATGGTCACGGGTCGCGAGGCCGTCCGCGTGTTCGCGCGCACGAGCAACCCGTCGTTCAGCCACTACCGCGACCCGGCGGTCGCCTCCATGGTCATCGAGCTGGAGGGCGGCCTGGTCGTCGACTACCGCGGCAGCTGGCTGCACCGCGGACCCGTCACGCCGTGGGCGGGCGAGTGGCGCATCTCCGGCGAGGACGGCGAGCTGACCTTCACGAGCCGCGGCGGGGACGGCGCCTCGGCCGACCGGGTCGGGATCCGCGACGCCGACGGCGCCGAGCGCGCGCTCGACCTCGAGACGCTGCCGCTCATCGGCCGCGCCGCGGGCCTGCGCGCCTTCGCCCTCTCCATCCTCGGCGGCCCGCCGCCCGAGACGAGCGGCCGCGACAACCTCGGCAGCCTCGCGCTGATGGAGGCGGCCGGCCGCTCGGCGGAGTCCGGCCGCTTCGAGGAGGTGCGCGACCCGCTCGCGGAGTAGGCGCGTCACGCGCGAGGACGCCGCCCGCGTCACGCAGGAATAGCCGGGCGGCGTCCCGCATTGTGATCCGCGAGGCCCGACGGAGTGCCGCCTTCCCGACATCGACCGAAGGAACCGCCATGACCCTCACCGAGGACGCCACCGCCCCCTCCACCGCCCGCACCGCCGACACCGCCGTGCCGATCGTGCGCGAGCTCGACGCCCGCTGGAGCCCGCGCTCCTTCGACAAGGACGCCACCGTCTCCGACCAGCAGCTCGACGCGTTGCTCGAGGCCGCGCGCTGGGCCCCGTCCGGCAGCAACCAGCAGCCGCGCCGCTTCATCGTCGCCCGCCGTGGCACGCACGCGTTCGACACGATCGTCGACGCGCTCGTCGGCTTCAACGCCGCCTGGGCCGTGAACGCCTCGGCGCTCGTCGTCGCGATCGCCGAGACCTCCACGGTCGAGGGCGAGAAGCGCCCCTACGCCGCGTACGACCTCGGCCAGGCCGTCGCCCACCTCTCCGTGCAGGCGCAGGCCGAGGGCCTGCACACGCACCAGATGGCCGGCGTCGAGTTCGACAAGCTGTCCGCCGCGTTCGACCTGCCCGAGAACCTGCAGCCGCTCACCGTCACGGCCGTCGGCACGGTCGCGCCCGCCGACGCGCTCGAGGGCCCGCTCGCCGAGCGCGAGACCGCGCCGCGCACGCGCCTGCCGCTCTCCGAGCTGGTGCTCGTCCGCGAGTAGTCCCCCTCCACCACGAGCGGCCGCCGACCCTCGGGTCGGCGGCCGCTCGTGCGTCCGGGCGAGGGCGTCAGCCGCCGAGCACCCGGCCGATGAGGTCCTGCACGAACGGGATCGCGTCCTGCACCTGGTCGACGCTCGCGATGGTGGTGGCGACGAGCGGCCACGCGGATCCGACGAGGGTCGCGACCACGGCCGACACCGCGGCGACCCAGGCGACGACGCCGCTGCGGGTCATGGCCGCGATCGCGAGCATCGCGAGGCCGACGACGAGCGAGATCACGATGCCGAGGGCGATCAGGCCGACGGGCACATCGAGCTGGCCCGCGGTGGTCGCGTCCGCGGCGCCGATGAGCCCGAGCACGGGCAGCAGCACGCCGACGACCACGACCGCGGACACGATGGCGCCCGTGAGCGTCGCGGCCCAGACGGCCCGCGGGCGGCGCCGGCGCATGGCCCCGTTCACGCGCGCGCTCATCGTCCGGCCTCGTCCCGGGATCCTCGGGTCGTCTCGTGCATGTCCGCTCCTCCTCCATGACGCACGGGTGCGTCATGGAGGAGACGGGTCCGGCGGCGGCGGTGTCCCGCGCGCCCAGGCGGCCCCCAGCGGGGAGCGCCGGAGGTTCGCCCGGCGGATACCCCTCCCGTCAGCGCTCCAGGTGCGCGTACTCCGGGAGGTCGATGCGGTCGGCCGGCGGCTCCATGAAGCGCCGCCCGATGCGGGACGCGACGGGCGTGGAGGCCGCCCGCACCGCGAGGCCGAACGCCGCGACGCCGGCGGCGGAGCGGGGGTGCGCGAGCCGCGGCGTGCCCGGCGGCAGCTGCTGCGCCTGCTCGACGTACGGCCGCATGATCCGCTCGTAGCCGCGGAACGCGTCGCGGTGGTCGACGTGCGCGGCCAGCTCGCCGGCGAGCACGTACGCGCCCGCGAGCGACAGGCTCGTGCCCATGCCGCTCACGGGCGAGGCGCAGTACGCGGCGTCGCCCACGAGCGCGACCCGCCCGGACGCCCACCGCGGCGCGTGCACCTGCCCGATCGACTCGTAGTAGAGGTCGTCGGCCCGGTCGAACCCGTCGAGCACGCGCGCGGCCTCCCACCCGGCGTCGGCGAAGCGCTCGCGCAGGCGGGCCCGCTGCTCCTCGACCGGGCGGCGGCTCGCGTCGCGTCCTGCCGCGGGATCCACGAGCGTGGAGAGCGACGCCCGGATCGTGCCGTGCGGGTCGGGCCGCAGGCCGATCGACCGGCCGCCGCGCGCGACGTACCAGCGCCACCAGTCGTCGTCCGCCGCCGTGCGCGGGATGGTGGCGTAGCTCGTCTCGAGCCCGAGCGAGCGGATCACGGGCTCGTCGCCGAAGACCAGCCGCCGGGTGCTCGACCCGATGCCGTCGGCCGCCACCACGAGGTCGAACCGCTCGTCGGCGGCCCGCGCGAACGACACCGTGACGCCGTCGCGCTCCTCGCGGATCCCCGTGATCCGGTCGTCGAAGCGGTACTCCGTGGCGCCTGCCGTGCGGTCGACGAGCAGCTGGGCGAGGTCGCCGCGCAGGATCTCGAGCTCCGCGGTCGCGCCGCCCGAGTCGCTGCGACCGGCCGGGAACTCGGCGATCGCGCCGCCGTCGGGCCGGACGAAGCGCGTGCCGACCTCGCCCGTGGTCGCGGCGCGGATCGCGTCCTCGACGCCCATCCGCCGGGCGACCTCGCGGCCGGCGCCGCGCACGTCGACGTTCTGGCCGCCGCGGCGGAGCTCGGGCGCGCGCTCCACGATCACGGTGTCGATGCCGTAGCGGTGCAGCCAGACGGCGAGCGCGGGGCCGGCGATGCTCGCGCCGGAGATGAGGACGCGTCGTGCGGTCATGTCGTCTCGTTCCTTGATAGTCAATGAGATTGGCAATCTAGCGCACTATCATCGACGCATGCCCACCCGGAAGCCGGATCCCGAAGCCGCGGCCGCCGACCCCGCCGCGGTCGACGCCCTCCCGCCCCTCGGCGACGGCGTCCGCTCGCGCCTCCGCCGCGTCACGCTCGCGCAGCAGGCGTTCGAGCGCAGCATCCAGCGCACCCTCGCCGTCGACGCCATGGGACTCGCCGCGCTGGACCACCTCGTCACCGCCGGTCCCACGACGCCCACCGAGCTCGCCGGCCGGCTCGGCATCTCGACCGCCGCCATGAGCCTCGTGCTCAACCGGCTGGAGGCCGCCGGGCACGCGCACCGCGAGCGGCACCCGAGCGACGGCCGCAAGCTCGTCGTCACCGCCGCCGACCGCTCCTCCGAGGCGGCGCATGCGGCCGTCATGCCGGTCATCACCGGCATCGAGGAGGTGATCGCGAGCATGGGCGACGCGGATCGCGCTACCGTGCAGGACTTCCTCGACCGCCTCGTCGCCGTCTACGAGGACGCCACCCCCCGACACGCCCCGGAGGCGCCATGACCGAGATCCTCGACTACGTCCGCACCTGGCTCGACCACCGCGTCTGGCAGACCCGCGTCCCCGGCGCCCAGGTCGCCATCGCCCGGCACGGCGAGGTCGTGCTGTCCGAGGCGTTCGGCGTCGCGGATCCCACCGCCGAGGCGCCGCTCACGCCCGCGCACCTGTTCCGGGTCGCGTCGCACTCCAAGTCGTTCACGGCGACCGCGATCCTCCAGCTCGCCGAGCGGGGCGCCCTCCGCCTCGACGACACCCTCGGCCAGCACGTGCCCGAGCTGGCAGAGGCAGGATCCGAGCTCGCCGGCGTCACCGTCGCCTCCCTCCTCGAGCACGGCGCGGGCGTCCTCCGCGACGGCCCCGACGGCGACTTCTGGCAGCACTCCGGCCCGTTCCCCGACCGCGCCCACCTCCTCGCCATCGCGACGTCGCCCGGCGTCGCCAAGGTCGCGCCCGACACCGCGTTCAACTACTCGAACGTCGGCTACGCGCTGCTCGGCCTCGTCGTCGAGTCGGCGTCGGGCCTGTCCTACGCCGACTACCTCGCCGAGCGGATCGCCGCCCCGCTCGGCCTCCGCGACACCACGGCCGAGCACGTCCCCGCGCGCGCGGACGAGTACGCGGCGGCGAGCACCTCGCTCCGCACCTCCCGCGAGCGCACCGTCCTCCCGCACGTCGACACGCGCGCGATGGCCGCCGCCACCGGCGTCACGAGCACCGCGTCCGAGCTCGTGTCCTTCTTCTCCGCGCTCGTGCTGCCCGACGACGAGCGGCTCCTCACGGCCGCGTCGAAGCGCGTCCAGCAGCGGCCGCGCTACGCGTCCAGCGCGGATCCGGCCGGCACCCGCCGCTACGGCTACGGCCTCATCATCGAGCGCGTCGGATCCGGCGCCCACGAGGCCACCGTCCTCGGCCACTCGGGCGGGTACCCCGGCCACATCACGCGCACGGCGGTGGATCCCGTGAGCGGCTGGGCGGTCACCGTCCTGACGAACGCGATCGACGGCCCGGCGAGCGCGCTCAGCACGGGCATCCTCGAGCTGCTCCTCGCCGACTCCGCCGCCACCGATGAGGAGCGCGCCGCGGTCGACGCGCCCTTCACGGGCCGCTTCGCCAACATGTGGGGGATGCAGGACCTCCAGGTGGTCGGCGACCGCCTCCTCCGCATCGACCCGACCGCCGAGCACCCGCTCGACTCCGTGGACGTGCTCGAGCGCACGGGCGACTCCTCGGCGCGCATCGTCGAGGGCGACGGGTTCGGATCCGTCGGCGAGGAGGTCACGGCCGACCGCGGTCCCGACGGATCCGTCGACCGGATCCGCGCGGGCGGCGGCATGACGCTCGAGCCCTGGACCCGGCAGATGGTCCCAAGGTCGCGCGGCTGAGGCGGGCGGCCGGGCGGGCGCACCGCCCGGCCACCTCCGCTCCACCTCCCGGACGGTTCCGCGCCACGCACGATGCCTACGGTGCCGGAGGCCGCACGGCCGCCCGCCCGTCCGACGAGAGGCACGATCATCCCCACCCCGTTCCGGCGTCCCCGCGCCCGCACCGCGACGCTGCTGTCGACCACCGCGATCCTCGGCCTGCTGCTCACCGGCACCGGCGTCACCGCCGCGACCGCCGCCGACGCGCCCACCGCGACCGCCACCGCCCCGGCCATCGCGCCCTTCGACCGGGCCACGCTCGACGCGCCCTACCCGTCGAACAGCACCTACGACTTCGTGCCGATGCTCGACTCCTTCACGGCGCTGAAGGCGAACCGGCCCGACATCATGAAGCTGAACGACAAGAAGACCATCACGATCAACCAGGCCGCCACGAAGGCGCAGTCGGCCCGGGCGATCATCGACC